>JAHFQA010000003.1 GCA_023266475.1 Candidatus Woesearchaeota archaeon | reverse complement strand
GAAAACTCCCCAACAACCGGATTCACAACTCTAATTAAATCCTTTGCCTTCATCTTTATGCTTTTTGTATGCTGCCCTGCATTAAAAGCCACAATCTCATTCTCGACAACTGATTTGTCGAAATAAACTTTTAAATCAAAGAGGTTTCCGAATGGAGGAACGCTTCCAATATTGCATCCAGTTACTTTTCTTACTTCTTTTGCGTCAGCTAATTCAATTTTCTTGAACAATGTTAATCCTTGCAGCTTCCCCATGTCCAGTTCCCTTGCACCTGAAACAACTGCCTGAATAAACCCTTCTTCCGTCTTGCAAACCAATGCCTTGCATCCTTGCTTCAGCTCTGTTCCTCGAACTTCAGCTGCCTCTTTGCTTGTAAAAACTGGCTTGTGCTCAATCACTTCATATTCAATTTTTTCCTTATTTAAAACATCCCTAATTTTGGTAAAAACGACATTTACATTTTCTTTTACAAAATCCAACTTAATGTGCAATTCCTGCAATTGTTTTTCGCTCACTTCGCTTGGGGAGCCGTCCATTGGGTTTTGAGCAGATTTGTTCTTTGGAAAAGCTATAACCTCCCTTATGTCATGTATTCCTTGCATTAGAGAAGCCAGCCTGTCAAACCCCAATCCGAATCCGGCATGGCTTGGCGCCCCATATTTATATGCCTCAAGCAAAAACCCAAATCTTTCTTGTATCTGATCCTTAGATAAACCAGTAACTTTGAACGTTTTTTCCTGCAATTCCGGTATGGTGTTTCTAACAGAGCCTGAAAATAACTCAGAGCCATTCATGACAAAATCATACTGGTATGAGAATACTTTCTCAGGTGACGTCTCTAAATATTTTAAGTCTTCCTCTTTTGGCATTGTAAATGGATTGTGGCCAAAGTCCCACTTTTGCTCATCCTCATTCCATTCAAACATCGGAAAATCAGTAACAAAGCAGAATGTAAAATCATCCTTTATAACTTCCAGCTCATGGCCTAATTTTAATCTTATTCGAGATAGAACCTCATTGACAATCTTTGGCTTGTCAGCAGCAAATAGCAGCAAATCTCCTGGCTTTGCGTTTATAATTTCAATTAGCCTTTTCTGCACATCAAGTTGGAAAAATTTGGCGATATTGCTTTCAAGTGCGTGATTTTTTGCAACCTTCATCCAAGCTAACCCTTGTGCGCCATTCTGTTTCGCAAACTCAATCAATTCATCAATTTGGTTTCTGCTTAATTTTTCTCCGCATCCTTCAGCATTGAGAACTTTGACAACCCCTTGTTTCTTAACAACATCAAGAAAAACCTTAAACTCTGATTTTTGAACTATTTCTGTTACTGTACAGCATTCCATGCCAAACCTTATATCTGGCTTGTCAGTGCCGAACTTTTCCATTGCCTCAAGATAGGTAAATCTTTTGAATGGAATCTTTACATCCCTGTTAAGAACCTTCCTGAAAACATGCTTGATCAATCCTTCTGTAAGATGAAATATGTCTTCGACATCAGCAAACGACATCTCTACATCAACTTGAGTATGCTCAGGCTGCCTGTCAGTCCTTAAATCTTCGTCTCTAAGGCATCTTGCAAACTGGTAATACCTGTCAAATCCAGCTATCATTAAAATTTGCTTGTAGATTTGGGGTGACTGCGGCAATGAATAAAAATTGCCTAAGTGAATTCTGCTTGGAACAAGATAATCCCTTGCCCCTTCTGGAGTGCTTTTGATTAACATAGGAGTTTCAATCTCAACAAATTTATTTTCATTGAAATATTCCCTTATGGCGTTTGCCACTTCATGCCTGAAGATCAATTGCTTCTGCATCTTTGGCCTTCTTAAATCAAGATACCTGTATTTTAGCCTAACTTCTTCAGAAGCCTCAATTCTGTCTTCAATCTCCAGAGGGGGCGTCTGCGCTTTGTTGACTGTTAGAATTTTATTGATAAGAACCTCTATCTGGCCAGTTTGCACCCTTTCATTTTCCATACCTTGCGGCCTTTTCCTAACAATGCCTTGGACAATTATTACATCTTCCCTTCTCAAATTTTCTGCAATCTTATGGCTGGGCATGTCATTGCTTGGATCAAAAACAATTTGAGTAATTCCATACCTGTCCCTTAAGTCTATAAAAATAACTCCGCCATGGTCCCTTCTAGTAGAGCACCAACCGCAAAGAGCTACTTTTTTGTTTATATCTTTAGCTGATAATTCACCGCAGGTATGGGTTCTTTTCATTATATTGCTGGATTTGAAGAAGGTATTTAAAATTATTGATGAATTCAGTTTAAATGTATGAGCGAGGCGAAAAGGCTGTGAAACTAAAAAATTCATAAAAGATATTACTTGCCTTTGCCGCCGAGCACTATTATTTTCAGAAGGCGGATTGAAAAATATATTTTAATCAAAAATCAGTATAAATTCAACAATAATTAAAATTAAAGAAATACAATAAAATAATATCACCCAAATCCAATAAATCTTTCAAAAAAATTCAATAAATATGTTGAAAGGAATTCTTAGTTATTTCCCTTCATAGAAATGTCATACATTACTTCTTCAAGTTTTTTCAAGTTCCATTTTATGGAATCAGATTTTTTCCTCAGTTCGCCGTTTCTCAAGTGGAGTTTTAAGAACTCGCCATAAATGTCATGCACCAATTCCTTTATTATTGTTGCTTCATCAAACTTCTTGTGTATTACATCATAAATTGCTTTCCTAACTAACTCTCCTGTCAAATCACAAAGTCCGCTTAAATAATCTTCAGCGCTTACCCCAAGGCTCTCTTTTGTTGGTATCTTTTTGTTTTTTACAAATTCAAAGAAAGCAATAGCTTCAACATACTCCTGCAAAGCAACAGAATTAATGTTGGTATCAGTATTTATATTTATTTTTCGCAATTTTTTTATATTTTCTTTTATGCTCTTAATGGATTTTTCAGCTTCCTTTAAGTCATTTCTTTGCGCAGCGTAAATTATCTGCTTTGAAACTGTAATGATATTCCTTGACAATTGTATAACTTCCTCTCTCTTCAATTCAATCTTGTGCATTTCCTGCTGTATTTTCTTGAATTCATTTTTATTAATCATATTTGCCTAGGTTGATGTTTTCTTTATAAATATTTCCGAAAACTTTAAATACCTACATTAGCCAAATTAGCTTATGGCAACTGCTGTAACTCCATTCAGGCAAGTTCTGGTATTCTTTGATAAAATCGGGTTATTTGATGTTGTGCTGCCGTTTTTGCTTGTTTTTACAATTGTTTTTGCAATACTTGAAAAAACCAAAGTTCTTGGCACAGAGGAAATTGAAGGCCACAAATATACAAAGAAAAACCTTAATGCTATAGCCTCTTTTGTAATGGCGTTTCTGGTTATAGCATCATCAAAGCTTGTTGAAACTATTGTTAAGGTTTCGTCTAATGCTGTTGTTGTTTTGTTTCTTTCAGTTTTGTTCTTGCTGCTGGTCGGATCATTTTACAAGGAGGGTGAGCCAGTTTACCTTGAAGGTGGCTGGAAGATTGTCTTTATGATAATAGTGTTCCTGTCCATTGTTGGGATTTTCCTTGATGCAATAAAAACTGCTGATGGCAGGACATGGCTTGAGCGATTAGGTGACTTTGCAGGCTCTGGCGGCGATGAAGTGGCTGGCTCAATAATACTCCTTGCTATAATAGTGTTATTTGTGGTGTATGCTGTAAAGGAGCCTTCAAAAGGCGCCTCGCATGGAGGAAGCAGCCACTAGCACAAATTCACAAAATTTATATACTAATGATTAAATAAATAAAATTTGTCTTAAAGAGGTGTTATTAAAATGGTTGCTCAAGCTTTTAGGCCTGAAGGATTGGTCAGGTTTTTGGACAGCGTAGGTCTTACAGACGTGCTTCTGCCATTCTTG
Organism: Candidatus Woesearchaeota archaeon; assembly: GCA_023266475.1. Taxonomy (GTDB): domain Archaea; phylum Nanobdellota; class Nanobdellia; order Woesearchaeales; family GW2011-AR4. The sequence continues at coordinate 47,098 of JAHFQA010000003.1, read as the reverse complement.
CTGATTTTTGTAATTATATTTGCAATACTGCAGAAGACTAAAATTTTGGGTGAAGGCAAGAAAAACCTTAGCGTGGTAGTGGCTATTGTGGTTGGATTGCTGGTTGTTGTTCCTCATGTTACAGGGCGTTTTCCAGCAAATTCAGACCCTGTCATTATTATCAATGACGCTTTGCCTCAAGTTTCTCTAGTGCTTGTTGCAATCATATTTCTGCTTATTATGATTGGAGTATTTGGCCAGGACATGGTATTCTTGGGAGTGACAGCTCCAGGATGGATAACCTTGTTTTCCTTGGTAGTAATCATCATTATCTTTGGAGGTGCAGCAGGCTGGTGGTCTGGTTATTTTGGACAAACTCTTGAAGACTTTTTCGGGACTGAAGGAATAGCGGTTGCCATCATGCTTTTAGTATTTGGAATTATAATTGCATGGGTTACAAGCGACTCAAAAGACAGGGAAGACAAGGGCACGCTTAACCGCTTAGGTGTTGATTTAAGCAAACTGTTTGGCAAAGGCGGCGGCGGCCATTAAACTTTTTAGTTTACAAATATGGCAACATTCTTAGATGTTACAGGCTTAGCGCATTTCACAAGCATTTTTGTTTTTCTATTTGTATGGATAGTTGTTTATGCAACCTTGCTCTGGTCAAAAGTGATTGGCAGCAATAACTTTGTTAATATACTTGTTGGTTTGTTGCTTGGGCTGTTTGTTTTGGTTTCGCCGATAGCAACAAGCGTTGTTGCAAGCACAGCGCCTTTTTTGGCAGTTATATTTGTGCTTATTATCCTGGTAAGCATGGCCTCGAAAATGCTTGGCGGTGGCCTAGAGTCATTTCCTGCGTTAAAGGGCATATTTCTTGTCTTTATTGTGCTGATTGTTTTAGTTGGGGCTGCTATAAAAGTAAGGGAAAGCGCAAACATTCCTTCAGAAACTCAAACAGACCTTTCAAAAACGGTAAATCTTATTTTTCATCCTAACTTTCTTGGAACAGTTCTAGTTCTTGCAATAGCCGTCTTTACGATTGCATTATTGGCTTCAAGAGGGCATTAGGAAAGAAATTTGATAATTTTATAGATATTTTTATTTAACTTTTTCCGCTAGTGTTCAATCGTTATTGGGTTTTTAGTTTATTGGTTGTGTTTTTCTTAAGGCTAATCTTTACTTTATTTTTTTTATTTCTGTCTGCCGTGACAATTGGCAACAAACCAATAAAAAATAGAAATAAGAAAAATCATTAAAAATAACAAAATTCAATTCAAAAAATTCATTTCTTCTGGGGTTCTTTTGCCCCCTTAGCCATTCTATCCAATTTATTAACACTTTCAGTTAAACTTGGCAATACTTTCTGGAACACCTTTTCCATTGCCTTTATTTCTGTTCCAACATCCAAGATGTTTTGGTCATATGCAGAAATCTTTCCCACGATGCTCTTTGACAAATTATCCACGCTTAGCCTCAAGTCGATAATCTGCTGCTCCAGTTTCGCAATCCTGTCTTCTGTTTTATCCTTCCATTCAATTACTTTTCTTATATCGCCGGCAAATTCCTCCCATTTTTCATCAATTACAGCTTCTGCGACTTCCTGAATTCTTTCTTCGTCAACTGTTACAGGAACCTGAATCTCTCTTGGCGGCTGAAAATTCTGGGCTTGAATCGGCGGCTGGTAAGGCTGCTGCTCATAGCTCTGGCCGTATTCCGGCATTCCGGTTTCAGGCTGATTTTGGCTTTGAAAATCCGCGCTTATGCCGGCTTGGTTTATGGCATTGTAAATCTGGTTTGTATTGTAGCCCTGGCTTTGAAGCATCTGGACTATTTGGTTGTTTGTATAACCTTGCTGTTTCATCATTAGAACTTGCTCAATCGGGCTTTGCTTTTCACTTGATCCCATAGTCGGTTCTGGCGCATTTAAATCAGGCAAGTCTAAAATATCCTCTTTCTTTTTCTTGCCAAACTTTAAGAAAGCCATTAATACACCTCTCTTTTGTGATTATACTTTTAATAAATGTATTTAAAGCTTTCGTATTACACTTTTACCTTAGTGATTTCATATATTTTTTCAAAGGATTTGTCCTGTGTGACTAATACCCTATTATATTCCTTGGCTTGGCTTGCTATAATCAAATCTGCAAGACCTATAATACTACCTTTTTTCTCATATTTGCCCTTACATTCCGTAAGTATTTAGGCTTCTATGCTAAGTGCGTTGGTATAACCAACAAAAAAGTCTAAATAAGGCTAAAATGTTTTTCCTACCAACAAAGTTGGTGTTACCAACCGAAAGCTATTTAAATAACCTATTCGTTTCCACTACCAACATGAAAGAAGATTTGATTAAAAATATTAAAAGTTTCAAGAATTCAGCGGAAATAGTTTATAGTGCAGGAGATTATACTTCTTCAACTATATTATATTTTAAATGCCTGTTTGTTGTACTGGACTTAATAATATTGCAAAAAAAAGGGAAAACACCGAAAGACCATACAGAAAGATTTAGCATTTTAAAAGAGAATTTTTCTGAACAATATTCCATTTTGGACAAATATTATCCAATCTACAGGCAAACTTATTCTTTGACAATTGATAAATTAACATGCGATGAGGTCAGGAAAAATGTGGAAAGAATTATTGAAGAATGCAAAATTAGCATCTAAAATTCAAAATATAGTTAAGGAAAATGTGGTTGAAATCTTGGACGTAGTAGTATTTGGTTCCTCAGTTAAGGGAAAAGAAAAGCCCAAGGATCTAGATTTACTTGTGATTTATAAAACAAAAATTAATCCAGAACTTAGTTACAAAATAAAAAAAGCAATTGAAGTCTTAGGTGTTGAAATAGACTTAGTACAAAAATCCTATAAGGATTTATTTGATTCCGCATTTATTGCCAGAGAATCTTATATTTCTGAAGGTTACAGTTTGGTACAAAGAAAGTATATAGCTGATGGTCTTGGATATAAACCCATGGTACTATTCAGATATGATATTAAAAGCTTTAATAAATCACAAAGAATGCGCTTTTATTACAGCTTATATGGGAGAAACAGCGAGGGTATGCTTAAAAAATTAAAGTTATTTAAGTTTTCTGAAAGGATTATTCTCTCTCCAGTCGAAGAATCTGAAAAAGTTAAAGATTATCTAAACAGCTGGAAAATGGATTATCTAGAGGTTCAAATTTTAATTCCGACAAGAATTTTAGAATCTGATATTATTAAAGAAAGATAATCAATTTGTTTTATTACTGCCTTTTTTCTCCAGAACTTCATCAATAATTTGCTCAACCTCATTTTGGGTTACAAACTTCACAGGATTCCATAGGTTTATGTATTTTTCAAGCACTTTGACTTCTTCCTTTCTTGCGCACGTTTGCAATTCCCTGATTACAAGAACCAGCTTGTCTCTTGTTTCCTGCATTTCCTTCCTTATTTCAGTGATGTCAGAATTTATTGTCTTTATTTCAGCAGAGTAATGCTTGTTCTTTGCCAAAATGTTTTCTTCAGTTACTTGGAAAAATCTCCTTAGGTTTGTAAATCCTTCTTCCAAGAGCCTTAATCTCCTGCTGAATGTATTCATGTCAGAAGTCAAATCGCTTACGCTAGGCCCTTGAGGCTGCTGCGAATGCCCAAATATGCCTTTTTTAGGAGGCGGCGGCAAGTCTTGCTGTTGAATTGGCATTTTTAGATTATTATTTCATTTAAAGTATATAAAGTTTTATTTTTTGTATATAGGAATTTTTTATTATTCACTGGATTTTGTAAAAGTTTTCGAGCATACTCAAAAACCAATGGTTAGTATGATATATATTGGGAATTTTCCTTTGTGCTATCTTTCTGACTTGTGGTTTTCAATATTTGGTGACTTTGATCAACTTGCCCTTTTTCCTTAATTCTTTTATTCTTTTACTTGCAATAGAAAGAAGTTCTTTTGTTATTTTTTTTGGAACATCTAGCTTGTAATTATCCCTTATCTCTGTTAAAAAATCATAAAGCAATATTGGAAAAGCAGCTATCCCAATTTTTGCTTGATTTGATGTTTCATCGAGAATAATGTCCCAATTAATATTAAATTTTTTTATTAATTCTGCAGCGTCATCCCTGTCTTTTTCCCTTTCTGTGCATCCTTTCATCATTAAAATATCTTCAGGGCTTGCTATATTTACTTTGAAATTGCCAAATTCATGAACTTCTTTAATTCTTTCAATAATCTTTTCATGAATTTTGAAGCCTATAACTTCATTTAAGAAAAGATCAAACCTTGTATCTTTGCCGCCCATCATAATGGGTTTGACCATATCTTCGTCTTCCCTAAAAATGCCTTTAATATTTTTTCTTTCGTCAAACCCCGAATGAAAAAGCACATTCTTTACAGTTTCTAAATCCTCTCTTTTCAATAAAACCAAATCAACATCTTTTGTAGTGATTTTTGCTCCATAGAACATCAATGCGGAGCCGCCTATTGCAACGCATTCCACTTTATTTTTGAGCTGGCTCCCTATTATCTTAAAAAGGCTTATCTGCTCTTGCAAGTTAATCATATTTTATAGGCCTCCAAATCTGCTTTATTAAAAGGCAGATATACTTTCCATACTTTTTCAATATCTTTTAAGTCATTTGTTTTTGCGCCTTTCACTATAAACTTATCTTTTACATGACTCTTTAAGAGTGCCTTTCTTGCTCTTTTGTCCATTCTTTTAACCCTCATTATTGATCTTGCTGTATCGTACAAAGCCCCTATTTTTCTGCCAATATGCTCTTCTTTTGCTCTCTGGCTTAAAACTGGCCAATCTTTTATTTTATTAAACAAAGCTAATGCAGAAAGTATGGTTCTTAAATCACCAGTTTTAACAGCTTTTACTATCATTTCTTCTGCAGTTGGCTTATGGTCATAAATCCTGTTAGTATATGGTGCATAGATTTTAATTCTGGAGTTTTGATTCAGGAATTCGTAAAGTCCCGGATAACCAGTTTTAATAAGTCTTATTGGAGATATCCTGTACATTCTTATCTTCCTTTTTCCGTAAATTGTCCCTACATAGCCATCTTTTCTTAATTTCCAGACATAATTGATTGCTGTTCTTCTGTCTATTTCAAGGGTTTTGGCTATGCTGTCTACCGTTTGCAATCCTTCAAGCCTTTTTGCCAGCTGAATTAATTCCATTTTACATGACAATATCTATATTCATACTTGTTTCCTTAAGATTTCTCTTACAAGCTCGTTGAGGAATAATTTTGTCTCTCTTAGAAAATGCTCAAATCCATTTAAGGGTTTCAAAAGAAGATAATGTTCTTGGCCTGCCTTTACCCATTCTTTCAAATTAGTTTTCTCTTCTAAGTTTTCCCTGTATTTTTCATACTTTAGCATAAATAGGGTCTTTAATATAATGCCTTCTTTAAACGCCCTGATGTTTTTGTTTAATTTTTTATTGATAAGAAATACATCAACAAAATCTCTTGCTTTTATTTCCCTTCTTGTCAAAATAGCTCGTACTTTTTCTAATAGAAGTTCTCTTGTATCATACACTGTTAATTTTGGTTTTGCCAGTAAAATATATGAATAATCAGGGAATAAGAATTCAGCCTCTTTTTTTTGAACACTAACCAATGGCTCTGCTATTAATTTTTTGAATTTGTACACAAAAAGCTCAACAAAATTAATTTGAATTTTGATGAACTGCTCTAGTTTATTTACAGATGACATATACCATATCTTTAATGTCAAGAATTTATTGCTGCCTCCAAATTCAACATACTTTTTATTATGCTTCTCTGCCTTAAAATCCAGCCCGTAAGCATTTGAAATATCAACAATTATTCCAATCAATTTATTTATCTCAGCAGACAGCAATCTTCTTATTTCCTTTTCGCTTTTGTTCTTAAATGAATTCTGGCTTATAAATGTGAAATCAAGATCTTCTGAAAATCTGAAATAGCCCAGATAGCACTTGACAAGGCAAGTACCTCCTTTAAATACAAAATTTTTGCTGATGTAGTTGTTTTTCGAAAAGCTAGCTAGTAGTGATTGAATAATAAAGTCTTTTTCAATCAAACCTTTATTCTTTATTTCAGATTTCTCAGCCAAATAATCTATAAGTTTAGTTTCTATCATATTAATTTGAGTAAAAGTTTGCTAGCTGTTTTGGGATAATGTTCTGCATATTTCATTAGTTTGCTTTTTTCGCAATTTTTTAGTAAAGATACTATTTTATTTCTTATTTCTTCTTCTGAATAATTATTATATTTCCCGAGATAAATAATGTCCAGCAATGTTTTTTCTATATCTGAGTGCTTAAAATCTTTTCCAATAAGCCCAAAAGCAAACAAATTCTTGCTTATCTTAACAAATTTAATCTTTGTGCCTAATATTTCTATGGGTCTCGGCCTGAACATTGAATCTGTTATAATAGTCTCAATTGCAAAATATTCATGCGTGAGGTTATTTAATTTAATTGCAGACTCCAGCCCAAAGTACCATTTGACATCTTTAATTTTTAATGCTTCTTTCAAGGCATCTATATAGTTTATATTTATTTTTTTTAGCTTTCTTTCTTCTATGGACTTAATGTAGAATACGCCTCTCAAAATTCTTATTAAATAGCTGTTTGATGTAAGATACCGTATAGCTGTATAATAATCTAGCTTCAATTCTTTGCAGTAGGATTTAAGTTCTTTCCTTGTGATGAATCTCTTATCTGTTAACTCCAGTTTCCTTACAAGCAGCCTTAATACCATTTTATCACATATTGTTATATTTTTTATAACAATATAATACATAACATATTTATATATCTTTCTATTACTATACTGTTGCTGACTACAATCCTTCAAGCCTTTTTGCCAGCTGAATTAATTCCATTTTACATCACATAAATAATATAATTCAAATGATGTATAAGATATAATATATAAACTTTATGCTTAAACTTGAATTCTAATAAAATTATCCAAAGCTAGAACTCCTTTTTTAGCCAACGAACTAAATTTTTATAAAAGTGATTAGTTCACAAAACGCATTTTTTTTTGGGAAAATTAACTGCGTTTGCTGTAAGTAGCATATATCTTGTAGTTGGGTTGGGAATTTTTTTGAATTTCCCATATAATTAAAATTTTGGATATAAATTATTTAATTTTACTTTTATTTAAAGTTTTATTTTTTACTATCCTTTTTCCTACTGGTTTCTGGACATCCCTAGTTAATGATGTCAAATCGTAAATCTTGCTCTTGGCTGATTCTAAATACATTTTTTTGTATGTTTTGCCGGCCTTTTCAATATTCTCGTCTAGTTCACTTAATAATTTTCTTACTTCTTGCATATTTTCTTTTGCTAATCCTGATTTACTAATCCGTTGTCTTAATGTTGCCCTGTCTTCTTTTATACTATTCAAAATGACTAAGAACTCTTTTTTGTAATCACTTACCAAGCTTCTTTTCTTTTCCACTCCTTCTTTTTCCCCTTTTCTTTCAAGCGACCCGCCCCATTCATTTAAAAGCTCAGAAGATGTAGCTGGAATATATTGTTGTGGCTGGCTAAATTTACGACTTCTTGCTAATCCTTCAAAATATTTATTTCTTTCGCCGGTTGCTAAGGGTTTTTTCAAAATTTCCTGCGGGATTGATAATGGCTCTGTAACTTCCCCAATCTTTCGAGTCGTAGGCGTTAATGGCCGAGTTAATTTTATTGAGATTTTGTTAAAAATATACTTGCCATTAATTTCTATTAAATTTCCATCGGTATCAAATAATCCCACGGAAAGATCTGCTTCTTTATTGGGCTCAAACTTTTTGCCATCTACATCAGCAAATGGGATTTGAGCAAGATTATCAATGTTAAGGATTAGTAGTGTCCATTCAGTTCCAACTTGCTTTAAAACCCAATGTATGCTTGCTTTTCCTGAACTTATCAAGTCATCGGCTCCAACAACTCTTGCTTCAAATCTTATATACGAGTCGATTGCATGGCTTGAGTTTTCTAATGGTTCCAGAATTATTATAGGTGGTTGAAGAGGCTGTTGTATTAATTCTTCGGGCCTCTTAAATATTGTTTCATCAGCCAAATAAGGATTTTCAGCTATTCTTTCAAGTCTCTCTAATTTATCTTCAATATAAGGAATTAGTGTTGATTTGATAAATTCAAATGCATTTGTGCCATAATAATAAACATACCATCCTGAATTGGTTCCTTGTTTTCTCTTTATTTCATATATAATATGTTCTACAGCTTCATTATCGTTTAAAATCCTAATAATATCAATTGCCGAATCAGTATCATAATTAACCAATTTCAATTCGTCCCTTGCCCTTGAAATTTGCCTTGCAGTGTGGGAGTTTATATCTCCTTCACTTTCTATTAATTTCTCAAATGCTGAATTTATTTTTTCTATTCTCAATAAAAATTCCTGTAATTTTTTGAAGACTTCTTGTTCATCCGCATTTAGGAGTAATTGCCTTTCTCTTGCTTTTTTATCATCTTCTATAATTTGTTCTTTAGTTTTTATAATCTTAATATCAATTGACTTCTTTGCTATATCATAACCTTCAACAGAAATATATATCTTATACTCACCTAGTGCAAGGTTTCCAAATTCTCCGGAGCTGAATTCGACTTCTTTTGCATCTGTCGGTATCAGCTTAGAAGGTGGGATTACAAACCCGGGATAAATTTTCTCCATTTCGTCAGGATTGTCAATAAGACCCATAACATAACTCATATCACCAGGCCTCCTCTTTATGAATATCTCGCAAGAAGCTGTTAATGTTGAAATTCCTTTCAGTATTTTCGTTGAAATTTTTATTGGTGTTCTATATTTAATTCCAGGATTTAAAGCAGTATTTGTTATATCTTTCCACTTAAAATTTTCGCCTATATTTCCGAGTCTAATGTCTATTACTCTCTTGGGGACATGCTTGCTTATAATTAAATCGCTTATTTCCGTCTTAGGGGGCTCTTTTACTATTATCTTAATTGTTTCATCTTTTTTGTCCAATCTTTCAATTCCAGAAGAGCCCGTTACATAAATTCGAATAAGGTATTTTCCATGGATTAAGTAATTTTTGTCTTTATTCAAATACCTATCATCCAGATTGCTGATTATTATCCTTTGAGTAAAGATATAAGGATCTTTAAGATCAACATGAATCGGCCGCTCCAAAACAAAAATAGGCGGATTTTCAGCTCCAATGATAGGATCTTTTAGAATATCATAATAGACTGTAAATGGCGGCTTTCCTTCAATAGCTGTAACAGTAATTTTGAAATCAGTTCCTTCATCAATCCCTTCTTCATTTTTAATTTTCTTTCTGACTTCTTTTGGCTCTATCTCAACTTCTATTTTTGTTTCAGGCAGGCTTTGTATAAAAATATCTACATGCTTTGTATCCCATCCGTATCTAGTTAAAGCATTCGGGTAATCTAGATTAACATAGTTAGGATTATCTTTATTCTGAAGGGCCAAGTCTTCCTTCATCGCAAGTTCTTGCTCCTTCAAAATAGATTTGACATATACAACTATTTTATATTTTCCAGGCTCTAATGTGCCAAAATCCTTGGTAGATTCAAATTCTAGCACTTCTTCTATAGTTTTTTGTACAGGTTTTGTGTGTAGAAGTAATTGAATGTTGCGTTGGTTAATTGCATCTTCATATTCTTCTAGCTTCTTTTTGTACTCTTCTGTTTGTTTGTATTTTTCTATCAAATTTCTAAACTCTATGCTAGACATATTTTTAGTTTTCTTTATTGGAATCCAAGGTGGCTTAGGTCTTCCGCCAGGATGAATTTCACTTTCAGTTTTGTCAGAAGCATATTTGTAAACATAACATTGGGCGATGAATCTGGGATTTAATTCTCCAGATTCAGGACCCCTGAATACACGCGTTGCAACTTTAATCTCAGTTCCATACTTGATTCCGGGTTTTAGTCTTGATTCTGTTATATCTGACCATTTTTCCTCCCCTTCCAATATCCCTTTCTCATAAACCTTCAAGTCCTGTACAATCACCTTAATTTCCATTTTAGAGGCTAATAATTCTATTAGCCTTTTGATATACCTGAGGTAGCCTCTTTCCTGATTTATTGCAGGAAATAAATACTTCTTCAAGAAATCCCTTTCATCTTTGACAAATTTGGATATCCCGGAAAAATTACGTGATTCCACGGTTTTGATTTCAACCAATTCAAGCCATTGCTTGACCCTTGCCGTTTTTACCAATTCCTCAAGTTTCTTTGGATCAAGTAATTTCTCTAACTCCTGTTCTTTTTCAATATGCTTTTTTGTAATTTCAAAATAATCATGTATATTTGATTTTGCGTTATCAGAAATTTTTACCAATTTGTTAAAATAAGCCATAAGCTGGTTATGGTATTGCTTATACTCATCAGTTTTGCTATCAAACTCTTCTTTAGACTTGACAAATTCTTTTATGGTTGATTCTGCCCATTTTTGGATATCTCCTTTTTTATCTTTAAAGCCGCTTAGCTTATACTCCATGCTGAGCAGTTCAACAAGGGCTTTTCCAAGTCCAATTTCTGTTTTTATCAGCTCGTGTACCTTATTGCCTTCCTCAAAAAGATCTTGGCCGGTATGTGTATCTGGGTCGAGCAAATAAGATGCATCTTTATCCAAAAGTTCTTTAATTTTTTTATGATATTTATCAAGTGAATAATATTCTGTTGGGTCAGGATTCAGCAGATTTTTTCTTTTGTATATTATATAAATTTTTTTAAGAATTTCATACTTTAGTTTCAAATATACGTCTATTTCTTGTATTATTTTCTGAATCTCAATAGATTCTGTTGTTTGTTGTTTTCCTGCTTCTTTTCCTTCCTCCTCTTTCTTCCCCTCACCTTTTTTTCTTAATTTAGCCCCTCCCCAAATTGCAAGAGCTAACAGCAGAATTGCCAATGGAATAAGATATGTCCATTGATTTTTGTACCAAGGAGTTCCCCCTATACCACCACCTCCTCCAGCACCACCGCCAGCTCCTCCTCCGGGTGTTGTTATACCTGGCAACGGAGTTGGTCCAGTTGGTGTTGTAACAGAAGGCAATCCAAACAAATCCTTCATCCAGGGAGGCACGCCAGGCGCTGAAACTCCGCCTAAGTCAATTCCTTTAAAGCTTCCAAACAAATCCTTGAAAAAGCCGCCAATTCCTCCTAATCCAAATGATGGAACACCTAACTCAGGAGCTTGAGGCGCTGTTAATGTATTAAACAACCCTTGAATCAAAGCAATTGTCAATATTGTCAAAAGCAACGCCAAAACAAATCGCCAGAATTTATTCTGGATGCCTTTCAACAGCCACCAATACAGGATAAACAGCAACGTATAAAGAAGCCACTGAATATACGGCAGCAATATTACAGCTGAAATATCAGCTAGAACAAGCAGGAAAGCTGTCATCAGCCCAAGCAAGATCACAATAACTTGCTCAGGCCTTTTGATTTCCTTAAAGGCATACCTTGCGCCCATCATATAGATTGCTATAAACAGAATTGAAAAGAAGAAAAAGTCAATAGCTTTTGCATATGGAGCATAGCCTTCATTCTCAAAAAAATTATTAATTTGAATTAAGCCGCCTGAGAATATGTCTGTTACCGGCCTGGCATAAATGACAGTTGAAAGTAATATGAATATCAAAATTAAACTACTTGTCAACTTTTTATTTAGTATTTTCATTTTGTTTCAGCGAAAGTTTTAAATAATCATACAGCCAATTCTAGTATATTTTCATATGAAGGTGATGATATGGCTAAACTAAGAGTTGAGATTCCCAATGAGCTTGAATCTGTAGCTAAGGAGTTAGGCAAGATTATTTTTGTTATTTTCATTCTAAAACCTTGAACTGCAATTTTTTATAATCTCAACAATCTTATCTTCGCCAAACAAGACTACGCCCTTCTTTAGTAGTTGAAGCGTGTCAGGATCTCGTTTTCTAAACAATCCAACTAGCTCATCTTCTGTTTTTGCAATAATATTTATGTTCGGAATTGAAATTTCAGGGATCGTAACATTGTCTACTAGCAAAAGCAAATTTTTTTTGTCAAGAATAGCTGCCTTTGCGTGCTTAATCTGCCCATTTTCAATCTTGTCAAGTTTTTCATCAGAGTAAAGGAGCACAATTCCAGCCAAATGCTCTGCAATCTTGCTGTCAAAATTGATTTGGTAGAACAACCCAGTTCCAAGCTTTTGGCCAATTACAATATTCTGTTTTTCCAGTTTTTTCAGAATATTAAAGACTCCTGCTGAACTAAAGCCCAGTCGTTGAGCAATATTGCGTATTGTAAGCCTTTCAGTGAAATTTCTAACAAGAAAGCTAATTACACTAAATTCGTTGTCAGATAATGATAGCATTGTCTATTTTTTATAAATAGTCACTTATTTTTTATTATTGATTAATCTTTTTTTATAGTTAAATATTATTTATTTATAATTGAATAGTTTTTTTATTCAATTTATAAATCTTTTTTTATAATTAAATAATTGAATTTTAATAATCAATATTTAAATTTAACAGTTAGTAGTACTTTTATTAAGAACTAATATTTACTATTTTTAAATCTTTTGTTTTTGATTTACTGCTTAAAATAGCAAAGTTTAAATACTCCTAATTTAATGTAATACAATTCAACACTTGGAGGTGTTAAACATGGATGCAATGTGTCATGATGGTATGTGTGCAAAATGTTGGGGAGGTAAATTTATAGTAGTAGGAATTGTGGTGCTATTGACGGCTATGTACTGGTCAATGTATATTTGGCACGTACTAGGGGTATTGTTAATACTCAAAGGCGTAATGAAGCTGGCAATGCCTGCATGCAGCCACTGCCAAGGAAGCGAAATGAAAAAAGGCAGGAAGTAAACTTGCTTTTTTTGATTAAATTTTTATAGATTCTTTCTTTCTTTCTTTTTTATTATGACAAATATCCAAAGAGTTCTTATTACAAAGCAGGGCAGAAAGTTCTATGCAAAGGATCTCAATCAGGATTTGCATACGCAATACGGCTATATAAAAAAAGACGATCTCAAAAAAGCAAATGAAGGCGACTTGATTAAGTCAAATACCAACAAGGAATTCTATATATTCAGCCCAGCTTTTATTGATGTGTACAAAAAGATAAAAAGAGACGCACAGATAATTCCTTTAAAGGACATTGGATTGATTATAGCTGAAACTGGCATTAACAAGGAAAGCAAGATTCTTGATGCTGGCTCTGGCTCAGGAGCATTGTCCTGTTTCCTGGCAAGTTTAGCAAAAGAAGTCGTTACTTATGAAATAAGGGAAGATTTTATTGAGATTGTCAAGTCAAATATTGAATTTTTAGGATTGAAAAACATTAAAATAAAAAATAAGAACATTTACGAAGAAATTGATGAAAGAAGTATTGATGTAGTAACTCTTGATGTCCCTGAGCCTTGGAAGGCTTTAGATAATTGTGCAAGGGCGCTGAACTCAGGCGGTTTTTTGGTGTCTTACAGCCCTTCAATTCCACAAGTCGCTGATTTTGTAAATGCTTTGAGGAATAATGAAAATTATGTTTATATCAAGACGATTGAGTTAATTGAAAGGGAGTGGGAAGTCGAAGAAAGAAAAGTAAGGCCAAAGTCAAAAGGCATTGGGCATTCAGGATTTTTGAGCTTTGCAAGGAAAGTTGCATAGAAGAAACATTTTTATACTAGTTATACATGTATAACTTATTATGATGGAAATAAAAGTCAAAACAAAGAAATGGGGAAATTCCATAGGCGTATTGATACCCAAAGAAGTAGTTAAAGAAGAAAATATAAAGCCGAATCAAGAAATTATATTAATGATAAGCACAAAACCTATAACCAAAGGGAAAGATATTTGGGGTACTTTTAAATTTAAAGAGCCTACTGAGAAGCTAATGAGGGAAATTGACAAAGAATTTAATGTGGGTTTTTAATATAAAAATGACATATTTTTTTGATTCTTACGCCATCATAGAAATGGATAATGGAATTAACCCTTCTTATAAAGGATTTCAAGAATTTGAAATTGTAACCAGTGTTTTGAATATAGGGGAAATATACCAGCTCATATTGAGGAAGGATGGAAAAATATCAGCGGATGAATGGTTTGACAATTCTAATTTTAAGCTTTTGGAGATAACTCCAGAAATTATTGTAGGGGCAATTTACTTTAGGCATATAAATAAAAAAATAGATTTATCATTAACGGACTGTGTCGGCTATACATTATCATTGAAGCATAACTTTAAATTTCTTACAGGTGACGGACAATTTGAGAATTTGGCAAATGTAGAATTTGTAAAATGATATTCCATCAAATTCCAGTCGGCCCGATGCAGAATTTTGTATATTTAATAGGAGACGAAAACACAAAAGAAGCTGCTGTTGTCGATGCAGGATGGGAAGTTGATAAATTAATAGAAATTTCAAATAAAGAAAACCTGAAAATAAAAAAAATAATCTTGACTCATTCTCATTTTGACCATATCCAGAAAACTAATAAGCTGGCCGAAGCGACAAATTCAACTGTGTATTGCCATGAATTGGATTTTGATGAGATTAAAAAGACTATTAACACTGATTCAATAAAAGCAGCCACACTAAAAAACAATGATGAAATAAAAATTGGAAACATAAAAATAAAAATTATACATACCCCTGGCCATACTCCTGGCGCAATCTGCCTTATTGTTGAAAAAAAGTTGTTAACAGGAGACACTTTGTTTGTTAATGCAATCGGAAGAACAGATTTGGCTGGCGGCGATTCAATAAAATTGTTTGAAAGTTTGCAGAAGCTGAAAAAATTAGATGACCATATTGAAATCTATCCGGGGCATAATTATGGGGAAATTCCATTCTCAACAATCGGGAATGAAAAGAAAAATAATCCTTATTTCAAATGCGAATCAAAAGAGCAGTTTCTCAATTTGCTGGGATTGTTTTGATAATAGGCAAAATATATTTGTTGAAAGAAATTTTTATAATATTTAAATTACTAAGCTAAACCGAAATCTTTGTTGCATTGATTTCTCCAACCACCATAGACTATTTGGCTACATAATGAAGAATCTTGTTTAGCTTTTGCCACTTCATATAAACAACGCCCCTTCAATATGATATCATTGACAACTTTGTTACACATCTCTAAATCTTTATTTCTTATCCCCAACTCTCCATAACAAGTATCGGCATACTCTTTTTGGCAGATTGTGGGGTCTTGTTTAATCATAGCTATTTGGAAATAACAAGAACTCCTATCAGAATAACCTTGTGCTGAAGGTATTGTTTCACATATATTTACATCCTGTTTAGACACTCCAACTGCTTCTAAACATTTAGATTTGTAAAAAAGTGCTTCTGGGTTATCATTGGTAATCATATTACATATATTTTCATCATTCATTACCTTTCCGACTTCAGAATAGCAAGCCTCTTGGAATAAATCATTAAATTTTTTGTTATCAGCTAATCCACATATACATGGGTCTTGTTTTGCATAAGCAAAAGTTCTATAACAAACATAATATGCATCATGTTCCTCAACTAATTCGCACATTCTCATATTTGCATTTTCTGGAAGTATTAATTTATCACCACTTATAACAGCCCCTTTTGAAATTAAACTTTTATAACAAAGTTCATTACCTGCACATTTTGTTAATTCATTTTTGGTATTTTCGTCTAATGGTGGATAACCTGATAAAATATTTTTCTTACATTTATATTTTTCATTTCCAATTGGAGTTTCAGGATGGGTAGGTTGTGCTGGTGTTTCTTTGACTGGAGCATTTATCCCTGAAGGTGTTTCACTTACTTTTTCATCATTATCACAAATTGCATTACCATTTTTATCTAAACAACAATTAGAAGCATGTCTGATATAAGGCGGGTTGCATACAATTAATTCTTTTGATACTCGCTGTAAATCTTTATCACTTAATTTAGAAAGGTCTATATTATTACAAGCAACAGAAATAATAATCACAAATAATAAAGTTATAAATAGAACCTCTTTTTTCATGTAATAATCACAAAAACATTAACTAAATTTTAAGTATAAAAATGTTTCGACTTTTAGGTAGCTGAAGTCAGGAATACAATAGAAATGAAAATATCAAAAAAAGAAAAAGAATGTAAAAGAGAACGGGGATTAACTATACTATTAAGTTTAATTTTTGGGCTATTTGGATTTTTTGGAGGTTATGCGGCTAATTACATATGGTGGCGTGAGAAAAATGAAAGGAATTTAATCTTAAGTGGAAATATTAGTTTAATTACATTTTTTGGAATTGCTATTTTCTTCTATTTTTTAGTAAGAAAGTGGAAGAATAACTTAGGATAACAAAACCTATCACTCAAAAAAACATACTACATACATACTCATCTTTTCCTTTATAATAATGCTCTTTAAGAGTTGTTTCATGCTTGAATCCAAGCTTTTCATAGAATTTATGCGCCCTTATGTTGTCAGCATGCGTCAATAAATATAATTTTCTCAGCTTTGATTTATTTTTTTTGTAAAAAGATTTTGCATCTTTTATTAATGAATCAAACAATTTGTGGGCTACGCCTTTTCCACGATATTCAGGCAGGACAGCTATCCTGTCAAGCTCTGCTAATTGGTGTTTTGGCAATCCATGCATCAGCCATGTAACCATGCCGATTATTTTTCCGTTTTCTTCAGCAACTATGCAATTATGATTTTTTTTAATTTCGTTATTGAAAACTTCAATGCCTTCTTTCAAGTCTTTGATATTATAGCTTTGGACAAGAACATTAGCAATTCCCTTTGCGTCTTTTAAAGTCGCTGTGCGTATTTTCATTTCAGTTTTTTTATTGTATTGGTTATTGTTCAATCGATAATGGAATTTCAATCATAATATCTAATTTAGCCCTACTTGCGCTGGACAATATGCGCCATTCAATAATATCTATAAAAATTCTTATAAAAAAATAACTAAATTCAAAAATTTAAATCCATCTTCGCACTTTTTTCTTGTAATCCAAGTATTTCTTACCAAACAAGCTTTCCATTAGTTTTTCTTCTCTTGGAATAAATCTTATGCTAACAAAAATAAAGAAAATAATTGGAGCTAAAAATGCAAGGATGTCTCCTAGGAAAATCGCAACTCCTAAGAGTGCTGTTGTAACTCCAAGGTACATAGGATTTCTGGTGAATTTGTAAGGTCCTTCTATGACTAAAGCAGTAGGTTTCTGTCCAGGCAAAATCGGAGTTTCCTTTCTCTTGAATATCCCAAATGATAAGAATAAAAATAAAAGTCCGGCAGCAAAAAATAAAATTCCAAAATAATTATATGGTCCTTGTATTAAAGGAGTTGGCATCAAATAATGAAGAAAAATAATTATAATTAAGGATATGATCGCCACATGCGGAGGCAATATTTTCGGATGGGATCGATCTTCCATTTTTGGTTAAAACCTGATACATTCACTTAAAAATCCTTTTTTATTTCAATAATAAGTTTACTCCACCGTTACAGTTTTAGCAAGCGATCTAGGCTTGTCTATATCCCTTCCCAGCTTGTCTGCAATATGGTAAGCTAGCAACTGCAAAGGCACAACAGCAAGTATAGAGCTTAATGTATATAAAGTCTTAGGTATAAAAATTGTATGCTTTGCCTTTTTCGGTATTTCCTTGTCGCCTTCTGTTGCAATTGCAATTATAATTCCCCCTCTTGCTTTTACTTCTTCAATATTGCCCAGCACCTTTTTGTAAGTGTAGATGTCATGAGGCGCAATCAAGACAACTGGCATATTTTTGTCTATTAATGCTATAGGCCCGTGCTTCATCTCGGCTGCAGGGTATCCTTCAGCATGTATATAGCTGACCTCTTTAAGTTTAAGTGCGCCTTCTAAAGCAATGGGAAAATTCACGCCCCTTCCAAGATAAATTGAATTTAATTTCTGGTGGTAAAGCTCTGCGCATTTCAATATTTCACCATCTTCATCCAAGACAGACTGCAGCTGCAATGGAATCTTTCTTATTCCATCTATCATATCCTTTATTTGTTTGTCATTTAATGTCTTTTTTAATTTTGAAAGCAAAATAGTAAACAGATACATAACAGCCAATTGAGTTGTAAATGCCTTGGTAGACGCAACACCTATTTCAGGGCCTGCCCTTGTATATATTACTCCATCAGATATTCTTGTTATAGAACTTCCCATTACATTGCATATTGACAAAGTTTTGACTCCATAATTCTTGGCTTCCTTTAAGGCAGCGATTGTGTCAGCAGTTTCTCCAGATTGTGATACGGCAATTATAAGTGTATCTTTGTCTAGTATTGGATGCCTGTACCTAAATTCAGATGCATATTCAACTTCCACAGGAATTTTTGCAAGTTCCTCAAGCATAAATTCGCCAACCAATGACGCATGCCAAGAAGTCCCACAAGCAACTATTATAATTCTCTTTATTTTTTTTAAGAATTCATTAGTCAATGCGAACTCCTTTTCAAAAACAACATTGTTGTTCCTTATTCTCTCATTCAAAGTATCTGCAATTGCCCTTGGCTGCTCATAAATCTCTTTCAGCATAAAATGCCTGTAGCCGCTTTTTTGCGCTGCCGCCGCATCCCATTTTATAATATTTATTATCTTGTTTTTCAGATTTCCGTCCAAATCAAATATGCTGACTTTGTCTTTTGTCAAGACAGCCATTTCCCTGTCTTCAAGATAAACTATTTTTTTCGTATAATCTAAAATGGAAGGCACATCAGAGGCAATAAAATTTTCATTGTCGCCAATTCCTATAATCAATGGGCTTTCATTTCTTGCGGCAATTAATTTTTCAGGCTCGTCAGCAAAAAGAATTCCAAGAGCATAACTTCCCTCAATTTTTTTTAGTGCCAATTTTATAGAATCTTCTATCTTATGGCCCTTTAAGTTTTCTTCAATGAGATGAGCAATAACTTCTGTATCAGTTTCAGAATTAAATTTGTGGCCTTTTTTCATAAGCTCGACTTTTAATTCCGAGTAATTTTCTATTATGCCGTTATGCACTACGCTGATCTTGTTTGTGCAGTCAACATGCGGATGTGCGTTTTTTTCAGTTACGCCTCCGTGAGTGCTCCACCTGCAATGGGCAATTCCAATATTTCCAGGAAATTTTAAGAAATTAACTTTCTTGTGCACTTCTTCAAGCTTGCCAACTCCTTTTTTAATTCTGAAATTTTTGTTGTAAATGAAGCACATTCCTACAGAATCATAGCCCCTGTATTCAAGATTTGCCAGCCCGTTGAGAAGCTTTTGATTGACATCTTTGTTGCTTACAACACCCACAATTCCGCACATTTATTTCAGCCTCATAGATTAATATTATATTTTGAAACAAAAACGGTGCACCAAAAGAGGAGCAAGGCGCACCGAAAACGTTTATAAGATGAGATGTAAAAGTATAGCATAGCTTATTTATATATCTTATTAAAGAATTTTTAGGAGTATTATAAAAAATATTTTAATGCTTGCTGCTCTTGCCGGATCATTTCTCTTGCCTTAACAATATATTTATTCAATATTGGGTCTTTCCCCATTTCCAACAGACGCGGGTTTAATAAGCCCATATGGCGATTGTTCCCGTTAAAGCTCGGTGCCGTCACTTCAGAGAAAATCCTGAAAGTTTTAAGTAAGGCTTGGGCAGGCTCTTTATTCCTATCCGGGTTTATCTGATAGTCCTCAAGAAGGCCATTCATAAAAGCAGCATAAAGCCTGCGGCTCTGGAATACAATAAATCGGTCGTCAACTTGAGCTTGACTCGTCATATCCTGATTTTGATTAGGCAGTGGCGAACCATCTATCTGGATCTTGTACAAAACGCCGTCATCATATTTGAAATATCCAAATAACACAAAAATGGTTTCAAGAAATGGTGAGGGGTCAAATCTCCTGTCCCTTTCTAAAGGTGCTTCATAAACAAGCTCGAATCTTTGAGTTGCACTGCCATCAAATCCAAGATGCACTGTGTCAACATTATAATACCTGCATTTAAATCCAAATCTTAGATAAGCTTTATTGCGGTTGATTCTTACTATTTTCGGTATATTGTCCGCTTCAGTAATAGCTTCCAGATTCATACTCTATGGTAATAATACGGATTTTTTAAATCTTTCATTAAATCCTATATACACATTTAATCTATAACACCATTAAAAAACTTTTTATAGTAGTTATTCTATCATGTCTTTATGTTCGTAATAGACAAGCAAAAAAACGAAGTTTACTCATTGCCTGCAAAGGAAATAAATGTCGAGAATGCAAGAAGCGTGAGCTCTCCGCTGGCTCACAAAATCCTTAATCTTCTGTCGAAAGAGCCAATGTATCCAATAGATGTTGCCAAATCCCTGAAAGTTCACGAGCAAAAAATTTACTATCATATAAGGAACCTTAAAAAAGCCGGAATCATAAAAATTGTTAGAAAGGAAACAAAACAAGGAGCTACAGCTAACTTCTATGCATTGACAGAGCCGGCTTTTGTAATAAAATTCAAGAATTTTGAGACAACAAGCAAGATCGGCCAGATCAGAAATGAATCAGAGTTTCTTGAGCCGTTTATAAAAGACGGAAAGATGGATTCCTTAATCATTGTTGGATCCCCTGACCCGCACGGCCCTGACAAGGCAAGAAGCAGGGACGGATATTATGGAATGGACCTGGCATTATTTTTGGGGACTTTTCTCAATTACGTTCCAAAATTCAATGTAAAGCTCGATACAGAAGTAAGGGACGAGGATTTCAACAATAATCTTATCCTAATCGGCGGTCCTGTTGTCAACAAAGTTGTTGAAAAAGTAAATTCGAAGCTCCCCATAAGGTTTGAAGACGGCAATATCAAGTCAACAATATCCAATGAAACTTATCCACAAGATGAGTGTGGCCTTATTGTTAAGGCAAAAAGCCCACTCACCAAAGACAAATTCGTTTTGGTTGTTGCTGGAAAAAGATTCAGCGGCACAAGAGCAGCGATTATTGCATTTTTGAAAGACTTCAAGAAAATTACCAATGGAAATATTCACAATCCCAGCATTAAGGCGAAAGTAGTTGAAGGAATTGACTTGGACTCCGATGGTATAATTGATGACATAGAGTTCAGGGAATAGGTTTTTTTATTTTTTAAATCGTTTTGATTTTAATTTTTTAATTGTTATTTTATTTATTTGAATGCGCTAATTTTCAAGCGCAAGTAGGACTAATAGTAATAACTAAAGGATAACAATAACAAATACCCTAATACATAAACCGATAAATTAACTTATTGGGGAATAACACTGAAAAATATCAATTTATAATATATCAGAAAAATAATTACTAATATTAGAAATAAGCTACTATTAAGATGGTCAAGAAAGAAATCAGGGTTATTGGAATTGATGACAGCCCTTTCAACAAGTTCAATGACAAGAAAATACTTGTAGTTGGTGTTGTAATGAGGGGAGGCTCTTGGGTTGACGGCATTTTATCTACAAAAGTGTCCGTTGACGGAAATGATTCAACAGATAAGATAATTGAAATGATAAACAAATGCAAGTTCAAGCCTCAATTGCAATGTATTTTTCTTGATGGAATTGCAGTTGCTGGTTTCAACATTGTTGATGTCAAAAAATTAAGCAAAAAAACTAACCTGCCCGTTATTGTTGCAATAAGAAGAAGTCCGGACATTGAAAAAATTAAGAAAACATTAATAAAAATAAAAAAGAAAAACAAAATAAAATTAATAGAAAAAGCAGGAAAGGTTGAAAAAATTGACAATATTTTTGTCCAGTTGAATGGAATTGATTTGGAAAAATCAAGAAAAATCCTCAAAATCGTCTGCACTAGAAGCCTGATTCCAGAGCCAATCAGACTGGCGCATTTAATTGCTGCCGGAGTTACTTTGGGTGAAAGCAAGGGAAGGGCTTAATTGTAATAATATCTCCCGCTTTCCTTTTGCTCCCTGTCTAATCTTGAATCCAGTTTATTTACTCTTGGCCTATGTGTTTCGGGATCACGACGAAGCGTTATTTGTAATTCTTTCAAAAATTTGTTCATTCCCTCTTCCATTTCAAACGGTCCAGCTGCATTTCCTTCAATTGCCGGCCTTCCCTCAAAAACAATTAGCCTGTCGCTTATATAATCTACAAACAATAAATCATGGTCAACGATTAATGCAGACGCGCCCTTGTTCTCAATGAAATCCCTTATAATCTTAGAAAGTATGAGTCTTTGCTCAGAATCAAGATAAGCAGATGGCTCGTCAAGCAGGTACAAATCCGCATCTTGCTGCAAACAATAAGCGATTGCTACTCTCTGAAGCTCCCCGCCAGACAACTCATTTAATTTTTTTAATGATAACGGGACTATGTTTAATGGATGTATAATCTGGTTTTCATATTTATTGAATGCAATCTTGAGAACATCTATAACTAACGAATCTGAAACTTCAAGGTATTGGGGCTTGTAGCTCACAGTTACTTTTTTTTCAATCTCCCCTTTATCCTGCTTTAATGTACTGGCTAGTACCTTTACAAAAGTTGTCTTGCCTATTCCATTCTCTCCTAAAATTCCAATTATCTCATCTTTGTGTATTGAGCCGTGATGAGCTTTTAGATGAAAATTTCCTAGTTTCTTTTCAATGTCTTTCCATGATGAAACGATTTCTTTTGCGTGCTTCTTCTTTATAGGCGGTTTTTCAGCAAATTTTATTGTAGAGTCTCTAAATCTTATATTTTCTTCCTTGATATAGCCTGACAAGTAAACATTAATACCATTTCTTACTGGCTTAACCCCACTTACTATTCCATAAGCATCTTCTTTTCCATACATTAAATGAACTAAATCAGCAATATAGTCTAATATTACCAAGTCGTGCTCAACAACAATTACAGAATTATTCGCGTCAATCAGTGACTTGACGAATTTGCTTACGTTTATTCTCTGCTTTATGTCCAAATAGCTCGTCGGCTCGTCAAAAATATACAGGTTGGCATTCTTCAAAACAGTGGCAGCAATTGCAACCCTTTGTAATTCCCCTCCTGATATTTCGGATATTTCATTGTTTAAAATTTCATTAATCTGCAATTCGTTAACTACTCTCTTTAGCTCGTTTTTTTCGTCAACCTTCTTGAGCAAATCAATGACTTTGCCTTTTGTTGATTTCGGAATCAAGTCAACTTGCTGGGGCTTGTAGGCAACTTTTATTTCACCTTGCTTGATTTTTTCAAAAAAACCCTGGGCTTCTGTACCTTTGAAGAATGAAATCAACTCATCAAAGTTTGAGTCGTATGTGTCATAATCTCCAAAATTTGGCTTTAGGACAGATGCTAAGATTTTAATCGCAGTTGATTTCCCAATCCCATTGACTCCAAGGATTCCTGTTACTTTTCCAAATGTCGGTGTAGGAATTGAATAAAGGACAAATTTGTTTTCTCCGAATCTGTGTATTGGCTTTGTTGTCAGTTCTTCGGGCAGGTTTATTATCTTTATTGCAAGAGGTGCTGCTTTGGGGCAGATTCCGCATCCTGTACAAAGGTGCTCGTCAATTGAAAGCTTTCCATCTGCCTCTATCTTGATGCATTCATTTCCCGTCCTGTTAACCGGACATATGCTCTGTATATGCAATTTCTGTTGCATATCTTTAAGCTTCTCGTTATCCACAATAGCTAGTCGCGTCATTTTTAAGAAATATAACTAGATAGTGTATACTAGAAAAATTGTTTTGTTTGGTATTTTGACATTAAAATGAGCATAAAGCATTAAAAACAATCATTGTTTTTAAATATTGTGGAATAAATGGCATTAAGCAAACAAAACAATTATAAAATAATATAAATATGAACGCTAAAATGAAATGCTCAATCTGCAATAAATCAATTGATACGACTTTTCTTAGTAAAATCCTTGGAACTTATGTCAAGGATAAAAATGGAAAACTGCATCCGGTTTGCTTTGAATGCCAGAAAAAATTCATTTCAAAAGAAGAAATGCTTAAGGTGATTAAGTAATATTTTAATAGAAATTATTTTTATTGAATTGCCTTATTGTCAAAGGGAAAAAGGACTAAAACTAACTCTGAAGGAGAACTTTGACAGAAACTTCAAATTTTTACGAATATTTTTAAAATATTGATTATTATTCTTATTTTATTGCCTCTGTGGCTCAGCCTGGTAGAGCGGCGCTCTCGTAAAGCGCAGGTCGGGAGTTCAAATCTCCTCGGAGGCTTTTTTTAATAATATTATTCATATCTCAAAGCATCCACTGGCTTCAGCGAAGCAGCCTGTTTTGCAGGAAGCAGCCCAGATACTGTTCCAATCAGCACCGAAAATAATAAAGATCCAACTATCAAATACCATGGGAAATAAGCCTTTATCAGGCTTGTTCCTAAAATTGTAAATGCAAGATACTCAACAAGCTTGCTTAATCCAATTCCAATTGAAATTCCAATTACCCCGCCAACCAAGCCCAGTAAGCCGCTCTCAATAATAAAAATCAATAAAATGTCCCTGTTCTGGCCGCCTACAGACTTCATAATTCCGATTTCCTTTGTCCTTTCAATTACAGCAGTGTACATTGTATTTGCAATTCCAATTCCTCCTACAAGCAAGGAGATTGCAGCTATTCCAATAAGCACAATCTCAACTATTGTTAAAATATTATCAAGTATTGATAAAATCTGCTGAGGTGTCTGAACTTGGAAATCTTCCTTTCCAATATCTAAATCCCTGTCGCGCCGCATTGCGTTCTCGATTTCACGAGCTACATTGTTAACATCAATGCCTTTCTGAACTTTGACAGCAATCACATCAACCTTTTTTTTGTCGATTTTCAAAACTTCCCTTAAGGCATCTTCTGGAACAATCACAACCCTGTCTTGCTGAGGATTTCCGCTTTTCTTAAGAATTCCAACTACATCAAATTCTGCATCATTTATTTTTATTTTATTCCCAAGCTCAATATTTTTTTTCTTGAATACGCCTTTGTTTGCAACGCTGTTGCCAATAAAGACTTTGAATTTATCGCCATTCTTCAGCAGCCTTCCCTTTTCTGGCTCATAGTGGTTAAATTCCGTAATAAGCTTCCTTCCTTCTTCGTCATCCGGCATTGAGGCTGCAAAATAAAATTTAACTTCCTTGTTGAATTCCAGCTTGGCAGGCTTAATCAGCCTTGCTCCAACAACATCAACTCCCTGAACTCTTTTTATCACATCAACGTCGTGAGTTGTTAAATTTGAGGCTGCGCTGCTGCCAGGCGGCCCAGAAAATTGCGAGCTGCTTTTTGCCATGACAGCGAGTTTGTCTGAGCCGATGTTTAAAAATACATTTCCAATTGCTTCTTTCATTCCCTGTCCCAAAGAGATTAACGCAACAACAGTTGCTATGCCAATGAATATTCCTATCATAGTAAGCCATGAACGCATTCTTCTATGCAATAAGTTGCTTACACCGACTTTGATGTAGTCTTTTATCATTTTGAACGCAAGGCCTCAACCGGCTGCAATGAAGACGCTTGCTTTGCAGGCATAACTCCAAATATTGCGCCTATAACAAATGAAAACAATAAGGCACCAAAAAACAAATAGTAGGAAAAATATGCTTCTATCAGATTTGTTCCAATAATATTTTTCGCGGCCAATTCAACGCCATAGCTTAGTCCAAATCCGAGGACAACGCCTATCAGACCGCCAATTGCACCAAGCATGCCGCTCTCAATAATAAAAATCAGCAAAATGTCCCTGTTCCGCCCGCCTACAGACTTCATAATTCCGATTTCCTTTGTCCTTTCAATTACAGCAGTGTACATTGTATTTGCAATTCCAATTCCTCCTACAAGCAAGGAGATTGCAGCTATTCCAATAAGCACAATCTCAACTATTGTTAAAATATTATCAAGTATTGATAAAATCTGCTGAGGTGTCTGAACTTGGAAATCTTCCTTTCCAATATCTAAATCCCTGTCGCGCCGCATTGCGTTCTCGATTTCACGAGCTACATTGTTAACATCAATGCCTTTCTGAACTTTGACAGCAATCACATCAACCTTTTTTTTGTCGATTTTCAAAACTTCCCTTAAGGCATCTTCTGGAACAATCACAACCCTGTCTTGCTGAGGATTTCCGCTTTTCTTAAGAATTCCAACTACATCAAATTCTGCATCATTTATTTTTATTTTATTCCCAAGCTCAATATTTTTTTTCTTGAATACGCCTTTGTTTGCAACGCTGTTGCCAATAAAGACTTTGAATTTATCGCCATTCTTCAGCAGCCTTCCCTTTTCTGGCTCATAGTGGTTAAATTCCGTAATAAGCTTCCTTCCTTCTTCGTCATCCGGCATTGAGGCTGCAAAATAAAATTTAACTTCCTTGTTGAATTCCAGCTTGGCAGGCTTAATCAGCCTTGCTCCAACAACATCAACTCCCTGAACTCTTTTTATCACATCAACGTCGTGAGTTGTTAAATTTGAGGCTGCGCTGCTGCCAGGCGGCCCAGAAAATTGCGAGCTGCTTTTTGCCATGACAGCGAGTTTGTCTGAGCCGATGTTTAAAAATACATTTCCAATTGCTTCTTTCATTCCCTGTCCCAAAGAGATTAACGCAACAACAGTTGCTATGCCAATGAATATTCCTATCATAGTAAGCCATGAACGCATTCTTCTATGCAATAAGTTGCTTACACCGACTTTGATGTAGTCTTTTATCATTTTGAACGCAAGGCCTCAACCGGCTGCAATGAAGACGCTTGCTTTGCAGGCATAACTCCAAATATTGCGCCTATAACAAATGAAAACAATAAGGCACCAAAAAACAAATAGTAGGAAAAATATGCTTCTATCAGATTTGTTCCAATAATATTTTTCGCGGCCAATTCAACGCCATAGCTTAGTCCAAATCCGAGGACAACGCCTATCAGACCGCCAATTGCACCAAGCATGCCGCTCTCAATAATAAAAATCAGCAAAATGTCCCTGTTCCGCCCGCCTACAGACTTCATAATTCCGATTTCCTTTGTCCTTTCAATTACAGCAGTGTACATTGTATTTGCAATTCCAATTCCTCCTACAAGCAAGGAGATTGCAGCTATCCCTATCAATACTGATTGCACAATATTTATGACGTCACCAAATGAACCCAGCAACTGCTCGGGAGTTTGGACATCAAAATCTTCATCATCTTTTTTTACATTTCTGAAACCCCTCAAATCATTCTTTATTTTTTCTGCAATTGTGTCTATATTCGCAACATTCGCAACTTTTACCATTATTGTGTCGATCTTGTCTGGCTCGCTGAAAACATCCCTCAATATATCTTCAGGAATAAATAATGAGTTGTCTCTTCCTGGGTCCCCAGTCTTCCCTAGAATTCCTATTATAGTAAATTCCTTATTGTTGATTTTTATTCTGTCCCGTAGCCTAAGATTTTTTCCAAGCAATTCCTTTTCTACAAAATTTATGCCAACTACAACACTAAACCTGTCATTGTCTCTTAAGTCGCGCCCTTCTTTTACTATTAGGCTTTGAGTCTCAGCAAGAAGTTTTCTGCCTTCACCTTTCGGAATGCTCTGAACCTGGAAAAATCCAACATTATCCTCGAATTCAACTTTTGAATTTTCTAGTAGGAATCCGGCTGCGTTTTCAATCCCGCCTGCCATTCTTACAACCCTTAAATCTTCTTTCGTAATCTGCACAACAGCATTTGTTCCGGGCGGACCAAAACCGCCTTTGGCTGTTATAAACAGTTTGTCTGTCCCTATCTTTTCAAATTCCTTGTCTATTGCCTGCTTAAACCCTTGCCCAAGAGAAATCAAAGCGACTACTGCAGCAATGCCTATAAAAATTCCTATCATAGTAAGCCACGACCTTAATTTTCGATGACTTATAGATCCAAAAGCAAACTTAAAGTAGTCCTTAAGCATTTTAGTGCAAAGATAAATTAAAATAAATTCAAAAGGCTAAGTTCATTAAGTATCGAACATTAATAAACTTTTAATAAATGAATAAAAATATACAATAAAAAATTATTTTTTGTATTTTCTTTTCCTGTAAAAGTAATAGCCTGCTCCAGCTATGAATACTATCACGACAATCCAAGTCCAATTGCTGTTTTTCTTTACACCAAAGTTCTTTGCTTCGCTGCTGCTGTACAATTTTAGCTCGACCTCCTTGTTTTCCTTGTAATTGTTGTTGTTTGTGTCCTTATAATCAACCTGGACTGGAATATTCACGCTATCTCCACCTTTAACATTAAGTTTGAACTCTGCTGTTGAAAAGTCGTCGCTGTCAAGCTTACCAACGTAAACTTCATCTGCCCCTATAACCTTTACATTTTCATTAGGCAAGACCTTCACGTTAAGGAATTTTATATCAGGGGTTCCCTTATTGACAAGCCTTAATACAACACTTCCTGTGCTGCCTGAAGTAAAAATTTCAGTTCTCTCCAGAGTTACGCCCAGGTCAGGAGAATCGCCTACAACAACAGTTATCAAATTTGTTTTTGAGTAATTCTTATTCAAAGAATCTGAATACTTCAAAACCAATGGAATTTTATATGATTTTGATGATGCATCTGCATCAACAAGAAGGTCAAAATCAACCGGTAAAATAGCCTGTGGCTCAATGTAAGGGATTACTTTTTCATTGCTTGAGCCAATCGGGGCAAATGGCATTGTATCATCTCCGTTTTTGTCCAAATTAAGCAATAATTTTATGTCCTTGATGATGGATGTCGCATAATTTTTCAATTCTATTGTAAGTTTTGTTTTGCTACCTGAGGCTGTTACAGCAGGAAATGTCGAAACTCTTTCAATTCCCAAAATTACATCATGCGTCTGCACCTTGATTTTAAATGTATCAATTGTAACCCAGGAATTTAAATCGCTGTTCTTGTATCTTACCTTAATCTGATGACTTTCATCAGAGGCGTCCTGTGCAACTTTAAGCTTGTATTTTAGAATGACGCTCTGTTTTCCGTATTGCGACGAGCCTAAAACTCCGATTGTTTTGGATGAATACTGATCCGGCAATAGCGAGAATGGATACTCTGGGACAATTTCAAATATGACATTTTCAGCAGTAGTTCCATTATTGTCCAGCTTGAAGCTTACTTCAACCTGATTTCCAGGCTCAACAGGGTCTGGCTCCTGCCTTATCATGCCTACAATAATAGCCGGAGACCTACCCAAGTATGCAGTGTCAATCTGTGCAGATACGCTGGCTGTAAATATGACTCCGAATATAAACAATATAAACAATATTCTACTTTTCATTTTCCTCACCTGTGGTTGCTTAACGATTTTACAATTCTGCCATCTTTCAAAAATTCTGTGCGTTCTGCAATCTTTGAAAGATTAGCGTCATGGGTTACCATAACTATTGTTTTACCTTCTTTTCTGTGAAGTTTTTCGAGAAACTCTAGAACATTTGTTCCGGTTTTGCTGTCCAGATTTCCAGTTGGCTCGTCCGCAATAATGACTTCAGGATTATTTGCAAGAGCCCTTGCAATTGCCACTCTTTGCTGCTGGCCTCCGCTTAGTTCTGTTGGCTTGTGATTAATTCTTTCCCCTAAATCTACTAATTCCAATAATTGAATTGCCCTTGCTATTCGTTTATTTTCGTCTACACCTTGAAAAATCATTGGAAGCATGACGTTTTCCAATGCTGTCATTGTAGGGATTAAGTTAAACTGCTGGAATATAAACCCAATTTTTCTTCCCCTTATTTGGGCCAGTTCTGACTCGCTCAGCTTTGATATGTCGTGCCCGTCAAGGAATATTTTTCCCTTTGTCGGAACATCAAGGCACCCTATCATGTTGACTGCAGTAGATTTCCCGCTTCCTGAAGGGCCCATTATTGCGACGAACTCGCCTTCTTTTATGTCAAGGCCAAGCCCCTGCAGCGCCTTCACGTCAGTGTCTCCCATCTTGTATACTTTCCAGACATTCTCCAGTTTAATTATGGATTTGTTCATCTTATCGCTCTAAGTTTTTTAACAGTGCTCATTAAAACGGATTTCATTTTTTTCCTGTCCTTTCCAGTTGAATAAAGCTCGAATATCGTTGCCCTGAATTTGTTAAGTTCGGGATTAAGCTCCTTAAATGGCATTTGGCCTTTCCTTAAGCTGTTGAATATTTCAAGCATAAAATTTATTTCCCTCCTGTCTGTTATTTTTCCGAAAGTGTTCCATGTGGCAATTAAGCTGTCAATCAGCTTATTTTTGCTCTTGTCAATCACTTCAAGATGATTTTTGCCCTCTGCAGTTAAAAAGTAAATCTTCCTTCTTCCGTTAACTTCAACTTTTACAAGCCTTTCCTTCAGCAATTTTTCAAGAAGCGGGTAAATAGAGCCGAAGCTTGGCTTCCATGTGCCTGTGTCTTTTTCAATCTGCTTAATTAAGTCATAGCCTGTCAGCTTTCTGTTTGACAAAGTCTTCATTACAATTAATCTCAAATAGCCAGCCATCATTTTGCCATCATCCAATTAGATTATATATCGATAACGATATAGCGGTTACGATATATTAATATTTAAATGTTTCCATGCCCTGATGTCACTTTAAAATGCCTAAGAAAAACCTTTAAATATGGTCTGTTATTCGCAATTCAAATGAAAGAAAAGAAGGAAAAAAAGAGATGGTGGCTGATATTATTTATTGTAATAATTATGATTGGAACATCATTCAGTTTTGTATTTTTTGGATTTTCCGGCGTTGAAGAGAAGGTGAAATATAACGGAATTGTTTTTGTTAAATTTCCTGACAGATGGGAGGCAAAAATTAACGGCAGGACAGCTGCTTTCAGCTTTTTGCCCGCTGATGTCGAAAATGTGCCTGTATCAGGAGATTTGTCAAAAAGATTGCAGGATAAGCCGGAAATAGACATAACCTATGATTCAAACAGCAGCAATTCCCAATCAATTGCCCTTGCAGAGCACCAAATGTCATTGACACTTGCAAATTATGGAATTTATGTCAGGCAGGGATTCACAGCCAATAGCACATTTGAATTGCCTGTAATAATATGCGACGACTCAACTCTGAATGTGCCGGTAGTTTATTTTAGGTATTCAAATTCAACAAGCATTGGTTTGGAAGGCGACTGTATAACAGCTGAGGCATCAAGCAGTGCAGATTTTATTAAGGTAAAGGATAGGTTATTATATATCATATTTGGAGTTTTGAAATAATGGACTCTAGAAAAAAGCTTGAAATTTTGAAGGGAAGCCTTGAATCAGGAATAATTGATAAAGAGCAATTTGAGAAGGAAAAGAAAAAGTTAGAATCAGATGTGAAGGGATTTGACAAAAAGATAAAAGAAATAAATCGAGCTGATGTTAATGAAGAGCCAACAAAATCTTCCGAAGTTGTTTTGTTGATAACAATTACAATTATTTTTTTGCTTCTGGCTGCAATTTTAGCCTTTAGCTATTTTTACAAGCAAAAGCCCAAAACCATAGAAGAATTGCATATTTTGAATTTGAAGGGCAAATTAAATCCCTCGCAGGGTTATCTGTACAAGGGGATATACAGCTTTATAATTCTGGATAATGTGTGGTATACTCAATTATCGTCGCCAAAAGGGACAAAAGTCTACAATCTGGCATTGCGGTATTCTCCAAGGGATTTAAAAGAGATAGTTATCGAAGGAGCTCTTGACGGTGAATTTTTTAACAACCAGACTGAGTTTTATGTAACCTTCAACCCAACAGGAAGATCACTGCAATATGTCGGGCTTGCAGTTGCAGACTTTGATGTCCACATGTCAAAGGTGTTTGAGAAAATACCAATTCCAGCATGCGACAGAAATGAAACTGATGTTTGTAAAAAAAAGCCAATTACAACATGTGATGATACGGATAAGCTTGTTCTCTATATCAAAGAGGCTGAAAAGTTTAGGGTGTACTACAAAAATAATTGCATTGTAGTAGAGGGAAATGGAATTGACCTCGTAAAAGGCGTTGATAGGATTCTTTATAACTTATACAATATTATGGGGCAGGAAGAAGCGTAAATGGAACATTACTATTCTGAACAGCAGAAATCGCAATTAAAGATAAAAAAAATAAAGCAAAAAATAAATGGCATACATTTTGAGTTCTGCACATCATCAGGAGTATTTTCAAAAAATAAAATTGACAAAGGCACTTTAATATTGGCGGAAAATATGTTTCTTGACGAGCATTCCAATGTTCTTGATATTGGGTGCGGTATAGGGGTTCTTGGAATTGTGGCTGCAAAATTGTTCAGTTCAAATGTTGTTTTGAGTGATGTAAATGAACGCGCAGTTATGTTGGCTAAAAAGAATATTGAATTAAACAATGTGAATGCTGAGGTTTATCAGGGAAATTTGTATGAAAAAATAAGACAAAATGAATTTGATGCGATTTTAGTAAATCCTCCGCAAACTGCTGGCAAAGAAATTTGTTTTAAGTTAATAGAGCAATCTAAAAATTATTTAAAAAATAATGGAACTTTACAATTAGTTGCAAGGCACAATAAAGGCGGAAAAATATTAAGTAAGAAAATCGAGGAAGTTTTCGGGAATGCCAAAGTTGTTGCAAAAAAATCTGGCTATTGGGTTTATATGAGCGTTAAATGACAGTTTAACAAAATTTAAAAGCAAACTGAATATCCATTTATATAAAAGTGGGGTGTTGCAATGATCTCAGAGATTTTCAATAGAGTAAGGCAAAACAAGCCATTAGTCCATCACATCACTAACTGGGTGACTATTTATGATTGCGCTAACATGACTCGTGCATTTGGTGCATTGCCAGTTATGGCTCATGCAAAAGAGGAAGCTGCTGAAATGGCTGCAGTTGCATCTTCTCTGGTTTTAAACATAGGAACTCTGACTTCTGAACTCATTGAAGCAATGATTTTGGCTGGAAAAAGCGCAAATAAAAAAGGAATTCCAGTTGTTTTGGATGCTGTCGGTGTTGGCGCCACTAAACTAAGGGATGACAAAGCATTTGAGCTTCTTGATAAAATTAAAATTGACATAATAAAGGGAAATGCATCAGAAATTGCTAAACTTGCTGGAGAAAATGTTGTGACAAAAGGTGTTGAGTCAACTAAAGTTGATGGATCACTTGTTGAAATTGCAGTAAAATTGGCTAATCGATACAAATCGGTTGTTGTGATTACAGGCAAGCAGGACATCGTCACTGACGGAAAAAAAGTTTACCTTGTCAACAACGGCCATGCAATGATGGGATGCATAGTTGGAACTGGCTGCATGGCTGCCTCTATAATAGGCGCGTTTGCCGGAGTTGAGAAAGATTACGCCAAGGCTGCAGCATGTGCTTTAAGCGCTTTTGGCATTGCAGGTGAGCTTGCAGCATCCAAGTCAAATGGTCCAGGCACCTTCAAGGAAAATTTCTATGATGAAGCTTACAACCTCGATGGGCAAAAACTCAAGCAGAGAGCTAAAATTGAAGAAAGATAATCTTAAAGATATTGATTTTTATTTTATAACTGACTCCAGTCTTAGCAGGAACGGAATTCTAAGTGATGTAAATAATGCCATAGATGCAGGCTGCAAAATAATCCAGTATAGGGAAAAAAACAAAAATTCACAGGCATTAATTGATGAGGCCCTAAAAATCAGGATGCTTTGTAAGGATGCACTCTTTCTCATTAATGACCAAGTTGATGTTGCGCTTGCAGTTGGCGCAGACGGAGTGCACATAGGCCATGAAGACATGCAATATAAATTTGCAAGAGAGCTTCTTGGCAGGGAAAAAATAATAGGAATAACTGTTCATAACGAGCACGAGGCAATTGTAGCTGAAAAAGCAGGAGCAGATTACATCGGATTGAGTCCGATTTTTGTGACCTCAACAAAAATAAATGCAGGCTTGCCGTGCGGAACGCAAATGATAGGGGAGGTGAGAAAAAAAACAAATATACCTATTGTAGCAATCGGAGGCATAACCAAGCAAAATGTTGCTGATGTTATAATCTCAGGGGCAGATTCAGCTGCTGCAATATCAGCGGTATTAAACTCTGAGAATGTAGGAAAAGAAGTTTCTGATTTCATAAATATTATTAGGGAAAACAAGAAAAAAAGATAGCTACAATTCCTTTATGCCATCCTTTGTAACAGCAATCAGCCTTACTCCAACACCCATCTTAAGCAATGCAGAAAGAATTGCCATATGTTCTTTTCCGGAGCCTGAAACAATATTTAATGCAACTTCCAAATCAGTTATTTTTCCACTAAGCAATTTTTTAATGTTATTAATCAATTCACCAACAGGACTCTGGAAATCAACAACAACAAATTCAACGTCTTTCTCTGCTTTGAAATTCATTTTTCCAAATTCGTTTGTGATGAGAAATATCTTTTGCCAGTTATACTCTTTAATCAGCCTTGCAACGTGAGCCCAGCTCTTATCTCCAGATGAAAGGCATGCAACCAAATGTGTCATAATTGTTTAGAATAAATTTTAGTATATTAATGTTTTGTATAATAGCATTGAAACAATAAGTTTAATAATAAATAAAAAATGGCATTAAAAATAATAAAAAATTAACTAAAATGCCAATTATAACTTTGGGAGAATTAATCGACCTTGTGTTAATGACTTTTTTTGTAGGCTACATTTTCTCCGACATGATTCCAGTAAGAAGGGAAAATTATGACCCGCTGCTTCATTATAAAAGTAGGTTTGATTTTGAGGCGCTGAAATTTGCGGTTATGGCAACAGCGCCCGCAATCATTTTACATGAGCTTGCCCACAAGTTTGTTGCAATTGGTTTTGGGTTGAATGCAGTATTCTATGCATTTTATAGGAGTTCATTTACCTTGATTTTAGGTATTTTCACGATTATTTCAAAATTAACAGGCTTTGGATTTATGTTTTTTATACCTGGATATGTCAGTATTGCTGGCAAAGGCACACAATTGCAGTATGCCTTGACTGCGCTTGCAGGGCCATTAGTAAATATTTTTTTATGGATTGGAGCCTGGTTTTTGCTGAAGAAAAAGTATTTCACAAAAAAATACTACTTGCTTTTGGTCTTGACAAGCAGAATAAACATGTTCTTGTTTATTTTCAACATGCTCCCAATTCCTGGATTTGACGGATATAAATTTTTCATTGGATTAATTAATTTTTTTGATTAATGCATCAATTCTAGAAGCTAAAATAAAGTCGTTTTCTGACAAGCCATTTATTGCATGAGTCCAGATTTCTACTTCAACTATGTTGTAATGAACAGAAAAATCTGGGTGATGCCCTTCAGATTCCGCAATTTCCGCAAGAGAATTTACGAACTTTATCGCGTCAACAAAGTCCTTGAATTTTAATTTCTTGTATAGATGCCTGTCTTTCAGCTTCCATGCATGAATCTCTTTAAGAAGCTCATTTATTTTTGATTCTTCCAGCGGAGGAGTTCCAGCCTCGCAAGGTGCGCATTTCTTTTGAGTTAAGTCCATGAAATATTAGAATATAGCAAAACATATAAACATTATTGTTTTAGTTTTTGAAATAATTCAAATGCTTTAAAACCAATATTCCCAACATCAACTGGAACATAATTTTTACTTAAATCTTTTTTGGAAAACCAGTCAAAATATTTAAGCTCGCCATTTATCTTTAGTTTCTCAGCGTTTAATGCTTTACACAAATAAAAAAAGCAGCAATGCTCATGGTCGCCTACAGAATGAATGTTTACATGAAATGGGGCAGCTAGATTTTGCTTTACATTTCCAACAGCTGGAATATCACTTTTATTTAAAATCTCAACATCAATTCCAACTTCTTCTTTTATTTCGCGAAAGAGCGCTTCGTTTGGAGTTTCATCTTTGTCAATATGCCCGCCGACAGGCAGCCACAAGTCAAGCTTTCTGTGGTGAATCAGCAATACTTTGTTTTTATTGAAGATGTATCCAGCAACAACCAAGTCGGTTTTCATGAAAGTGGAAGAAATTGCATTAATATAAACTTTTACTATATTATTTTCAATATAGCAATCAATTCTAATTTATTCATCAAACCATAAACTATAAATAAAACTTGTTTCATGTCCAATTAATGCACTCAATAAAATTTAATAAAAATAATTCTTCATTCTTAAGCATCATATTCCCTAATTTAAAATTTTCTATATTTAAGCTATCTAATTTTAATTTATCAAATGGTGGCTTGAAAAATGCCTAAATACATTGTCGTTGCTGGTGGAGTAATGAGTGGAGTTGGCAAAGGAGTGACAACAGCTTCAATCGGCAAAATCCTTCAGGAACATGGCTACAATGTAACTGCAATAAAAATTGACCCTTACCTTAATTATGATGCCGGCACTCTAAGACCGACAGAGCATGGTGAAGTCTGGGTAACAGATGACGGTGGTGAAATTGACCAGGATTTGGGAACTTACGAAAGATTTCTAAATTTAGACATACCAAAAAGAAATAATATCACCACGGGCCAGATTTACAAGACAGTTATTGACAAAGAAAGGCAAGGGGAGTATTTGGGTCAGACAGTCCAGTTTATTCCACATATTCCTGACGAGATAAAAAAGAGAATAAAAGATGCAAGCAACAGCTATGATTTTGTTTTGGTTGAAGTAGGTGGCACAATAGGCGATTATGAAAATATTCCCTTTTTGTTTGCATTGAAAAGCCTTGAAAGAGAAGTTGGCAAGCAAAACCTAAGTTATGTTCTTGTCACTTACTTGCCAATTCCAAGCCACATTGAGGAGATGAAAACAAAGCCAACTCAGCAGGCAATTAGATTATTAAGCGAGTCAGGAATTTTTCCGGATTTTATAATCTGCAGGGCGAAAAAGCCATTAGATGTTGTGAGAAAAAAGAAAATTGAAACTTATGCAAATATTATTTCAGAGCATGTTATTTCAGAGCCGGACATAGAGACCGTTTACCAAATTCCTTTGGATTTGGAAAAGGAAAAGCTTGGCGAAAAGATTCTCAAAGAGTTTGGAATGAAGTCAAAAAAACAGCCAAACTGGGCTGGGTGGAAAAATCTTGTTGATAACATCCTGAAGCCGAAAAAAAATGTCAAGGTTGCGATTGTGGGGAAGTATATTGACATTGGTGATTATGCACTGGCAGATTCTTACTTATCAATTAATCAATCATTGCTGCATGCAGGCGCTTCGCTGAATATGGGCGTTGAAATTAATTGGCTTGACTCAAAGATATTTGAAGGTGACAAAACCCAAGAAAATCAAAGATTTTCTGGGCACAAAAAATCCCATAGATTTTTTAGTGAATCATTGAATGTCTTGAGAGATTATGATGGCATTATTGTCCCAGGCGGTTTTGGCTCGTCTGGTGTAGAAGGCAAGATAAAAGCCATTAATTTTGCAAGAATAAATAAAATTCCATATTTAGGATTATGCTATGGCTTGCAGTTGGCAATCATTGAGTTTGCAAGGAATGTTTGCGGCTTGAAAGATGCAAATACAACAGAAGTTAATCCAAAAACCAGCGCTCCTGTCATTGATGTCCAGCCCGCGCAAAGGGAAATTCTAGAAAAGAGCATGTACGGCGGCACAATGCGCCTTGGAGTTTATGCATCAGTTATGAAAGACAAAACGCAGGTCTTGAAATTATATGAAGAAACTGGAAGGCTTTTAGAGGATACTAAAAGGCTGCAGGAATTGATTAAAGATAAAAGACATGCTTTTAGAATTGGAATTCTTACCAAAGGGAACAAAATTGTTTTGGAAAGGCACAGGCATAGGTATGAAGTTAATCCAAGTTATATTGCCTTGTTGGAAAAGAATGGATTGGTTTTCTCAGGTTATTATATAAGAGGCGACAAAACCAAGCTGATGGAATATATCGAGTTGCCAGAGCACCGATTTTTTATAGGAACACAATCCCATCCGGAATTTAAAAGCAGGCTGGGGAACCCATCGCCAATATTCTATGGATTTATACGAGCTTGCGGAATGAAGAAATAAATATTTTAATTTCAATAAATCTAATCAAAACCAGAGAAAATGATAGATTTGCTGGGCTTTGAAATTGCCTCACATTTTCAAAACCTTTATTAACCGTTCTTTATTCTACAAAGGCTTTTAAGGGTTAATTTATGGAACAATCAAATAGTGGTCAAATAAAATCAATAAAGCAATCCTTATATGAATTTTACGACAAGAAATACAAGCTTCTGCTAGTTATACCTTTTTTGATTTTGTTTTTTTCTTTAGCTCAGATTGGCTATCAACTATATTCAACGAACGATTTCTTGATAAGGGACATTTCATTAAAAGGTGGAGTTACTGTTACAATTCCATTGGAAAAGGCAATTGATGCAAGCCAAATTGAAAAGCAAATTCACTCCAAATTTCCGCACAATGACGTTGTTGTCAGGACACTAAGAAGTGCAGGTGCTGTAGCTGGCGTTATTGTGGAAGCAGATATAGATGGAAATAACAAAGCAGATCTTGATGTGTTTCTGGCATCAATTGGAGAATCGCTCCAGATTGATTTGACAAAAGTTAATTATGGCATAGAAATAATTGGATCTTCACTGGGAGCAAGCTTTTTCCGAGAGTCGCTTATTGCCTTGGCTGTTGCATTTCTTTTTATGGGATTGGTTATTTTTATTTATTTTAGGACATTTATTCCGAGCATGGCAGTTATTATTGCAGCTTTCTCAGATATGATTTTTGCGCTGGCAGTTATAAATTTAATGGGAGTCAGAGTTGGAACAGCTGGAATTGCCGCATTCTTGATGCTCATAGGCTATTCAGTTGACACAGACATTTTATTGACTGTCAGGGTGTTGAAAAGAAAAGAAGGGACAGTCATGGATAGGATAATGAGCTCAATAAAAACAGGAATGACAGAAACAATGACTGCACTTGTTGCTGTTACAGTTGCTATGATTGTTACCCAATCAGAAGTTATTAGGCAGATTATGCTCATACTATTGATTGGATTGATTGCTGACATATTCAACACATGGATTCAAAACGTGGGCTTGCTGCGCCTTTATGTTGAAAGAAAGGCAAAAAAAGGAATTGTAATATGAACTACAGAATTAAAAAACTGATTACAAATTGGAGAGTAATTATTTTGACATTATTTCTAGTAATATCAATAGTCGCAATCCACCCTTCCCTAAGCGAGGGAGTTGCAATAAGAAATATCATATCAAACAGTTCTGCCAACATAGCTGGCATTCCCCAGCCAAGGCCGAACATATTACCCGTTGCAAGAGAGAGAATTCTAACGATCAATAATAATCCAATCAAAAACGTCGAAGACTATTACAAGTATTCATCTTCATTAAATTCAAATAAGCCTGTACAAATCAAGACATCAAGAGCAATATACAAGCTAATTCCATTGGAAAAATTTGAAACGATAGAGTTAAATGAGACAGAAGAAAAAATTGTAACAGAATTAATCGAGAAAAATATAACAATAAACGGCACTCTTCAAACTGTAAATGAAACAATAACTAGGACAATAATTGTGCCAAAAACAAAGCAGATAAGCAAAGGATTTGAAGATTTAGGCATGAGAGTTTACGAAGCGCCGCAAACAAACATACGCAAAGGCCTTGATTTGCAAGGTGGCACAAGGGTATTGCTTCAGCCAGAGGAAAAATTAGACCCAGATAGGCTAAGCATTCTAATTGATAATATGAAGGAAAGGCTTAACGTTTACGGCTTAAGTGATATTGTTATAAGGGATGCAAACGATTTGGTAGGCAACCAATACATTGTTGTTGAAATTGCAGGAGCAACCGAGGAAGAGATTAAGGATTTATTGGCAA
Source organism: Candidatus Woesearchaeota archaeon (assembly GCA_023266475.1). Taxonomy (GTDB): domain Archaea; phylum Nanobdellota; class Nanobdellia; order Woesearchaeales; family GW2011-AR4. Next base: position 7,376 of record JAHFQA010000003.1, on the reverse strand, counting down.
AACAGGGAAAATTTGAGTCAAGGATTGGCAACAAGACCGTATTCAGAGGCGGCCAGGATATTGTTTATGTTGCAAGAAGCGCTCAAGAAGCGCGTGTCGAAGGATGTAATCCAAGCAACGGCCAGTGGATATGCACATTCAGTTTTGGAATTACCTTAAGCGCTGATGCTGCGCAGAGGCAGGCAGAAGCAACAAAGGATTTAGAATCAATATCCAACCCAGACAGCAGAAGCGGCTGCTCATTGAGCCAAAAGATAGATTTATTCTTGGACGATAAGCTCGTGGACCAGCTTCAAATTGCCTGCGACTTAAAGGGCAAAGCAGAAACCCGGATTTCCATTTCAGGCCCTGGCATAGGCTCAAATCAGCAGGATGCAGTAATTAATTCCCAGCTTAATATGAAAAGGCTGCAGACTATCTTAATAACTGGCTCATTGCCGGTCAAGCTGAATATAGTAAAAACTGATTCAATATCGCCTGTTTTGGGAGAAGGATTTGTGAAAAATGCAATCTTCATGTCTTTGCTTGCAATATTATCAGTTGCAGTTGTTGTTGCAATAAGATATAGAAAATTGATAATTGCTATACCTATTCTTATCACAATGCTTTCTGAAGTTATAATCTTGCTTGGAGTTGCTGCATTTATAGGCTGGAACGTAGATTTGGCTGCAATTGCAGGAATTCTTGTTGCAATAGGAACCGGAGTTGACGACCAGATTGTCATAACAGATGAAACTTTGAAGGGAGAAACAAGCAATATTTACAACTGGAAGGAAAAAGTCAAAAGGGCATTTGTAATTATAATGCTCGCATATGCCACTGTTGTTGTTGCCATGATTCCGCTGATATTTGCAGGAGCTGGTTTGCTAAAAGGATTTGCAATAACAACAATAATTGGAGTCACAATTGGAGTTTTCATCACAAGGCCAGCATACTCTTCTTTTGTGGAGATAATGCTGAAGTAAAAAGTTGTATTTTTTAAATAATTTTAAAATTAATGCGTTGCGTCAGAAAATAATAAAATTAAAAACACCATTAATCCAACATTAAATAAAACAACACTAAAACCCAATAATGAAAAATTCAATAAACATTGAATATTAACTAGAAAATTTATTAAAAAATAACAATTCAAAAATACTAAAATAAGAATTAGCAAATAAACTATTAAAGACAAAATTCGATAAACTAATCAAATATATTACTATCAAATCAATTTATTCATAAAAACTCAAATGGCAACCAAACTATGGGCGGCTTTGCTTGTTCTTTTCACAACAATCCTTACATCATCAGCCCAGATTTTATGGAAGATAGGCTCTAGGAATTTAACTTTTCATATTGTTGGCATATTATCAAATTATTATCTTATTGGCGGAATTTTGCTTTATATAATAGGGGGAATTTTGATAATAATCTCGTTTAGAGGAGGTGAAGTTTCTGTGTTGTATCCTATCATCGCAACAAGCTATATCTGGGTTAGTTTTCTGAGCGTTAAGTTTCTGAATGAAGTAATGAATAATTTCAAATGGATTGGAGTAATAACAATAATTCTTGGAATAGCATTGATCGGCTTCGGAAGCAAGGACAATATTCAAGGAGCAATGTAAAATGGCAACTAAACTTTGGGCAATTGGATTGGTGATTGCAGCCACTTTAATAGGTGCCTTTGGACCAATCCTTCTCAAAAAGGCGTCTGCCAAAAAACTTTCAAAGATAAATTCCTTAGTTACAAACTATGCTTTATTTGGAGGAGTCAGCTTATACGCATTAGGAACACTGCTTTTCATTCCAGCATTAAAAGGTGGTGATTTGTCTGTTTTGTACCCTTTTGTCGCATTAAGCTATATTTGGGTAAGCCTTTTAAGCGTAAAATTCTTGGGAGAAAAAATGAACAAGCTTAAATGGTTTGGCATCGCATTGATTATAATAGGCGTGACATTTATTGGGATTGGAAGCAATTAGAAATCTTTTTATATTCTTGTTTTAATAATATGTAAAATGCAAAAAACAGTTGTTCTGTCATTAGGCGGCTCTTTAATTGTTCCTGATAAAATAGATATTAATTTCTTAAAAAATTTCAAGAAATCCATAGAAAAATATATTAAACAAGGTTATAGATTTGTTATTATCTGCGGCGGAGGAATGATTGCAAGGGAAATTCAGCAAACTGCATTAAAAATAGAAAAATTAAGCAGTGAAGATCTCGATTGGCTTGGGATTTATGCTACAAGATTGAATGCACTCTTAATGCGATACATTTTTGGAAATGATGCGCAAGACCCAATTGTCGCAAATCCGAATGATAAAATAACTTTTAAAAAAAATATAATAATTGCTGCAGGCTGGCTTCCTGGATGGAGCACAGACTATGACGCAGTTTTACTTGCAAAAAACCTTGGCGTTAAAGAAGTGGTCAACATGAGCAATGTTGATTATGTATATGACAAAGACCCAAGAAAGCACAAAGATGCAAAAGTAATAAAAAAAATACAATGGGAAAATTACAGCAGGCTAATCAGCAAAAAGTGGAAAGCAGGAATGAGTGCTCCTTTTGATCCAATAGCAGCAAAAGAAGCGCAAAAATCAAAAATAAAAGTGAAAATTATTGGAAAGGATTTGAAGAATTTGGAAAATTTGTTAGATGGAAATAAATTCAAGGGTACTGTTATTGAGTAAATTTTTGATTTTTCAAGATTTTTGGAAATTATTTATTGCACGCTAATGTGAACGGCAAGAAGCACAAAAAGCAAGAATTAAATGGTAACTTTTACTAAAGTAATAAAATATTAAAAAATAACAACTCAAAAATGGAAGAAACCTATAACTGGAACCTAATAACTATGGTTGCTGGGCCTATTGCGGTAATTGAGGCAATTATTTTTTATTTAGGTATTTCCAATGGCTGGAAGTGGCTTTCTCTTGTAATTGGCATCTTAGTGACATTTATAATTATATACGCAAAAGACAAGGCAAAAAATAATATATTTACAGCTGTTGGAGTTGTTTTTTTAGTTGCCCTAATTACCAAATTTCTCAAGGATTTTGGATTGCTTTGAGATTTTTTGGATTTCTAAATAAAATCGCTTATTTTATGTGTTTTTTCTTCATGCCATAGCCACCAAAGCAATACAACTGCTTCCAAGCCCTCAATTGCCAATGGCAGCCCCAGTCTTCCGACAAGGTTTAATCCGTAAGCAGCATCATAAAATGGGTAAAATGGTGCAACTGCGCCAACAAGGAGCCAGTCAAGAAAAATATGAAATGAAACGCCGAATGTTATTATCCCAAACAACATGCTTGCCTTCTTGTTAAAATCAAAATAAATAAGGGATATAGCTAAAAAAATCAAAGCAAAAAGAAAAGTGTGAGTAAAAATCCTGTGGAAAAAAGGAACATTAAAGCCAAGGAAATTATTAAGAAGCCAAAATAACGGAACATCAATGTCAGGCAATAACCCAGCAATGCCGCCTATAAAAACATAATTCAATGGTATTTTTCTTTTGTTCTTTATAAAGTGGTCTCTAAATACATCAATTGCAATTATTGTAAAAAGCACATGAACAACTGCTTGAGGCATCTAAATTCACCAGTGTTTTTCGCGAATTATTGAAATAAACAGAATCACAGTGAAAAAAAACGCAAATATAAAGCCAGCGAATGCAAGAAATGGAATTCCAAATATTGAAGGCCCTTTCTCTACATTTACAAGTATTGCAGATGTTATAAGCAAGGCCGCAACCAGCAAACCATAAGAAACCCTATTGCTGCTTTTGTCTATTTCAAGAGATAATTTCTTAATGTCAGTGTCTTCTATGTCTACCTTTATTGTGCCTCTTTGTATTTTATCAAGCGCCCTTTCAGCTTTTTCAGGAAATTCATCTGCAAATTTCCTGTACCTGTTAATATTGTGCATAAAACTCTTCCAGACATATAATGGGCTGGCCCTTCTTGCAACAATTTTTTCAATAAATGGCTTTGTTGTTTCAACCATCTTGAAGTCCGGATCGTATTCCAAAGCAACGCCCTCAAGGGTAATGATGGTTTTTCCAAAAAGCACGAAGGACGCCGGCACCCTCAAATTGTGACTTAGTGCAGTATCGAGAATTTCTTCCAGAATCTTGCTGACTTTTATTTCTTTTATTGATGAATGCTGCAAAGGCTGGATTATGAAGCCAATGTCGGTTTTTAGCTGCTCAAAATCTATGTCTTCACTTTCCATACCCATACTCAGGAGCGTGTCAATTATCAGCTCATCGTCCTGTTCAACAATGCCATAAAGCAAATCAACTGACTTATTCTTTAGCTTTTCATCAAAATACCCAACAATGCCAAAATCAACAAAGGCAATAGAATTATCTTTCATAATAATCATGTTTCCTGGATGAGGGTCTGCATGAAAAATTCCATGCACAAAAACCTGGGTTAGAATTGCTTCAAACCCGTTATTAATTATTCTGGCAAAGTCCAGATTTCTTTTTTTGATTTCTTTAATGTTATGGAGCTCAATGCCATCTATAAACTCCAAAGTTAATACCTTCTCTGTCGTAAATTCATCATAAACCTTTGGAATATGCACACTTTTGCTCCCCTTGAAGTTCTGGTAAAACCTTTTTGCATTTCTTGCTTCGAGCCTGAAGTCAAGCTCCTTTTCTGTCCATTCCTTGAACTCGCTTACAATTTTTGCCGGCTTGTATTTTTTTATTTTATCAATATTCCTTTCGAGAAGGTTTGCAAAGTAATACATTATGTCGATGTCAGTTTCCATTATTTTTTTTACATGCGGCCTTTGCACCTTTACAGCAACCTTTTCGCCTGTTTTTAGCATTGCAGCATGCACCTGGCTAATGGAAGCGGATGCTATTGGTTTTTTTTCAAAATGAAGGAAAAGGTGCTCTAAGCTTTTTCCAAACTCCTTTTCAATAATATCCTTTATATCGCTAAAGGGAAATGGGGGAACGCTGTCCTGAAGCTTTTCCAGCTCTTTTGAGTACTCTTTTGGTATTAAGTCTGGCCTAACGCTTAAAACCTGGCCGAATTTGATAAAAGTTGGACCGAGCCTTTCAAGCGTCCTTCTAAGCCTCAACTCTGGCTTTATTTCCTGATGTTTTCTCAGTTTCGACTTGAGCCTTTTGGTAAACGGAATTCTATGCTTAAGCCCGATCTTTGCCAATAAGAAGTCGAATCCTTCCTCAAAGAGAACTGCCAGTATCTGGTTAAACCTATTTAAATCCCGCACCTCTTTTATTATATGGAACATTGCTTTATATTGTTATTGCTTATTTAAATAACTTATTTTAATTCATTATTTGCCCAACATTCATAGTCTTTAACAGCTTTTGCATCTATTTTAACAATGCACGGAATTTCATAAGAATGAATTCTTTTTACCTCATTTACAGCAGTTCTGTAATTCTTGTTATTTGTCTTTGCAATGATAACAGTCTCTTTCACTTTGACAATTTTATCTTCCCAGCGATATAAGCTTTTTGTTGGAATTATATTGGAGCATGCAATCAATCTTTTCTTCAGCAAATGCAATGATATCTTTTCAGCCTCTTTATTGTCTTTGCAGGTAATATAAACAAGCACCATAGGAATTTAGTTATCTTTTTTGTTTATTAATTTTGTTATTTAATCAATGGTTTTCACTATAGGTTGGACCATGAATGTTATTATACTATAAAAATCTATAAATTCAATAACTTTAAAAAATAACAATAACTTCTTAGAGGCATGTACCTGTTTTCAAACGTACTTGGGGTTTTTGTTTTTGATGAGAAATTTAAAGTAGAGGATGAAATATTATTCAAGGATTTGGAGGAATATAATAATAAGGAAAAATTTATTGATAAACTTCTTAATAAGCATAAAAATTTAAAAGAGCCTGACGAAACTGCTATAAAAAATATCCTTAACTATTTTAAAAATAAGGAATTCTTGGGCAATTTTTATGATAAAAACCTTCAGCTGGCCAAGTTAAATGTTAAAAATTCGGTGAATAATGACAATTTTATCGCACAATCCGTTAATTTCATTGGAGACATTGACAAATCAATAAATATTCTTGTAAAACGGCTGAGGGAATGGTATGACCTGTACAATCCCGAATACTCAAGGTCGATTCAAAGCCATGAATTGTTTGTACAGGAAATTCTTGCAAATGAAAAACATGAGCTGCTAAAAAAATTGGGCATTGACGAAAACGGCTCTATCGGCGCTAATTTAAGTGAAAAAGACTTGCAACCAATTAAAAATATAGCTCATCAAATTCAAGATTTGTACAATTTAAGAAAAAGCCAATTGGATTACATCTCGAGCCTAATGGATAAATCATGTCCAAACATAAAGGCTGTCTGTGATGTTATGATAGGTTCAAAATTGATTGAACACGCTGGAAGCCTGAAAAGGCTTAGCGAAATGCCCTCTTCCACAATCCAGATTTTGGGTGCAGAAAAGGCCTTATTCAGGCATATGAAAACAGGCGCAAAGCCGCCAAGGCATGGCATCATAGTTGGCCATCCATTGATAGCGCAGTCAGCCGAAATGATGCATGGGAAAATTGCAAGGGCCTTAGCAGACAAAATCTCAATTGCTGCCAAGGTTGATTTCTTTCATGGCCAATTTATCGGTGACAAGTTAAGAAAAGCACTTGAGGAAAAATTCATCAATAAGAATTAAAATGATAAAGCAATCTAAGATATTTGAAGTATATGAATTGCAGGATTCAAGGAGACGGCAGCTTTATACAATAAACATGGTTCCTGGCCAAAAAGTTTATGATGAAGGGCTTATAAAGGAAAATGGAATTGAGTACAGGGAATGGGATGCTTATAAGAGCAAGCTTGCCGCTGCAATTTTAAAAGGCAGCCCTAATATAAGCATTAGGAAAAATGATGTTGTCTTGTACCTTGGCTCTGCGTCTGGCACAACCGTGAGTCATGTTTCCGACATTGTAGGAATTGATGGATTTGTATTTGCTGTCGACATTGCTCCAAGGGTTATGCGTGACATGATATTCTTGTGTTATAAAAGAAAAAATATTGCACCTGTACTGGCCGACGCAAATAAGAGAGATGACATAAAGGAAAAAATTTGTGGTGTTGACGTTGTATACCAAGATGTTGCCCAAAAAAATCAGATTGACATATTTCTAAAGAATGTCAGTTTGTTTTTGAAGGGAGGTGGCTATTGCTTATTGGCTGCAAAAGCAAGAAGCATAGATGTTACTAGGAGCCCAAAGCAGATTTTTAAGGAAATAAAAGAAAAATTGGAAAAATATCTCACAATAATAGATTACAGGGAGCTTGAGCCTTTCCAAAAAGACCATTGCATGTTTATATGCAAGAAAAAGTAATTCAATCAAGCAAATAATA
>JAHFQA010000037.1 GCA_023266475.1 Candidatus Woesearchaeota archaeon | reverse complement strand
GCTGTTTTGCTTGTTCTGTCTGTTACAGTAATCGTAGGGTTGTAAGTATTAGCTGAAGTTGGTGTTCCTGAAATTAAGCCTGCATTTGACACCACAAGACCTGGTGGAAGCCCTGAAGCTGAAAAGATATATGGTGATGTACCACCTGTTACTGTAATAGCTGCAGAATATGGAACATTAACAGTGCCATCTGGAAGAGAGATTGTAGTAATTACTGGATTTGAGCCAGGAGTCCCGGCCGCTGTAATTGTAAATGGCTGCGATACAGTATTGCTTCCATCAGTCAATGTTATGGTAAAAGGAAAACTGCCAGCTTGTGTAGGTGTTCCACTAATAAAAGCTCTTGGATTATAAACAGAAGCCGATTTTACGCAATTTGGGTGACTAAAGCTCAGCCCAGCTGGCAAAGTTCCACTAATGCCCCAAACATATGAGTTAGGATTTCCTCCTGTTGCAAGAATTTCCTGCGAATATCTTGCTCCAACTGAAGTTCCAGGTAAAGATTGCGTAACTATCGTCAGAGGCTGACCTGAGCAAACTTGTGCATTAATGCTAGTAGACATTAAAAAAACAGTAATAATACTAACAGTTATTGCTATGAATGCCTTTAATTTGATGGTGTACACCTCTTTGTACTATTAAAAGGAATTATTTAACTTCTTATATATAAATATATTTTTTATTGTGAATAGTTTTTTGAAATTAACTGTAATATAAAAGGAAATTACTCTGAGCCAGCTTTCAAGGCTCTGGTCAAGAGGAGTTGGAAATTTTGGAACTATGCATGCATAACCCAATTTTTCTATTTCCATTTTCGGCCATGGGAACCAGTTCTCTTCTGGATGGCCATAAATTCCGTGAAATATGAAGAAGTTCATTTTTAAGAAATCTTTTGAATTATTGAGATAAAATTTTTGACATCTTTTTCAAGCTCTTCTGTAATTGCTTCAAACACAATTTCATCGTCTATTTTTCCATATTGGTGGCTGATTATGTTTCTCATGCCTTTTGCATTTTTTAGTCTGGCAGTTAAATCATAATCAATAATTTCGTTTTCTGAAAGTATATTGAACGCGTCAATGTCATCTTCAGGAATTCTGAATTTTTTGTTTTTAATTGCAAGAAAAGCCAAATCAGTCACTGCTTCAACTATCTTTTCAACATACCTTTCACAAGCGGCCTTTTTCTCAATGCTTGATTTATATTCTTCAAGGTTCGATGGAATTATGCTATTAAGCTCTTCCAAAAATCCATTAATCTGCTCTATTTTATCTTTTATCCTAGTCATGCCACACCAAATATACTATTCATCCTTACAAAATAATCATCATCTTTTAGGTATTTTATTGTAAAATTTGTATTGTCATAAATGTCATTTTTATAGAGCACTTTATGGTTTCTTGCAATTTCCCTTTTTATCTTCTGCGGCAAAAAATTAAACACTTGTACATCTATTTTTTCAGAAAGATTTCCAGAAACTCTAATTCTGAACTCGGTTGCTTCTTTTAGCGAGATTTTATTTTTAAAAACAACACTAATGTCAATATCAGAGCTTGGAGTAAATGAATTATCTGCAAAAGAGCCAAAAAGGAGTATTGCTGTGATATTATTTTTTAATTTATCCTCAAGAATTATTTTAATTGCTTTTTCAATTAGTCTTTTGTTATTTTGATTTTTCTCTAATTCGAATTCGTCTTTGAAATCTGAAATTTCTTTGATAAACTCTAATTTTGGCTTTATGTCCCTGCTTAGCCTATTTTTTTCTGACTGCTTTAATGACAATCCATCTAATTGTTTTAAAATTATCTCTAACTCTTTTCTGCCAAATATTTTTCTTGCATTATTATTAGTTTTTAAAAGTTCTGTTAATATCAAAATAATCACCATTTAGGTTATAATAATGAGAATAAAGGTTATATTAGTATTTAAATGTTTTGGTTATTTTACTTTTACGTTCAATTTTATAATTAGTTTACACTTTTTATCTTATTGGAATTTCAATCAATTGTTTTATCTTTATTGGATTTTCATTTTTATTGGTTTATTTTTTCGTCAAAGTCTTCCTTTAGATTATACTTCTAGTGCTTCTTGCCCATTTCAATAAGGCACATCCAATAAACTTTTTTTCAAAATAAAAATTATCAAAAAATATTTCAAAAATCTATTTTCTTAAAAAATTGCTTAATGTAATCTGCTCGTCTCTTTTAGAGCTTAAATAAATAACTTGGCCTTCTCTGCTTCCGTACCTGTAAACAGATATACCTTTGCACCCTAATTCATAAGCCATTAAAAATATTTTCTCAACATCTTCAGCAGTTGCGTCATTTGGCAAGGTCACAGTTTTTGAGATTCCGTTGTCAACGTATTTCTGGAAAGCGGCCTGCATTTTCACATGCCATTCTGCTGCAATGTCGCTTCCCACAACAAATATTTTTTTTATTTTGTCAGGAATTTCGTCGATATTTTTTATCGACCCATATCTTGTTATTTTTTCAATGATTTCATCATTGTGCAAATTATTTTCAATCAATGCCTTTTTTAGATTCTTGTCAAAATAGGTCAAGATTTTCCCTTCGGCAGTTCTTCTTACATAACTCAATGCAAACAGCGGCTCTATTCCGCTTGACGCATCTGCAATTATGCTTATAGTGCCTGTAGGGGCAAGCGTTGTTCTTGTTGCATTCCTTAAAATCATGTGGCAGCATTTGAAGTACCTGCTTTTCCTGTTCCATAAGCTGTCTTTCCACGACGGAAATGGGCATCTTTTTCCAGTCAATGCCATTGAAGCAATGTCTGCTTCCTTTGAGATGAATTTCATAATTTCCTCTGCTTTTTTAACGCCTTCGTCTGAATCATAAGCAATGCCTAGCTGGACCAGCATATCCGCAAACCCCATAATACCCAAGCCAATCTTCCTGTTCTGCTCTACAATTTTTCTATTTTCTTCCAGAGGATAATTGCACATTTCAATTACGTTGTCAAGAAAATGGACTGCTGAAAGAATTGCATTTTTTAATCTTTCAAAATCTATTTTTTTATTGATGACAAAATGTGTTAGATTTAAGCTTCCCAAATTGCAGGATTCATATGGAAGCAAAGGCTGCTCGCCGCAGCTGTCAGTCGACTCAATTACGCCAAGCTTTGGCGTTGGATTGAATTCATTAATCCTGTCAATGAAAATTACCCCGGGATCTCCATTTACCCAAGCCTGCTCGGAAATTAATTTAAAAATTCTTCTTGCGCTTTCTTTCTTCACAGTTTTTTCTGTACGCGGGTTAATTAAGCTGTAATCCTTATTTTTTTTTACCGCGTCAACAAATTTATCTGTTATTGCAACTGATACATTAAAGTTTGTCAAAACATCATCATTGCTTTTTATAGTTATGAAGTCTTCAATATCAGGATGGTCAACATTTAGAATTCCCATATTGGCCCCCCTTAAAACTCCTCCAAGCTTTATTTGCTCGGTTGCAGCGTCAAAAATCTTCATGAATGAAATAGGCCCTGAGGTGAAGCCTGAGCTTTCAATTACGTCCCCTTTAGGCCTTAATCTTGAAAAATTAAATCCAGTTCCAGCACCTGTTTTGTGTATTAAGGCGGTATCATGCAAAGTTTTGAATATCGAGCTGATTCCATCTTCAATCGGAAGCACAAAGCATGCCGCTAATTGCTGCAGTTTTCTTCCTGCATTGAACAAAGTTGGAGAATTTGGCAAGAAATCTAGGGAAGCCATCAAATTATAGAATTCTTCTTCTGTTTTTTTTATTTCATTGTCATTTTTAATTAATTTTTTGAATTCTCTCGTATCAATAATCTCGTAAAATTCTTTTTTATAATTTTTTTATATTTTTTTTATTTCGTTTTTGTATTTGTATTTGGCGTCAGCAAGTGCGATATTTTTTGACACTCTCCTGAACAAATCCTCTGGCTTTTCAATAACCCTTCCCTTGTCATTCTTTTTCAGGTACCTCTGTTCGAGAATTGTTAAGGCATTTTTCGATAATTTTATCATTTTTGTTTTTTGCCCAGATATTTTAAAAAATCCTCTTTAGGAATTATGCTTGACATGCCTCCCCACCTTTTTCTATTTTCTCTTGTATCTACATAAATTTCAATACCGTTCATATCAGGATCTTCTATATAAATAGATTTACTTATTCCATGGTCAACAGGCGATATTTGTATTTTGTGCTTCTTTAATTTAAAATATATATCCGCCAATTGCTTGAAATTTTGTAGTTCAACTGCAAAATGATACAAACCGACAGAGTTTTCTTCCGGAGGTTTTGCATTTCTAATCTCTTGAAGCGCTAAATCATGATGCTCTTTTCCAAAAGTTAAAAATAAATAATTTTCAACTTGTTCAGAAATCTTAAATCCAAGTAACTTGGTATAATATTCCTCAGCTTTTTTCAAGTTTGAAACTTTCAAGTGCACATGTCCTATTTTTGGCATTTTGCCATGAATTATTCATTTTTGTATATAAATATTGCTTAAATAGAAAAAATATATAAAAGCCAAAATCAAGAAAACAATTATGGAGCATTTGTCAATAAAAGAGGTGCATGACAGGCTGCAGGAGCTTAATGGCTGGGAGATGTCAGATTATTCTTCCATCTACAAGGAGTTTGAGTTTGATAATTTCAAGAGTGCCCTAGAGTTTGCTCAAAAAGTTGGAGAGGAAGCATCTCATCAATACCATTATCCTGACATTTTGATAAGAGAAAATAAAGTTATTATAACATTGACAACAAGGGACGAAGGTGGATTGACTTACAAAGACTTCAAAATGGCAAAGATAATTGAGCAGTTGGTTTAGCCAGAAAGTTATTTAAATACTGTTAGCTTATGATATAAATAAAATGAATATTTTGAAAATTTTTATAATCACTGTGCATATAATTTTAGGCTTAATATTTATCTTTATAATAAATTCTCCAATGAATATCTATTACAAGGTAAATACCCCTGAGACCTTTTGGCCAGATTACTCAGTGTTCAGAATCGTTGCTGAAACCTTGAGTGGCATTGGTATAGGCTTGCTCTCTATTGTGGGCGCAATTGGATTTAAAAAAGATAAACAATTGGCAATGTACGCTCTGCCTTTAGTATTTTTATTGCTGGTTATTAAGATTGTCTTTGGTGTGATGAGTGCCGCTCCTCAGGGGGAGGATTGGGGTCTTGGAGGCATTGCGCTTATTTTTGCATTTATACTATTTGTGATTTTTGTTTTGGAATCAATATACATGGCAATGCTCGGAAAAAAGAAACATAGTAATTAAAAAAGTAATTCAATATTCAATTCCCTTTCTCGCAACAATCCCTTTCTGCCATGGATGTTTTATACCCTGCACTATATTAACATAATCTGCAGCTTCCATTAATTCCTTTGGGGCATCCCTTCCTGTAAAAACTAATTCAACTTTTCCATGAGCTTTTACAATTTCCAAGACATCATTTAATGGAATCAATCCTTTTGCAAGAGCACAATTTATCTCATCTAAAATTACTAAGTCATAGTCTCCGCTTCTGACTACTTTTTTTGCGTGCTCCCAGCCTTCCATTGCAGCATCTTTTTCTTGTAGATCAGGCTGGAAAACAAATCTTCCTGTTTTGTCAGAAAATTCCTGAATATGCCTTTGCTTTTCCTTCAAAGCATCAACCCCAAACTGCTCGATCTCAAATCCAAGTTTTTTTGAGCTGTACAATTCCCCTGTATAGCCGCTTTTCAAAAATTGAATCATGTGCACCTTTAAATTGCTCCCAACAGCCCTTAACGCCAACCCCAAGGAAGATGTAGTCTTTCCTTTCCCGTCGCCAGTGATGACATGAACCAATCCGAGTGATTCCTTGCTGTTGTCACCTTTTACTTTTATAGGATTATTTATTTTTGTTAATGCCATTTTATTATTGTATTTTTTTATTGTATTTAAGATTGTTTAGTGATGCAATCAGCATTGCAGTTATTGCGCCTATTGCAGCCATTAGCATATCTTTCTCTGCATCAAAAACATCGCCCTGTATGCCAAGCCATGCAATCGCATTGTCTGGCTGCACAAAAATGGCAACAGCCCATTCTATTATTTCATATGCGGCGCTGCCTGACATTATAGCGGCTATGGGAAGAATGTAACTCCATACCCCTTTAATATTTGCTTTTTTAACAAATAGTTCCATCAATGGAAAAACCATAAGTAATCCAAATGCAAAATGAACTAATCTATCATAATGATCCATTTGAAAATGAAGAATATTAAACAGCGATTTAATAAAAGGCACTTCAGAATATGTATAATGTGCGCCAACAGCATGCAAAATCATGAAAATAGTTATTAAAGTATAAGACAAATCTGACAGCCTGAATTTTTTAAAAGTCAATACAAGTATTGGCACAAAAATAAACGGTAACAAATTTTCTAAAAGCCAGTCAAATCTGTTTAATGGCTTAATTGCCAACAATATCCATATAACTAAATAAATAAACAAGCAATAGTAGGGGTATTTTTGTGATAATTTCGATTTCATTTTTTAATCTTCTCCTGAATTTTTTCTTTAATGTTTCTTATCATTATTCGATTTGATGGATATAACTGCCAACACAAATACACTTCTTTTTTTAGGTATAATTAAGAAAACTAGAAATTGAGAAAAATAAAAATTTACATGCACAAGCCCCAGCCGCATCCCGGGCAATGCAAACAGCCTTCTTTTAATTCAATTGTTGTTCCACATTCAGGGCAATTCTTGATAGTTGCTTTCGTCATTGGTTTGCCCTGTCTGCTCTCATTTCCATTCGCAAACACCAGGCCGGATTCTGAATCTTTAATCATTTTTTTCTGTTCTGGAGCAACCTCGACTTTTGCTTCGTCCTTGCGTTCCTTTGCTTTTGGAGCGACTAAAACCTGGTCTTTAATGCTTTGGTCTCTAAATACAGTTACGTCTTTGCATCCTAGCTTGTAAGCAAGAATATAGCTGTCTCTCATGTGCTCAAGTGTTGCGTCTGCCGGAAAATTGTTGGTCTTTGAAATGCTTGAGTCAACCCATTTCTGAAATGACGCAAGTGCCCTTATATGGTCCTCTGGAGAAATGTCCATAGCTGTCACCAAAGCTTTTCTTATCTTTTCAGGCACATAATCCAGTTGTTGTATGCTTCCTTTGTACAAATTTATGTCTTCCATCAATCGGTCATCAAGCAATCCTTCTTCTCTCAAAACTTTTTCTGCTGCAGGATCAACATAATAAAAGCTTCCGACCTTGACATTCTTTTCATAAACTAATGAATACACAGGCTCCATACCAGAGCTGCACCCAGCAATCATTGAGATGCTGCCAGTTGGCGCTATAATTGTTGTGTAACCATTTCTTATTCCATATCTCTTAACATCTTCGCTTAACTTTTCCCAATCAAAGTGCCATTCATCTCTTAAATCAGCGCCTCTTATGGGCAACCTTCCTTTTTTGTAAAAGCTTTTGTCATAATAAGGCAAGTTTCCTCTTGTCTTGGCTAATTCAATGCTTTCAACCTTGCTCCAGTATGCAATGAATTCCATCAATTGCTCCATGAATTTTCTGCCTTCTTCAGAATTATAAGGTATCAGTAATTCGTATAGCAAGTCAGCAACTCCCATTACTCCCAATCCGATTTTTCGTGTAGCCAAACTCATTTCCTCAATGGCTTTTAAAGGAAAATTATTTACATCAATCACGTTGTCCAAGAATCTGGTGCAGCTGATTACCGTTTCTTTTAAGGCACCCCAATCAACAAATGAGCTTCCCTTTTCATCCTGCTTTGCAAAAGCCCAGACATTAATTGAACCAAGATTGCATGGCTCGTTTGGATAAAGTAGAACTTCTCCACAATTATGTACTACAATACCATTTGCTATAAATGAGTGAGTTGTTGGCTCAGTTATATCATACACTTCCTGTTTGCCAAAATATTCCACAGATTTGACAGAGTCCACAAAATATTCTTCATAAAATTTGAAGTCTTTTAGTTTCTGTGTTTTTGCCTTGAATTTGCTGTTTACAAAACCTATTTTTTCCAAAAATCTTGGAACATTTTCTTTGCTTATATTTAATTCATAATTTGTGCCAGACGTTTTATAAATTACAAGTTCACCTTTGCTGTTGGTATATTTGAATTCTTTTGGCTTTGTAGAGCGATTGTATATTGAACTCCTCATGCCCAAGTTTAGCAATAGTAACTGGACATCTTTCAATAACTTTATTGAACTTGAATTTAACCTGATATAGTTCCTACTTTTTTTGCTTAAGCCAATAGTGCCATCAGCGGCGAAAAGACCTTGCAAGAATCCAATAATTGCATCTTCTGTTGCAGTGAATAGGGAAGTTGGCGCATGCTTTTCTTCACTTACGCCTATTTTCTTAAAAAAGTCAACAATATATTTACTAGCACTTCTGACCTGAACACATCCATTTTCATATTTACGTTCTTCTATTTTTCTATTGCAGTAGTTTTCTAAAATTGGCTTTATAAAATCTTTAATTTCTGTGTCTTCTGGAGCAAAAACAAAACCCACTGAGTTATACTTATCGCTAAGCCAACCATCTCCTATTAACCATCCGAGAACAAGCCCGAGATTTTTGCTCCATTCCTCTGGAAGATTTAGTTTATAATTCCTTCCATTTTCTCCAATTATATTATTATTTATTTCAAATGGAAGTTTTGAGTTAGTATTAAAATTGCCTTGTCCAGATTGCAAAAATACAGAATCCTTGTCTGATAGATTGCAAATCTCTTTCCATCCATTATCAGTAAGTACCTTGTGATCTGCTGTAGCAACAATTTCATAACCTGATTTTGTTACAAGTTTATATGTTTCTTTCAAGCCAGTATTTATGACCTGCACAGCTTCTACTTTTTTGCAGCCTTTCTGAAGCATTAGTAAGTTATTAGTTTGCATTTCAGTCCTTGCATCAATAACTAAATTTTTGGTTTTCATTGAATCTATCCTTTCAAGGCCATTTACAGTGGATACAAAAGTATCTCCGGCAACGCAAGGATTTGTTGTCACAATCGGTCCAAGGTGCTCAAAAAATGGGTTGTAATCATTTACCTTGTCAAAGAAAATTACACCAGGCTCAGCAGATTCCCATGCCTGATATACAACTTTGTCAAACAGAACTCTTGGGTTTACATATTTTACTACACTTTCATCTTTTGGGTTTACCAATGGATAGGGTGTGTTTTTCTCGTAATGCTCCCAGAAATCCGGCATAATCAAAATTGAAATGTTAAAGTTCCTTAATGCTTTGTTGCCATCTTTTGCTGTAATAAATTTCTCAATGTCAGGGTGGTTTGAGTTTAAAATGCCCATATTTGCCCCTCTTCTTATCCCACCCTGCTTTATTACCTCAGTCATTGTGTCAAACAGCCTCATAAAGCTTAATGGCCCAGAAGCAATTCCGCCAGTTGAGCTTACAAAGTCTCCTTCTGGCCTTAGCTTGGAGAAATTATAGCCCATGCCTCCGCCTGCTTTAAAAACAATTGCAGTACTCTTTAAAGTTTCCATTATTCCTTCAATAGAATCTGGAACGTCAAGCACGAAGCAGTTATGCACAGCTACCATATTTGCAACATAAGAATGGTCTTCTTCAACTTCAAGATTAAAAACTGGACCATAATAGTCAACTTCTGAAATCTCATCTATTTTTGTAAAAGTTACTCCATCAATAACAACTCCATTGGGTTTAAAACCACTGTCAGTTTCTTGTCTGCCAAAAAGTTCATTGATTAAAATAAGCCCATTTTCTCCGCTCAAAGTGCATCTGTAAGGCTGCGTAGTTCCGAGTTTTGGCATTGTTTCTTTTCCCAAAGCTGAAAATACCCCACACCGCATAGACATCTGCCAGAACGCATAAACTAAATTTTGGTTACACATAACAAGCTTAGCATTTGTTTTATTATAATTCTTGAAGACTGTCCCGTCACCTCGTATTAATCCAGCCATTAATCCTTTTTGCTTATTATGCGGCAATTTCAAAATCCATTGGGGTATCCTCTTTTCATTAAATCCCCTACCCAATATATTTTCAAATAATTTAGCTAAAATTGTAGAATGAAATCTTAAGGATAACCAATTTCTTTTATCTGAATTAGTCCTTTCTATTCTTGAGGAAACTCCGAATTTGTCCTGCATTATAGAAATAACCTCTTTGCAATATTCTTCTTCATCTACTGAGAATGTAAATCTCACACAGTCATTATCTGCAAGGGATCCTTCAGAAAGGTAGTATCCAAAGAGCTTCATCAAATCATAATCCACAATTATTGTATTCTTAATAGATTTTGTAGTATGGACAAAGGCGTTGAATTTTCCACCTTTGTATTGGTAGAAACACTCATCTTTTTGATTTACAACAACATTTTCAACCGCGTCACAAACCTTAATCTTTTCTAAATCTTCTGTTTCTTTAGGATAGGACATCGCTACATAATCGCCTTCACCTAATGTTTTAAGTTGTAGCCATTGTATTTTAGAATCCTTGTAGCACAGGATTGGATGTTCTTCTGTGGCAAGTAAAGATGGCTTTGGAAGCTTGGCACAGCTGACTTTGTACAGTAAATCTGCATTTCTAACATAAACTTTCTCAACTTTTCTGAACCTTCCTTTGTGTGTTAGGACTAAATCACCAACTTTGACATCTTTAATTTCTCTTGGTCCTTTTTCTGTCATTATTAGTTGGTTTGGATGGAAGCAAGCACTTCCCATTCCCAAAGGATTGCCAAAGTTTGCTATTGCCGGGGTGTTTGGCATAAATAGCTTGTATGTCATTAAGCTATAAAGCTCGTCAATATTTTTTTCGTAACTCTTGAATTCACCCTTTTTAATCATGTCAAAAAATTTGCTCCAAGAAACCTTAATCTGCTTGTTCCTGTTGAACCTGTCGTACATCCTTTTCAAAGCTTCGAGATGATATCTGTTAAGCTTGTAATTTCCAATTCCATACTGGTCTTCATGGACAGCAGGTTTTAATTCTTCCACGAAGTTTTCTGGCTGTTGGCCCCTAATGTCAAATACCCTAGCGTCATAAAATAGGTCTGGCAATGCCGCATGTACAGCAACCCTTGTAAACAGCTGCTTTGGAGTTTCAATTAATTTTCCAGTTGCATCTTTTCTCAAGTACCTTGCCTTTAGAACCCTTAATGCATTGACATCAAATCTTTTATCAACTTCATCAATCTCTTCCTTTTCAAGAACCAGCTGCTTTTCTTTTCTTATTGCTGCCCTTTGCTGCCTGTAAAGAATATAAGCCTTTGCAGTTGCTGCATGGCCCTCCTCAATCAAGACCTTTTCTACAATATCTTGGATTTCCTCAACAGAAGGAGTTGTTTTGTTTAGATTTTCTAGCTCTGCAACTACTTTGTCGCTTAATTGCTGCGCAGCCATTCTATCTTTTCCGCCAACTGACTGCGCTGCCTTGAAAATTGCACTTGTTATCTTGCCTTGGTCAAAAGCAGCTATGGTTTCGTCCCTTTTCTTGATCCTAGAAATTCTTATTTCCATGAATATCCCTCTTTTGCAGTTCTAACTAATTTTTACTACTTTCTCGAAAACACAATATGTAGTGTCCCAGATAACGTCTACATACTATATGTTGTGTATTTTCCAAGACCCCCTTATATTTAAAGATTGCGGTTATAAAATATATAAACTTTGATATTTTTCAAGGGTTTAAATATTTTGGGCAAAGATGTCCAGTGGTGTTATGAGAATTCTTTAATTATAAGTTAGATAGCAAATAAGTGAGGTGATTAATAGTTGTTAGTTTCGTCCACCTTGCAAAGTGAAGTCGACTGGCGTTAGCAAAGTATGATGTAGTGGGCGCAATCACGTAAAAAGTAGCAAGAATCATGGGTGTATCAATCAAAATATCCATATTATCTATGTGCACAATTTAAAGATTATCCTTTTTTATTGTGCCCGTAACTCCTTACCTGATCAATAATCAATTGGAGCATTCTAGATGCGTATTCTTTGTAATCACCTTTATCAGCAATATCTAATGATTGGTAATACTCTTCCCTTTTATCAAATGGAATGAAAAACATAGGAAATCCTTTTCTCATAAGGATAAAATTCATAACTGTCCTTGCAGTTCTGCCGTTCCCATCTTCAAATGGATGAATCCATGCTAATTTCGCATGAACCAATACAGCCAACTCAAAAGGATGCAATTTATTTTTATTTGTACTGTACCATTTAAGGAAATTAAGCGTGTGTTTTTTGACTTCAGCATGAGATG
This sequence comes from Candidatus Woesearchaeota archaeon, assembly GCA_023266475.1. GTDB lineage: Archaea > Nanobdellota > Nanobdellia > Woesearchaeales > GW2011-AR4. Next base: position 1,799 of record JAHFQA010000037.1, on the reverse strand, counting down.
GCGGAACATGTGTTGAACCTTGTATCTGCACATCAAAAAATCTGATTCTTCCTCCATAAACAACTCCTGTGTTTTTTGTCAGAATCCCGTTTATTTTTTCAAGGAATTTAATGTTTAATTTGCCTTTATACGATTTTATGTAATCCAAGCATTCTTTTCCGTTTATTGCTTCATTGTAATCCTCCGCACGTACACCAGAAGGGATCACTTTATATTTTAAAATAAGGGCAGTCTGCCTTAAGGTAAGCCTATTGCCTTCGATTGCGTTGGAATGGTATGTAAAACGAATTACAAAATCTTCATTCAGCTTTTCCTTTACACTTTTAGGAATGTGTTTAAGCCATGCACTGTAGCTTTCTTTTAAATCTTGTAAAGTTTCTGCATCGTTTACTGATAAATAAGCATAATTTGAGAGTCTTAAGAATGGTTTTGATTTATCTTCTATTTCCTGAGCATGTTTTTTTAGTTCTTCTTTAGGAGGTTTTTGATCTCCTAGAAAAATTCTGATTTTTTTCCATTTGTTTAAGCTGAGCCTTACATTTTTTGTGAGGTAGTAATACTCCTTATTATTACGTTTTATTGTTTCTATGTAAGTCATATAATATTGTAAGGGCACATACTATATAAATATTTCGGTTAATTGTGCACATACAGAGTTTAAGAGTAGTAACCTATACTACTAGATATATGTTGTAAATATGAATTAACGAGTTGATTGAAGATGAGTTCTTTAAACAACGGAATTCCACCAATTCTTTGAATGGTGGGGTGAGTAGTGCTCAAATGTCAAAAATCAAAGATTTTTAAGCACCCCGAAAATTCAACGAATTTTCGATGAACCACACATCAGATGGTGTAATTCCGAGCATCAAAAACCACTGGCTTATTATCAATAATGCAAGCATGCCACCCATCTCTGATGTGTGGTTTTTGACATCCCATCCACAACAATTAGTCTTTAAGGTTCATTTTTTTACCAAACCAATAGGAAATAACTACTAGACCAAAAATGTACATAAAAATAAATTTAATAAGAAGTTTACCCCACACCCATGCAACGTGCAAACTACTTGAACTTTCTACAGTCTCAGTTGTTAATGATGTCAAAAGCCATACAGTAGAACCAGCAATTAGTCCAGCAATAAAATTAATTGTATAATTCTTCGTTAATTCTTTATTATATTCCTTGTTTTTCATATTTTTGAGCTGCAAGAATAAATAAAGGGATGTAATGTGAGATTTTATTTCCACTTACAGTTAGATTTCTATTATGGTATCTCAAGACTGTTTCAATTACATAAATCTTATTTTTGGTGGCTTTTGTTTCATTAAATCAGCGAAAGTGCGTATTCTTTGTTTATGTTTTTTATGCTCACCCCTACTTTTATTATCGTGACAATTTGGGCATAATGCTTGAATATTCTTTAAATTCTTGCCTTTTTTTCCACCTTTACTTACAGGTTTAATATGGTCAAAATGAGCTCTAATTTTAGTAAAACTTGCTTTTGGTTTACATTTACCCTTGCATTTAAATCCTTGTCTTCTTAAAATATCCCACTTTTCATTTTCACCTAAATTTTCTCTTGTGTTATCTTTTCCACCAATCTTGCCCATAATATCTTTGATTTTTGGAGATTCAAATGGATTTTTTACTTTCCCACCAATATTATATCTTTTACCCCCCATAAACCCTTTCATCAATTCTTTTTGTATTTCACCGAAATCTTTTACCCTTGCCATTTTTAATCACCCTTAATAATCTTTTTTAAAGAGATAGTATAAAAATATTGCTATGCGGT
>JAHFQA010000036.1 GCA_023266475.1 Candidatus Woesearchaeota archaeon | reverse complement strand
TACCGGATTTTAAATATTTCTCCATAAAGGGAAAAATTGGAGTGAGTTTAACCCACTTGTCAAACTGCTTCATGTATTCAAGCCTGTTTTTATAGAAGATTTTTGTGTATTTTTTATAGCCCATTCCGGATTTCTCGGAAAATTTATCAAAATCCAGGGCATTTTTGATTTTGGCAATTTGCTCTATTGCCAGAAAAAAGTAATAATAATCCAGTGCTGTTCTTAGATAACATCTTAATTTCCTGAATTTTTTATATTGATTATTGTATTTTTTAATTATTTTGTTGAAGTTATCAAATGTAAATCTCCCCCTTCCAAACAATCTTGTGTGCGGGTGAAAATAAATGTATGCATTAAACCCATTAAACAAGCCTTCGTTCATGCTATCAACAATTACGCCGTCAAAATCCATAACTAGCACTTTCATTTTATAGAAACCTTAAATTATCTCATAGCTTATTTAAGTATTAGCTTCCTTTTTTCGCACGATACCTTCCCCTTTTTTCAACTGCTTCCAGCCTTTTTAAAGTTTCATGGCTTCTTCTTGCTTCTTTTTTGTAGGCCCCTATGGCGCATTTAAAGCACTCTTCCCAAATTTTGTAATGTTTTGATTCCAATCCTTCCTTTAGCAAATGCAAATCAACAGCTCTGTCTTCTGCTTTTTCCGAGAAAAATGACAATCCAAAATCTATAAAATAGATTTCTTTGCTTAAAATCATGTTGGAGGTTGTTAAATCTCCGTGGATTATAGTGTTATTGTGCAGTATGGCAACTTTTCTTCCAATTTCACTGCATATTTTCGAATAATTCTTGTCCAAAGAGTCCTTGACAAGCTTTCCGTTAATTTTTTCAATAATTAAATTCTCTTTTTCATCAGTCTTTATTACCTTAGGGGCTGGGAAGTTAATTGCCTTTAGCTTTTGAAGAATTTTTGCTTCTCTTCTTGTCCTGAAACCTCTGAGCTTGTAGTCGATTTCCCTGATTCTATAAGTTTTTCTGAAGCGATTTTTTAGAATTTTACCATCTTCCAGAAACAGTTTTGCTTCAGCTCCTTGAGCGATTAGTTTTTTCATAGAAATCAGGGATTTATATCTATTTAAAAAATATCTTAAATTAAATTATCATTCAAAATAATTGTAAGCTGTACACCATTAAGATGGTATAAAATCAGAAAAACGCCGCGACTCGGATTTGAACCGAGAAACCCTTGCGGGAACCAGCTCTCAAGGCTAGCGGAGTGCCAGATTGTCCCATCGCGGCATGAATAAACAGATTTTACACAGCATTATAAATTTATTTGTTTGCATTATTATACAAAAAGCAGAACAACTAGGGTTACCTATTTCACCCTCCCAGCAAATAGGCCTTGTTTTTTTATTTTTAATTTATTTTGAAAAATTGACTACTTGTCAAAAACCACCCATCAGAGATGGGTGGCATGCTTGCATTATTGATAATAAGCCAGTGGTTTTTGATGCTCGGAATTACACCATCTGATGTGTGGTTCATCGAAAATTCGTTGAATTTTCGGGGTGCTCAAAAATCTTTGATTTTTGACATTCGAGCACTACTCACTCCACCATTCAAAGAATTGGTGGAATTCCGTTGTTTAAAATTTCTTAGATTTAGGAGGCAATAAGTTCGGAATTCCCTCCTGAATTGGATACTTTGCGCCGCAATTACAGCAGACTAAACCTTTTTTGTCCTTTGAGTATTCTAAATCCGCTTTGCAAAGCGTGCATGTAAGAATGTCGAACAAGTCTTTTGGGATTGGATCAACCTTTTCTTTTGTTTTTACCATTCTCCCTCTAAAACAACCGAAAGCTTTATATAGTACCTCTAACTACTTCTTTATAAATCTTGTTAAATTTAAAGCATAAGCCAGTATTTAAATTTATTGATTGGGGGTAAAGGGGTATAATAAATTTTATGCTTAAATAAACCTATGCAGGTGAACTAAAATGCCAGAACTAGTGAAAAAATGCCCGGAATGCGGCGGTATAAATCTTTCTTGGAACAGGGATAGGGGGGAGATTATTTGCAGAGACTGCGGGCTTGTCATCGAAGAAAAGATGGTTGACTTCTCACAGGAATGGAGGGAATTTGACAGCGAAGAAGGCGAGAAAAGAAGGCGTTCAGGCGCTCCAATGACCTACACTCAATACGACCAAGGCCTTGGCACAGAAGTCGGACAAAAAGCTGATTTATTAAAGCTAGGTGGGAAAGACAGGAACAAATTCTTCAGGCTAAGAAAATGGCAGTACAGGATTTCAACAGCAATTGAAAGAAACCTTAAATTGGCATTGGCTGAGCTGAAAAGAGTTAGTTCTTATTTGAAATTGCCAAAATCTGTTGAAGAAGAAAGTGCAAGGATATACACTTTAGCGGTCCAAAGAGGATTAGTTAGGGGCCGTTCAATGGAATCTGTTGTAGCAGGTGCTTTGTACGCTGCCTGCAGAAGGCATGACGTTCCAAGGACTCTAGATGAGTTAAGCGAGGCTTCTGGAATTGAAAAGAAGGAAGTTGGAAGGACTTACAGGTTTGTAACAAGGGAACTTGGAATTACAATTTTGCCGTCAAATCCAGCAGACTACATTGCAAGATTCGCATCTGCTTTAAAATTAAGCGCAGAAACACAGTCAAAATCAATTGAAATTCTTGAATCTGCGCAAAAAGCAGAATTGACATCAGGAAGAGGTCCAACGGGAATTGCAGCTGCAGCTTTGTATGTCAGTGCTTTGATTCATGGCGAGAAAAGGACCCAAAGGGAAGTCGCTGATGTCGCAGGAGTTACTGAGGTCACAATCAGGAACAGGTATAAGGAATTGCTTGACGAGCTTGACCTAGAAGACGATATAAAGAAAACCAAGAAAAAGAAGAAAAGGTAAATTTTATTTTTTATTTCTGGAAAAAAGTTTGGTGATAATTTAGGAATGAAAATAAAATGATACAAACATATATCTCCAATAATGGAATAGGTGCCGAAGTTGTCAAAGTTTTCGTGAACAACGGTGCTGATTCTGAATTAGCAAATAATTTGGCTGAACTTGTATATCCTATGAGGTTTGCAAGCCCTAGAGGAAAATTTAAAGACAGAATTTCACAGGCTTACATGGGAATGGATTATCAATACTTGGCATTTGCGAGGTTACTTGTAGGAAAAACAGATGACGCGCTTGCCCTTTTCCACAAGGCAATAGATCATTGCAATCATCACCCTAGCGGTTATATGGCTTCAGAAATCGAAAAAGTTCAGGAAATAGTCACCCTATCAATTCCGCATCTGCCGTACATAGCAAGCGATGATACATTATTTTAAGAGAAAAAATCAAATCTGATCTTCTCAAATCCTTTAATCTTACCATCTTGAACCTTAACCCCTTCTCTTTCCAGCATTTTAATCTTCTTTTTGACTTCTTTGCTGTTTTTGTTTATTTTCCCCATAAACCCGCCAATATCACCATTTGATTTTACAACCCTGTGGCATGGAACATTCGGAGCATAAGGATTGCTTTGCATTGCCTGCCCAACTGCCCTGTACGCTTTTGTTCCAAGCTTTTCCGCAAGAATTTTGTAAGTCGTAACCCTTCCTTTTGGAACTTTTTTTAGAAGATTGTAGATTTTTTGATTAAAGGAATTTGTCGGCATTTTTATTTTAATTTTATATTTGAGGTAGTTAATGTTCAACCGTTAATGGATTTTTGTCGTTATTGGTTATTTAGTGTTAGTTAAAGTTATCCTTTAGCTATTACAGTTAGTGCTTCTTGCCTTTGACAATAAGGCACATACATTAAGCGCTCTCGCCATTAATTCTCTTTTAAAAATTAAAAATAAATGAAATATCTAAATTAATTAATGACATACATTCAATCCCCTCTTTTCCAAATACTTTTGATGGTAGTCTTCTGCCCTGTTGAATGTTAATGCAGGAACTATTTCTGTTGCAATCGGCTTGCTGAACTTGCGTGATTTCTGCAAATTTTCCTTTGATTTCATTGCTAAAGATTTTTGTTTTGCAGTATGGTAAAATATAACAGACCTGTATTGTGTTCCCACATCAGGCCCCTGCCTGTTAACTTGAGTCGGGTCGTGGTTCTGCCAGAAAACTTCCAATAATTTTTCATAAGAAACTTTGCTCTGGTCATAAGTAACCTCAACTACCTCTGCATGTCCTGTCTTATCCGTGCAGACATCTTCATAAGTCGGGTTTTTCATTTTGCCGCCCATGTACCCAACTGCTGTATCAATTACACCTTTTATTTGCCTAAAATTTGCTTCAATTCCCCAAAAGCATCCAGCTCCAAATGTTGCCTTTTGTGTTGTGCTTGATTTCATGAATTAATCTATTATTATCTTCTATTTATAGTTTTGCCCAAATTATGCCAGAAAAATTAAAATGCTCCCATCGGGATTTGAACCCGAGTCATCGGATCGAGAATCCGAGGTGATTGGCCGGATTGTGCGAACCATAAGTTCTCTACACTATGGGAGCGTTGATTGGATAAAACATCGATGAGTTTTTAAAAGTTGAGGTTTTTTCAAATTCCATCAATAACCTTATATACTAACTTATAGTTTAATGTAATCTATGAGGGAATATGTCATGGAATTCATCGGAGCAATGTTTCTTGTCTTGGTTATTGCGTTAACTGGCAATCCTTTTGCAATCGGAATAACCCTTATGGTTATGGTCTATATGGGCGGCCATATATCGGGCGCGCATTACAATCCTGCAGTCACGCTTGCAGTTTGGATTCGAGGCAAGCTTAAATCAGATAAAATTTTTGGATACATGCTATCCCAAGTTCTGGGCGGATTTATTGCAGCGCTCATCGCCTACGTTTTAGTTGGAAGATCTTTTGTTCCGTCACCAGCCATTGGAGTTGTTGCATGGAAAGCAATTTTAGTTGAGATATTGTTCACATTTGCATTATGCTCCGTGGTTTTAGCAGTTGCGACTTCAAAAGAACTCAAGGGCAATCATATCTACGGGCTTGCGATTGGTTTTACCCTAATGGTTGGCGCTTTTGCAGGTGGAAATATTTCAGGAGGCGCTTACAATCCGGCAGTTGCCCTAGGTCCGATGATTTTTAAGGCATTTTTGGGGCATCAAAATTGGAATAATCTAGCAATTTACTTAATTGGCCCGTTTGCAGGCGCAATTCTGGCAGCCTTGGCTTTCAGGTATTTGAATCCGAAGGAAAATTAATATAATATGGGGCAACATGAGAGATTTTAGCAGAAGCAAAAAAAGGTTTGGAAGAAGAAGCGCTGACAGATTTGACAGTTCTGATTCTGGAAGATTTGGAAGAAGGGATTTTGACAGGACAAATAGGAACCCCGAACAGCGAATAATGCATGAAGCAACCTGCGATAAATGCGGAAATAAATGTGAAGTTCCTTTCAAACCAACAGGCGGCAAGCCGGTTTACTGCAGCGACTGCTTCAGAAAAAATGAATATTCTGAATCGAGGGGCTCTCCAAATTCATCTTCAGGAGAGCTTGAGCAGATAAATGCAAAACTCGATAAGATATTAAAGGCACTGAAAATTAATTAAGTTTTATTCTTTGAATTATTTTGATGAATATATCCAAAATAAGGACAATCTTTCACTGCAATTCTCTTCTAAGTATCTTGTGTGCCCTGTTAATTGCCTTGAACTTTTCAACGTCCCCATTTGGCATGTCAGGATGAAACTGCTTGGCAAGTTCCTTATATTTTCTATCTATAAGCCCCAAGTCTATGGTATCGTGGCTGACTCCTAAAAGTTCTCTTGCTTCCTCTCTTTGTTTTTTAACATCCTTATCCTCAGAAAACTCGCTGATGAATTCATTAACCGTCCTTGTTTCATTTAGAAGCGCATTAACCTCAAGTTCAATTACCTTGAACACAACATAAAGGTTATCAACAAACTTGCCAGATGCCCGATAGCTGTAATGCATTCTGTATCCTTCAAAATACCAAGTTGCAGATGCCGGTGCCTTTTTCATGGCAGCTGGCTCAACTTTTACTTCTACATCGTCTTCAGTAAGCCCAATTTTTCTTAGTGTATCAATTATTTTGTTCCTGTTCTGCACAGCCCTTCTGTGAAAAGAGTCCCTAGCAATAATTGAGTTGAATTCGTGCCCTTTGATTTTTAGTTTAGTCAAATTATTACCTCCAAGATCTTGATTTAGAACTTGATAATATGTTTAGAATCACGTTTTGGTTTATAAATGTTGATTATAAGGGTAGTGGTGCATTAAAGGTTGGTTTGAATGAAAAAGAATAATTTGGTGCGTTATGGTTGGCAATCTTTTTAAAGAAGATTAATATATAACATGATTATGGAAGATAATAAAGAACTTTATAGGAAGTATGAAATATTAAATGCTCGACTTGGAGAAGTTCAAGCTATGCTAAATTATTATAAAAGAGATAAATTTAATGCAGAGGCTCAAAGACGAGTTGTGATACTAAAAGATTGGAAAGAAAAATTAGAAAAAGATAGAAAGGAAATCAAAAATAAATTAGGTCGCCATTAATTATCTAAAACTTTTTTCCAGCAATCTCATCCATCCATTGCCTTCCATTTCAACACCATCAAACAATCCCTACCTTTTTAAATGATTATTACATTCTCATTACATATGGACAAGGGATTTTTACCGATATCATTGGAAGAAGGAATACAGTACTACAAAAATTTCAAGGAATTCGATGCAATCTTTGTTACTGGCGATCCTTATTATGACCATCCGCTTAGCGGAATGGCAATCATCTCAAGGCTTTTGGACAAAAAAGGCTACAAAGTCGGCATTATAGCCCAACCATTAATTGATGAAGATTACAAAAGCTGCGGACGGCCAAAATATTTTTTCTGCATTACATCCGGATTGCTAGATTCAATGCTTGCTAACTACACTCCAATGCTAAAGAAAAGGAAAAATATTCTTGTGCCTGAAAGGGCATTGATGGTTTACACACAAAAAATTAAATCAATATTCAAAGGTAGCATTACAGTTCTTGGAGGTGTCGAAGCTACAATAAGGCGATTTACACATTTTGATTACAAAGACAACAAACTGAGAAGAGGAATTCTTAATGATACAAAAGCCGATTTGCTTCTTTTTGGAAATTCAGAACGCTCAATTCTAACATTGTTAAATAGAATGAAGCAAATCAAAATTGATTCTTTTGAAAAAATAAAAAATGATCTGGACTTGAATTCCATTGAAGGAGTTTCATTCAGAATAAAAAAAGGCAAGGTAAATCCTAATATAAGAATGCTTCCGTCATATGAAGGTTGTGTTGCTGATAAAGAAAAATTTAATTTACTGACTAGGACTTTTTATCTGTTGCCGGATGAGGCATTTATTGAAGGGTGCGGAGACGGATTCATACAGCATAACAGGCCATGCCATACGCTTACTGAAAAAGAAATGGACTACGTTTATGATCTTCCATTCACTAGAAAATTGCACCCCTCTTCCAGAAATTTTGATTTAAACAAAAGCATGGTTAAAAATCTGGAATCGTCAGTAATAATAGGAAGGGGATGCTGGGGCTCCTGCTCTTTTTGCGTAATCCCGCTTGTACAAGGAAAAGAAGTCGCAAAGAGAAGCAATGAAAGCATCGTGCATGAAATTGAAACATTATACAAAGATGGAACAAAAAAAATAAATGACTTAACTTTGCCGACCTTAAACATGTACGGTTCGAGATGCGCACTCTACAAGCATGAAACTCAAATCTATTCCCAAATCATTGGGAAAGATATTACTGTTTATGATAAAAAAGATTATTGCAATCAGGAATGTGTTGGATGTAAATTCCGCGTTTTGAGCGATGATTTATATCCACTGCTGGAGGAAATAGAAAAACTTAACCGGAAATATTCAAACACTTCTCTTGAGCTGAGAAGCGCCATAAGGCATGACATAATCCTTGACCAGAAAAAGCTCTTCAGGAAGATTTTGCAGTTTGTCACAAGGCTAAAGATTGCCCCGGAAAACTTGAGTGATTCTGTTTTAAGGCAGATGAACAAAGCAACTGCATCTGCGTTCAAGGAATTCCTTAAAGAATACAAAAAAGTAAATGAAGAGCAGAAGACAAACAAAAATCTTGTTCCTTATTTCATAGCAGCGCATCCTGGAAGCACAAAAGAAAGCATGGAAGAAACAAAAAAGTTTTGCAAAGACAATGATTTATTTGTGAATTTAACCCAAGTTTTTACGCCGACTCCGGGCACTTTGTCAACAGCAACTTATTACACAGGAGAAAACCCAATTACAAGGGAAAAGGTTTATGTCCCAAGAACTTTCAGGGAAAAAAAGGACCAGAAGAACATACTGTTAAGTAAGGAGGAGGATATTATTGATGACAATGGTTGAGATAAAAAAGAAGTATTTAAAAGGAGCGGCTATTTCAGATAATACGGGTAAGCCCAATAAATAGGGCAATAAAAATTTAGGAGGAAGTAAAATGAAGGGAACAGTAAAATTTTTTAACAGCTCTAAAGGATTTGGATTTATTGCTGCCGAAGATGGAAAGGAATATTTTGTGCACCAGACGGGTGTTACCGAGGGAACAGTGTTAAGCGATAACGATTCTGTTACTTTTGACATAGGCCAGGGCGACAGGGGCCCAAAAGCGATAAATGTTTCAAAGAATTAATTATATTCTGGATGTACATTCCAAAGAAATACGGACAGAGTAAAATTGACACGTGCCCTTTCTGCCACAGGCAGGCGACAATCAAGAGCAAGCAACACGTTCCAGTCTGTATGGCCCACAAGGAAGAAATTCTTGATGATTTGAAATGCGTGTGCAGCTCCACTCTAGAGATGATGCACGGCAAGTTTGGGGTATTTTTCAAATGCCTCAGCTGCGGCAACCTGAGTTTAAGGAAAGCTATGAAATTTAACACAATCAAGACAAGAATAAAAGAAGACAATGCCTACTCAAATAAAACTGTAAAGTCTCAGGAAAAAACTACAATAACGGTGAGAAGCGATGACCCAAGATACTTCGACTAGATGAGCAGGAGATGTTGCGGTATACCTTGGAAAGTGTATACAGTTAAGGAAGAACTTTTTAGATAATTTAAATAATTTCAAAATTTTGTGAACCTTATTAAACCCCTGAATCCTTTAAACAATATGCACTACAAAAGCTTCAAGTTAGACAAATTCCAGGAAGATGCAATAAACGCTATAGAGCAAAATAAGTCGGTTATAGTTTCCGCTCCAACAGGCTCCGGGAAGACGCTGATTGCAGACTACATAATTGATCGTGATTTCAAGAAAGAGATAAGGGTTATTTACACAGCTCCGATAAAAGCATTATCAAACCAGAAATACAAGGAATTCTCAAGGTCGTATGGTAAAAAGAATGTTGGAATCCTGACAGGAGACGTGCAGAAAAATCCTGACGCATTGATTTTGATAATGACTACAGAAATCTACAGGAACATGGTCTTGAGCGACGACCCTTTTATCAATGATATTTCTTACGTAATATTTGATGAGATTCATTACATAAATGATATTGAAAGAGGTTATGTATGGGAAGAATCAATAATATTCTCAAAACCAAATGTAAGGGTGCTGTGCCTCTCTGCCACAATACCCAATTCTGATGAATTTGCAGCCTGGATAGGGGCAATAAAAGAGCACGAAGTTGTTGTTGTCAGGCATGACGAAAGGCCCGTTCCATTGCACGTTAATTTTTATGATGCTGAGCTTGGAGTAACTAATTTAAAAAATTTGAAAGATGATATGGATATTCCGGATTACAATAAAGTGATGGGTAGGCGCATAAGGCAAAAAAATAAATCTCCATCGCACATTGGCTTGATAAAAGAAATAAGAGGCAAGCTTCCGTGCCTTTTCTTCAGCTTTTCAAGGCAAGGATGCCAGAGAAATGCAATGGAGCTGGCAAAAACTCATCTGTTTGAATTAAATCCCGAGGTATCTGCCTTCATAAGATCAAAGCTCGCGAATTCAAATCCTGAAATCAATAAACTTGAGTCAACTAAAGTGCTTAGGCAGACACTGCCATACGGCATAGGGTTCCATCATGCAGGCATTCTTCCAATACTCAAAGAGATAGTAGAAGAGCTTTTTGAAAAAGGAATGATTAAGGTGCTCTACACAACTGAGACGTTTGCAGTCGGCATAAACATGCCTGCAAAAAGCGTATGCTTCGAATCGCTAAGGAAATTTGACGGAGTTTCATTTCGCACAATGAACTCAAAGGAATACTTCCAGATTGCCGGACGAGCTGGCAGGAGGGGCATTGACACTGAAGGTTTTGTATATATAATGATTGAAAGGAAATTCTTTGAGTATGAAAAAATAAAAAAAATCATACATTCTGACACTGCCCCTATAATATCCCAATTCAGGATTTCTGTGAATACTACACTCAACTTGGTAAAGCAGCACGACGAAAGGGAAATTGACGAGATTCTTGGCAAGAGCTTCCATTCATTCCAAAAATATGGAAAAAATTTCATGAACAAGGAAAATATAGTAAGCCACAACGCATTCTATAACCATAAAAAGAAGCTTGAGAAGAAAGGGTACATAAAAAACAACAAACTGACTGAAAAAGGAGATTTTGCATCGAAAATTTACTCTGATGAAATTTTGACAGGAGAAATATTTGCAACAGATTTCTACACGCGGCTCAATGAATATCAAATGCTGATGATTGTTGCATGCATCTGCTATGAATCAAGGGAAAGAACGGAATATTACAAAACATATCCTTCAAAGTTTGCCAATGAACTGAAGAAATTGATTTGGGCAGATGATTTTTTGAGCAAAGAGAAAAAATTCAAGGAAATTGACATCTTGACATCATTAATCCATCCTTGCTACCATGGCAGCAATCTGTTTAAAATTCTCGAGAACACAAACCTGCTGGAAGGAGATGTAATACGCTTTTTCAGGCAGATTATTGACCGGCTGGGACAAATAAAAAGCGCGACAGAAGACAAAAGATTGAGAGATATGCTTTCTAACTGCCAGAAGCTAGCGGATGACTGTGTCGGCCAATTTGATACAATTTGACTATACATAATGGGTAGTTTTTTAAACGAAGTAGCCTAAGCAAGTAAATGAAGCAAGGATTCTGGATTCTCGTTAAAGACATTATAAGGAAGGCGGATGTCGTTCTTGAAATTCTTGATGCTAGAATGCCCGACCTTACAAGAAACAAGCGCCTAGAGCAATATGCTGCTCTCTCTGGAAAAAGGCTGATTCTTGTCCTAAACAAAAAAGACATAATATCACAAACTGCAATCAAAAACATAGAAAAAAACTATTCAGGCCAGGATTATGTGCTTGTGTCTTCCAAGGGCCATAAAGGCATGAGCAGATTTATCGGGGCGATAAAAAGCAAGGCAAAAAGGGATGTATTAAAAGTGGCTTTTATCGGCTACCCAAACACCGGAAAGAGCTCGTTGATAAATCTACTGTCTAAAGGCGGAAAGGCAAAAACAAGCCTGGAATCAGGACTGACAAGAGGGGTACAGCTGATTGCAGGCAAAGGCGGCCTTAGGCTGATAGACACTCCGGGCGTGGTTCCTTACGAGGGCAGGGAAGAGGTCCTCCTCGGATTGACATCTGCAGTAAGCCCAGACAAGCTAAATGACCCTGAAGCTGTTGCATACGAACTTCTTGGAATATTCAAAAAAGGCAATCCAAACGCCCTGGAAAGGGAATATGGCCTGGATACTGATTTAGATACAGAAGAATTATTGCTGGAATTCGGAAAGAAGAGAGGCATGCTCCTGAAAGGGGGCATTGTCGACGAGAGAAGGGCTGCAATTAAGCTTCTGACAGACTGGCATAATGGAAAAATAAGGGTTTAAATTAAAACGCCGGGACTGGGAAATTCATCCTTATAGCAAAAACTTCATGCTGTGCTAAGTCAGGCAACGAAGCTCGTGTTCAATTCAAGCGCTATAAAGATTTTGAACCCAGATATCCTTTCGGAAACAAGCTTTGCAGCTAATTCCAGGCTTGCGCGATCTCCTGAACTGATTTGCAGTTAACCAGGTTACGCGATCCCGGCATTAAGAATTTGGATTGATTTTTGATTTATAAACTTTGTTGAATACGAAAATCATGTAGAGACAAGTGACATATGTCACTGAGAAATACACGGCTTTTTAAGATGTAGATTAAAGCACTTTGTAGTCCCCAAGAACCATGCTTTTGAAAGCGCTCAATGGAATGCAGGCGTCTGTTACTGAGAGGCCATACTTCAAAGTTGAGCGGTCAAAACCTTTCAAGTTTTCAGGCAGCTGCTGATTGCCTCCAACTATATTGGTTTCTATCATAAACCCTACAATTCCCTTGTTCCCATCCCTTCTCTGCCTAACACCATCGTTGAAAACATCTACTTGCCTTTTATAGCTATTCGGATTTTTACGCCATTTTGCCGGGTCGACTGACTCGTCCAATTCTAGAATATTGTCGTGGCTGCAGTCAATAATTACAGTTTGAGGTACACCCCTGTCTTTGTACTTTTTAAGCATGGAAATTGCCTTTTTTACATGCTCCTCGCCGTAATTCGGGCCATACTGCCCACCCCTTAATACAAGATGCGCATAAGGGTTACCAGAACTTAGGACTATTGCCGGCTTTCCATCTTCGGTAATTGCATCAGGCAATATGTTGGGTTGCATCGCCTTTAATATCCCGTTTACAGCAACACCGATATCGCCATGAGTATCATTTTTAATTCCCACTGGCATGGATAATGTGGATGCTAATTTCCTATGGGTTTGTGAATTGGCCGTGCGTGCTCCTATTGCCGCCCATGAAATAAAATCTGAGTTATATTGCGGAGACTGCGACTCAACGTACTCTGTGGCGCATGGCAGCCCTAATTCAGTTGTGTACAAAAGGACTTCCCGGCATAAGTTTAATCCTTCACTGACGTTATTGCTTCCGTCAAGAAACGGGTCAATCATAAATCCTTCCCATCCTAACCCTGTCCTTGGCTTCTCAAAATAAGTTCTTTTTATTAGTACTACTTTGTCAGCAACTTCTTGGGAAAATTCGTACAGCTCGCGAGAGACTTCTCTGTCTTCTTCAGGATCATGGGTTGAGCATTGCCCTGCAATAATAAGCAACCTGCTGTCGCGTCCATTAAGGATGTCTTCTATAATTCTCCTCCCCCTAATAATTGTTTCCTTTGCACTGCTGGATCGCGGAACGCTTTGCTTTACTTCAGCCGGGCTTGGCTTTAAGATCCATTGAATTACGCGTGAATCAACTCCGTTTATTTCACTCATTTTTCAATCCTCCATGATTTTTGTATTAAAATAACATATCAAAACCTAAAGCTTAATCACCAATTTTTTAATAATGTTATTTGTAGAATAGTTTGTTGGCTGCTTACCAGCCAAAATAGAAAAAGCTGTAGCTAAAAGATAAGAAATTTGACTTTGAATTGATTTTTAACATTTTTATTTAATATATATTGGGATATTAATCAATTATTTAAACTTTTTTATTCCATCATTTCAATCTCAATGTTTAAACCCTCAGGAATAGGAACCCTCATCACCAATCTTAAAGCCCTTTCGTCAAGGCCCAAATCAATCAATCTCTTATGTACCCTCATCTCATAATGCTCCCAGGTTGCTGTTCCCTCGCCATCAGGGCTTTTTCTTGTTGTAACCTTCAGCCTTT
The DNA here is from genome assembly GCA_023266475.1 of Candidatus Woesearchaeota archaeon. GTDB lineage: Archaea > Nanobdellota > Nanobdellia > Woesearchaeales > GW2011-AR4. The sequence continues at coordinate 420 of JAHFQA010000036.1, read as the reverse complement.
TTGTCGGCAAAGGAATTGGCCCTCTCATGTCAACACCTGTTTTTTCAGCTATGTCTTTTATATAGCTGCATACGTCATTGATTTTGTTAATGTCAATGCTTGCCAGTTTTATTCTTGCTTTTTGCATAAACGGTTCGCCCCTTTACGACGAGAAACTTTTTTGCGAAAAAAGTTTCATCAAAAAATGTACCATCTTCGATGGCACGAATGAAAGTGTTGAGATGATTTCCAGCAACTTAGTGCCTCATGATAATTTTTAGTTTATCATGACCCTTAAATCAAGGAAAATGAAAATAAAATTACTTCTTCACTAAGTCAATACAAATTCCTGCTGCTACCGTGACTCCCGAGTCTCTCACAGCAAATCTCGCCATCTGCGGTATTTCTGCCTGCTTTTCTATGCACAATGGCTGCATTGGC
>JAHFQA010000035.1 GCA_023266475.1 Candidatus Woesearchaeota archaeon | reverse complement strand
CCTAAAAGTTTTCCTTTACTATAAAAATCAAGGATTAAATTTTCATTTAGCTCGATTGTTTTTTTGCCTCTCCTTCTTTTATGGGATGTTCTATGTAAATTTAAGTTGCATCCACTTCCTTTTCAAATTCGAGCTTCATTTTTTAAAAGAGCGAGAATTTTTAGCGACTCTGTTCTTCTTGTTTCTCGCGTGAGCCTTGAAATTCTGAAAAGATTTGCATAAACTGCAATACGATAATAGTCGAATTTGCTTATTCGAATTCCATTAGATTCTATTTCATATCTTGCATTCCTAAGCCCTTCCAGCCCAGGCCAAGTGCTTATTACCGTTAAAAATTCCCCTTTGCTTAATTTTCCAGATTGGGCGCTATACATCTGGTACAACAATTTTTCAAAAGATTCCCTGTTAGTATAGTCATGATGTAACCTGTGCAGTCTATCAAATAATGTTTCGCCCAGATGATTTACCATGCTAGAATTAGTTGGATTTGACCTTTCTAAATAAGCAACCGATGCCCAGTAATCAATAGTCATATTAATTAAAAAAGAAACATGCCACTTTTTATAAACCTTTTGTTCATTTCTTCAACGTCTTTAACATATCCTTCAAGCTTCTCGTATTAATAATATCGTTCCTTGTTGCCCAGCCCCTTCTTGCAGTTCCAATTCCTAATTTAATGAAATGCAATTGGTCGGTATTATGGGCATCTGTACTTATAACCAACTTTACACCGGATTTTATTGCAGCTTTGACATGTATGTCTCTTAAATCCATTCTTTCAGGATAAGAATTTATCTCCATTACTGTATCTGTTTTTTTGGCAGCGTCAAAAACTGTGTACAAGTCAATTTCATATGATTCACGCTTGGTTATCAATCTTCCAGTTGGATGCGCAATAATGTCGACGTGTTCATTTTCCATTGCCTTTAGCATTCTTTTTGTTATTTTTTCCTTTGAGTTTTTAAATCCGGAATGAATAGATGCAATGACAATGTCAATATGCTTAAGCACACTATTTTTCATGTCCAAATTTCCATTTTCTGTTATGTTGACTTCTGTCCCCTGAAGAATTGTGATTCCATCAATTCTTTTATTAGCTTTTTCAATATCCTTTCTTTGTTCCAATAGCCTTTTCTCATCTAAAGCATTTGCAATTGCTAATCTTCCAGTGTGATCTGTTATGCAGATGTATTCGTGCCCAAGCTTTTTTGCTGCCAAAGCCATCTCTTCAACTGTATTGCTGCCATCGCTCCACTTTGTGTGCATCTGCAAGTCACCTTTTAAGTCATTGTAGCTAATTAATTTTGGCAGCATGTGATGCTGGGCCAATTCAATCTCACCTTCATCTTCCCTCATCTCAGGCTCAATGTAATCCATTCCAAGTTTTTTGTAAATGCCTTCTTCTGTTTTGCCTTCTACAAGCTTGTTTGTTTTTTTATTAAACAGCCCATATTCACTTAATTTTAGCCCTTTTTCAATGGAAATTTTTCTTAATATTATATTATGCTGCTGGTTTCCAGTGAAGTAAAGCAAGCCGGCTCCGAAAATTCTGTCATCAAGGACCCTTAAGTCGACTTGTATGCCCTCTTTAAGCCTTATTGAAGATTTTGTCGGACCTTGTGCAAGAACATCGGCAACATTTGGCATTTTTGTGAAGAAATTAATTACTTTTGCAGGATTCTTTGATGTGGCAAGAATGTCAATGTCTCCTATGGTTTCCTTCATTCTTCTTGTGGAGCCTGCAATGGAGACTCTTTCAACTTCCTTTAGGGTTCTTAACATTCGTACAACCTCTTCTGCACTTGTTAATGCAAATCCAAGAGGAACTCTTTCGCTTGTTTTACGCGAGAATTCAATGCTTTTCAGAATATTCTGCTCCACTGTTGGGCCCAAGCCCTTAATTTTCTGAATTTTTCCTTGCTGTGCAGCTTTTTCAAGGTCAGCAACATTTTTTACCTTTAACTCCTGATAAAGTTTTAGAATAGTTTTTGGGCCAATGCCTTCAATTTTTCCAAGTGCTTCCATATCCACAGGAGTTACTTTTTTTAGGTCTTCAAGATATTTCAGCTTTCCTGTTTTTAGAAACTCATCAATCTTTTTTGCAATCCCTTCCCCAATTCCTGGAAGTTCTGTCAGTTTTTTGTCTTTCCAGATTTGCTCAATGTCTTCAGAAAGGCCCTCAACAACTAAAGCAGCTTTTCTGTACGCCCTTATCTTGAATGGCTCGTTAGAAATCTCCAGATAGTCAGCCATTTCTCTAAGAAGCTCTGCAACTTCAAGATTTTTCATAGGAAGTGTTTTATGATTTGGTATATTTAAATATTGTCAAAGAATTGGAGAGATTAGCAAAGCTTAAATAGAAGTAAAGTCAAAATTTACTTAATAACTCAGCTGTATACCGATGGATATTACAAAAGACTTTACCACAAGCCTAACTTAACCATGATTAAATTATCAATGAAAAAACAGATATTTATGAAAATTATCACTTTCTCTTATACAAAAACTGATTCGCTTTCCTTAATAGCTCTTTAGAAGTGTTAAATGTCAGCTTCTTGAAAGCGTGATCATAGCTTAGCCATGCATATCCTATGTGCTCGGAAGAAAGCTCAACGTGCTCTGTTGAGGACTGGCCAAGAAAATAGAAAACTTCCTTATAAACTGTTTCATCGCCTTTCTTATAGAAGTATTTTATAGTTTCCTTGAATCCATCCAGAAACTCGACATCTTCAATTCCAGTTTCTTCTTTTATTTCACGATGGGCTGTTTGCTCTTCGTTTTCATTTTGCTCCTGATGACCTTTTGGAAAGTCCCAATGCCCGGCACCATAATGCAGGAGCAAGTACTTAATAGCTTCTTTGTGCCTTACAAAAACCACTGCGCCAAAGCTCTTTTCTTGAGGCATAACATATGGTAGTCATATTGCATATAAAAACTTTTATTTGGCGCAGTACGCTAAACAGTAACATTTAAATATAAGCTATATTTTATAATATATATTTTTAAATATAATTATTACGTTATAATAAAGTTTATATATACCAGACACTCTTAATGACTGCAATAGTATTCTGAATCTATTGCATTCAATTTTTACAAACTAAATATTTCAATATAATATTAGGCCAAAACGGGGTGGAAGGCAGGAATTAGAGTAAGGCTAGGGGTAATAATATCATGTTATTAATTTATCCCACCTTTTAAGGCGGTGTAGGAGTTTTTGTATCACCTCTTTTCTTCTGCGCTTAACCTTAAAAGGCAGGGATTTTATAATTTGGACATATAAAATGAAGATTACAAACACAAAAGTGCAGGATACGGTAAAGGAAGTAATTGGGGAAGATTCAATGAAGATTATAGACTACCTCAAAGACAAGAAGAACGTTTCTGACTTTAAGATTGCGGAAAAGGTTGATAGGGATATACATGAGGTAAGGAATATCCTATATAGGCTTTACAACCATAATCTAGTTTCTTACTACAGGAAAAAAGACAGGCAAAAAGGCTGGTACATAAGCTATTGGACTTTTAACAAGAAAAGAGTCAAGGAACTGCTTGACAAGACAAACAAGGAGAAACTGGCAAAGTATAGTGTCAGGTTAAAGGAAGAAGAGGCTAATTTTGGCAATTTTTACCTTTGCCCAAATGCATGCGTCAGGGTTGGGTTTGAAAAGGCAACTGACTTGGAGTTCAGGTGCCCCGAATGCGGCAGTATTTTAAATCATCAGGATAATACAAAGACAATTGAATTCTTAAGAAGCAAGATAAAGGAATTGCAGTTGAGTGGCAACGGAAAGGCATTAAAGGCAAGGGCTTAATAAGATTTATACTAGGTGAAAGATTTCTGCAAAGTAAATAGTGTTATTGGATGGAACTTTCTAGATTATTTAGTTCGTTTGGAGAATCTGGGTATAGTATTAGTACGTTAGATTATACTCCAGGCCAACCTGAGAGAGAGTTTTTTGTTATAATAGGACAAAAAAAGCAATAAGTAATACCAAAAAGAGTAGGAGACGTGTGGTTTCCTAAGACATTAGAGGAAGCTCTTAGATTGTCAGGAAAAGATGCTCCAAAAAAGGCAACACATTTTAATGTTTTTCCAACGAGAACTAATAACGGTGATCTAACTTATTTTGTAGTGAGGTATTATAGAGTATAGCTTTATATTATTACTTTTTTCTGATCTTAGCAACAAAAAACCCTTCCGTATCATTGTCCTGCGGCTAGATTCTAAGGCATTTTTTATTCTACTAAAACGAAAGCTTTTAATATTATTACGTATTTTTACGTAATATGGTAGAATTAATAAGCAAAATAAGCAAAGGAACGAGAATGGACCAGATTTATATTCCAAGAGAGCGCATACCTGGGTTTGAATTGGGCGCAGTTGTGATGATAAAGCCTGTATTAGAAAAAGTAAAGCTAAGGCCATATTACTATAAGATATGGAATCTCGAGCCAATAAAAAATACAATTATTGAAGAAATTCTAAATAATTTTGAACATTTTGAGAATGTTATAATTGCTGGCTCGTTTTTGGAACGAGGATTTGATTTTAAGGACATTGATGTTTTATTAATAACGGATAAAAAAATAGAGACTGATAAGACTAAGCACCATTTTGAAAGCGCGTTTGGGATTAGCCTTCACATAATAGTCATTAGCTTTAAATCCCTTCTTAAAGGATTAATAACAGACCCTTTGTTTCAGATGATGTTAAGCAAATTTATATCTAAGGAAAGAATTGTATTTAGAATCAAAAACAAGATGAATTACACGCTTTTGGATTTGCATTTATTGGAAAGCAAAGCCCTGATAGAAAACTTTGATTTTTTATCAGGCAATGAAAAATATAAATTAACAAGAAATTTAATTGCCATTAAACTATTCATGGAAATCAAGAAAATAAGCATAGAAACTGTAAATAAAGAAATTGAAAATTATTTTGGCAAAGGAATAGTCAAAAATATTAAAGAGAATTTATTGAATAATACATTTTTAAATAAATATAGAAGATTGTATAATGAAATTTTTAAAGAAATACTAGCTGGAATAGAAAATGACACAAAGCAGGAATAAGCTTATTGATTTATTTATCGGTAACATAGCTAATGCAGTAGTTCATAAAATTCTGGAGCAGGCTGTAGACGACGAAATCTTAAGAGAATACTATGACAAAGAATTATTGAATTCTGTGGAAATATCCAGAAGATACAGGGAAAAAATTAACCCAATTAATAGGCCGCTTCCGGAAAAGGACATTGAATATATAAAAAGCAAAGTAATTAATAAGGTCAACAGCGAATTAAAGCTAAGGGTTGAAAAAGGGTACAAAAATATAAATCTTGACTTAGTCAATGGCATTGTTGATAAGATGATGACTGATATGAAAGTGAAAGATTAAATTTTCCTTATCTTCGCCACGAAAAACCCTTCCGTATCATTGTCCTGCGGCCAGATTCTAAGGCATTTTTTGATTTCTTCATTGTAATGTTTATTTTCAAATTCAAGAATTGGAGGGCTTTTATTCAAGTTTAATTTTATATCATCCAATTTAGCATTCTCGTACTTATTAATCAAAAAATCAACAACTTCCTCGTTTTCCTCTGGCTCAAGAGAGCATGTTGAATAAATCAATGTTCCATTATCCTTCAACAAATTAAACCCTGTTTCAATCAGCTGTTTTTGCGTTATTGATAATCTTCTAATCATGTCGGGATTCCAAATGCCAATTGTTTTCAGGCTTTTTCTTATTGTGCCTGTGCCTGAGCATGGTGCATCAACCAGAATTTTGTCAAACTCAATGCCGGATTTCTTGAACCATTGGCCTTCCATTAAAGTTATTATTGCATTTGTTGCACCGCATCTTTGCAGATTTATAGACAAAGGCTTCATTCTTTCATAAGTATAGTCATTTGCAATCAAAATTCCTTTATTGTCCATATACTGCGCTATTTGAGTAGTTTTGCTTCCTGGTGATGCAGCCATATCAAGAACAATTTCATGCGGCTTTGGCTCTAAAACTATTGGTGGAATCATTGAAGCTGCTTCCTGCAAATAAAAATATCCAAGTGAATGTTCTATTAAATTACCAACATCCCGTCTTTCTTTTTTTGTGTGCTCAATCCAAAATCCTTCCTTGCACCAAGGGATATTCTCAAGATTCCAATTTTTTTCCAACCTTTCTTTCAGTTCTTTCACTGTTATTTTTAATGTATTTACTCTTATTGAACGATTTAGAAATGACAATGAGTAATTTTTGAATTTATCCCAATTTGTCAGTTTTGAATACCTTTCTATGAATTTTGGCTTGAAGATGATTTCCTTAGCATTGTGAAAGGGAGTTATTTCCATTTTGTTTTCTATAAGTTTTTAACCATATAAACCCCTTCCAATTTATATCCAAATTTCCTGAAATATTCCCTTGCCCCAATTCCTGAAATTATAACTATTTTATTTTTCCCGTTTTGCTTTGCGATTTCCTCGGCCTTTTTCAGAAGGTTTTTTCCGATGCCCCGATGCTGAAAACTATCGCCAGATTTCTTACCAATTTGAACAGCTGCTGAATACACATGCAATTCTCTTATCAAGGCAGAATCTTTTGTTATCTCTGGGCGCAGGAATTGTGATGGGAATCTTAGCCTGCAGAATCCAAACAAGATATCCTTTTCCAAATCCTCGAAGGCAATGAAAAATTCTTTCCCGTGAGATGCTTCATAACCTGTAATGATTGTCTGATTATTTTTGAAATTAATTTCCTTTCTCGAATTAAATCCGACTTCCCTGCAGCGTATGCATTTGCACTTTATATTTCTCTCATTGCAAACCTTTTCAACATACTGCCTTAAATTCGTCCTGTCAACTCCTGAAGCTGTTGCAAAAGTCGGTATGTCCCTTTGAACACGCATTATCCTGCACCATTTTGGCACAAACCTTTTTGCCTCTGCAATTATTTCTGCAGCTTCTTTTGTTGTCAATGGAGTAAATTTTCCATTTTTCCAGTTGTCATAAAGCTTCGTTCCTTCCATTACCATGCATGGGTATATTTTCAGCATGTCGGGCTTATAATCAGGATTATCAAACAATTCTCTTAGACCTTTTAAGTCCATTTGCGTTGTGGTCAATGGGAGGCCAGGCATATAATGCATGTTAATCTTAAACCCCAAATCCTTTAGGATCCTTACTGACTCAATGTTGTCCGCAACAGAATTTCCTCTATTTGTTGCTTCGAGCACTGAGTCGTATACTGACTGTATTCCTAATTCAACTCTTGTGCATCCCAGCTCCAGCATCAAGTTTCCATGATATAATTTTCCAAAATCGCTTTTGGTTTCTATTGTCAATCCAACGCATCTTATCAAAGATGTCTCATTTTCTTTTTGAATTTGTTCTAATTTTAAATTCGGATTATTTTCTTTTTTTAATTTGTTGTGAACATTATTTATCGCGAGAATGTTTGCATTGTTTGGGCTTGTAATTTTGTTTTCAGCAGCATTTAATTCCAGTATTTGTTCTGAAGCAGTCATTTCATTTTGTTCATTGTTTTCAATATTACATAGAGCATTAAATGATCTTCCATTCTTTGATATCAAAAATCCATTATTATTATCAGTATCAAAAAATGATTCCTCAACTTTTTTCCTTTCTTCCAAATCATTTAAATCCAGATTTTTAATATTAAGCAGCTTGTTCTGAACTGCAGATGTCCTTTTGTCTTCATTGCCAATTATTCTTGGCAGCTCAAAGAATTTTGTAAACTTTAAAATATCTATACTGCTGTTCTCATCAAAAAATAATCGTGAGAAATCGTTCATCGCCTTAAGCGAGTATTTTACAAAGTATTCCTGGTAGACTTTTGCAAAGAATGGAAATGTACCTCCTTGGATTATAAGCTCGACTTTGTCTGGGACTTTTCCCATTGCCACATAATGCTCGAGTCTGTTAAATACTATTAAATAGGGGTCATAATTATTTCTAATTGACCTTCTAGTCGATGGCTCTTTTCCCGTATAGCTTTGCGGCACGTTTCCAAATGGGCTTCCTGGGCCCCCTGGGCAATATGTGCAAGGGCCAATGCCTTTCATTGTGTGCGGGCATGGATAGGGCTCGGACATTAATGCGATTGGAGCAACACCGCTTACAGTTCTAACTGGCTTTAATGATAGCAAATCCTTGAATTTTTGCCTGTCCTCTTCAGAAGCAGCAAAATAAATGTCAGGGTTTTTTGGAATCTTATTTGTTTTTCCTTTGGATTTGCATTTATGCAAGATTTTTAGTTTTAATTTGTTTAATTCATGTTGTGTTTTAGGATTTTTATTCTTGATTTCATCTAAAATTTCTGCACATAGCTGTTGCATTTCGTCCATATGATTAAGAATAAGAAGCGTATTTTTAAATTTATTGAGGATTTAAATGCTGATTTTTTGCTTCAATCCTTTGATTGACATGCTTTGCAATCTCTCCAATTATTAAAACGCTGCTTGACACTACAATAATCAGTACCCAGTCAAATAAGCTTAGAGGCGTTGTTTTTAAGAATTTATTCAAAGGCGAATAAATAACTATAAATTGGAGCAGCACAGAAGATGCAATTGCACCTATCAAGTACATATTTGAAAATACTCCTGATTTGAATAAGGAAGTCTTTTCAGACTTTGTATTTAATACGTTATACATCTGCAGTATAACTAAAATAGTAAAAGCCATTGTCTGGGCATAAATCAAATTTGATTCCGGATTGTAGAGTTTGAATATAATTAATGTGCATAACATCATAACTATGCCTGTTATCACCATCCTTAAAGTCATGAAGTTCGTTATTATATTTTCTTTTGGGTTTTTTGGTGGCCTTGACATTATGTCCGGATCGTTCGGATCAACGCTTAATGCCAACGCTGGTAAACCATCAGTTACAAGATTTATCCACAGAATTTGTATTGCTACAACCGGTAATCCCATCCCCAGCACACCGGCAAAAAAAATAGTCAGAATTTCTCCGAGGTTTGATGACAGCAAATATTCCACATACTTCTTTATGTTGTCATAAATGCCCCTTCCTTCTTCAATTGCATTGACAATGGATGCAAAATTATCGTCTGTTAAAATCATCGAGCTTGCTTCCTTGCTTACATCAGTTCCGGTGATTCCCATTGCAATGCCGATGTCAGCCTTTTTCAGGGCAGGAGCGTCATTCACACCATCGCCGGTCATTGCAACAATGTGCCCTTTTTTCTTCAGCGCATCAATAATTTTAATCTTATGCTCGGGATTGACTCTTGCAAAAATAGCAATTTCATCGACCAAGTCCTCAAGATTCTTGATTTCATCCATATGCTGGCCTGTTATTGCTTTTCCCTTCAGCCCAATTTCGTTTGCAACAGCCTTTGCAGTTACCTCATGGTCGCCTGTAATCATTATGACCCTTATTCCTGCCTTTTTGCATTTTTCAATTGCAATCTTCACTTCCTCTCGCGGCGGATCGATCATGCCCTGCAATCCGACAAAAATCAGGTTTTTTTCCGGATTTGTGTCGACTAAAGTTTTGTAAGCAAACCCAAGAACTCTTAATGCATCATCTGCAAACTCGTTGTTAATTTCAAGAATTTCTTTCTTCTCTTGTTCTGTTAATTTCTTAGCTTTTCCATTTATGTAAATATAATTGCACATCTTTAACAAGACTTCTGGAGCCCCTTTGACATAAGCAACCTTTTCGCCATGATGGTTGTGTATAGTTGTCATCAACTTTCTTTCGCTTGTGAATTCAATTTCATCTAATCTTGGGTATTCAATTTCAAGGTCTTCTTTTATCAAGCCTGCTTTTGCAGCACTAACAATTAAAGAACCCTCAGTTGGATCGCCAATTAAATTTCCATTCTTCAGCTCAGCATTGTTGTTTAATGCTCCAATTCTAAGCAAAAGCTCTATGTCATCGTTTCCGACATTTTTTCCTTTAAAAAGAAACTGCCCTTTTGTTTCATATCCGACTCCAGTTAAATCTATTATTTTTCCGTTAGCAAATAATTTCTTAACAGTCATCTCGTTTACAGTCAAAGTTCCTGTTTTATCGCTGCAAATTACGGTTACAGCTCCCAGGGTTTCAACACTTGGCAACCTTCTTATGAGCGCATTTCGCTTTAGCATTCTTTGTGTTCCAAGTGCAAGAGATATTGTAACTACTGCAGGCAGTCCTTCAGGGATTGCTGCAACTGCCAATGCGACTGCAAAAACTAGCATGTCTATGAAAGAGGCTTCGTGCAAAAGTATGCCAGTCACGAATACAATAGTCGCTATTGCAATTGTCATTATGCTTAACCATTTTCCCAGATAGTCTAGCTTTTTTTGCAAATGAGTTGGTTCTGGCTTCACTTCCTGAATTAGGGTTGCTATTTTTCCGATTTCTGTCTGCATTCCTGAAGATATAACTATTGCCTTTGCCCTGCCGCTTACAACAATAGTTCCGGAAAAAACCATATTCTTCCTGTCTGCAATACTGGTTTTTTCTTCTAAAGTATTAGGATTCTTTTTGACAGGCTGTGATTCACCTGTTAAAGCAGCTTCCTGTGTTTGCAGGTTGAAAACCTCGATCAGTCTGGAATCGGCCGGAACTTTGTCGCCTGTTTCAAGAATTATTATGTCGCCAGGTACAAGATATCTGGCATCGATATCTTTTTTTTGACCGTCTCTAAGAACAGTTGCTTTCAACGAAGCCAGCTTTTTAAGAGCCTCAATTGCTCTTTCTGCACGGTATTCCTGTATAAAACCAAGGACAGCAATCAGGATAAGAATCACCACAATTACGATTGCGTCAACAAACTCTTTTAGAAACGCAGAAATTATTGTTGCAGCAATTAGAATTAAGACTACAATGCTTTTAAACTGATTAATCAAAATCTCCAAAGGCGAGATTTTTTTTCCTTCCTTTATCTCGTTCAGCCCGTATTTCTTTAGCCTTTCCTCTGCTTCTTGCTGGGAAATTCCTTTATCAGAAGTCTTTAATTCTCTTAAAACCTGTTCTATAGTTTTGTTGTGCATGTGATTATATTAACATTTTAAAAAAAAGAGTCTCTGTTGCTGACATTGTCTTCTTTTGGCCTTTCCTTCATTTCCTTCAACTTTATAATGAAATATCCCAAGCAATCCAAGCCGCAAAAGCTTGCCTTCTTTTTAAAGTCGTCGGGACCGAATACCAATGTGTAGTTGCTTGATTTGTAAAAATTCAGGTCACTGGAGCAAGTTGCGCAAGTTTTCTCATGCTCCTTTAATTTCTTTTTAATATTTTCCTCCAATAATTTCTTTAATGTTATGGCGCCGCTATCCAAATCATTCTTGCAACGCATCAATTCATTATAATCCAATATGTCAAGCATTTCCTCAAATCTTCTGGTCATTTACTCCACCTCATTTATTGAAATTTTTTAGATTTAATTTTTTAATTGAATATTTTATTATGTTGTCAATTAATTTGTCTTAATCAAAACTTTATTTTTCCCCTCTTTGTTCTTCAAACTTCATATACCACTTGTTAGCTTCTTCGTCATAAGCGAATATTACATTATATTTCTTGTTCTTGTCAAGAAGCATAATCATCGGCATAGGAATAGTAGTTTCAAAGCTAGAGCCACGCTTATAGAGCTTTCTTTTGAATATAACCATTTTACTTATTTTTTTACTTAATTAAATACTTATATATAAGGTTTGCTGTTTACAACTTAGAATTTATACTTATTTTATTACATATTTAAATACTTATTTGGTTTTGAATTATGCATTTTATTCTATTCAGAATCATTTATAAAATGGAATTGATTACTGCACAATAGTGTTGAAAAATGACGCTACCAGAACAAATTAAGAATTGTATAAGGCAGAATTATTACGAGGTGATTATGGTTTATGAGCCAAAGCTTTCAATGATTATTCAGAGGGAGTCTAATAGACATTCTGCTCCAAGAACTGTATGCACTTTGGCTTTTGAACTGCACGAAAATGGAAGTTCAGAACTTTTGATGGACTGTCGATCGGATTCGGGTCCACTAGACAAGGTCCTGGCATGCTATATAGTTGAACAATTTTTACAAATTGGCACACAAGATAGAAAGAAGCGAATCAACTGGCTATTTCAGGATCTTGCAGGCGCATCAAGGTACAATTTATAAAAACTTATAAATACGTTTTTCTTCTGATTTATTATGCAAAACATAGCTATAATCACTTCCTTAAAGGACCCAGCTGGAATTAATATAAGAAATAATTTGATTGAATTATTTAATTTTAAAGAAACTAAGGAGAAGATTGACAATAATCAAATATTTAGTTATAAAACTGTAGAAAACAAAAATATAAAACTTTATTTAATTAATGATGATTTAATTTTTGCAGAGAATTTAGACCAAAAAATAGATGCAGATATTTTTGTCTTTGCCTCAAAACACAGGAGCAAAGAAAATACTCCTTCTTTTGCAGTTCATCCGATTGGCAACTGGAGCATAGCTGAATTTGGCGGAAAAGATGGGAAGATATGTTTTTCCTCGGCATTTTTATTAAAAATCTTATTCATTGAATTAAATAATAATTCAAAAAATACAAAATATCAAGCAACATTAGAAGCAACTCATCATGGGCCCTATCTTGAAAAACCGGCTGTTTTTGTTGAAATTGGGAGCACAGAAAAGGAATGGAATGATAAAGAAAATGGAAAAATAATTGCAGAAACAATAATGAACTCATTAGAAAATCAGGACAATAATTTTAAAATTGCCGTCGGAATTGGAGGTCCGCATTATTGCAATAATTTCAACAAGATAATGTTAAGATCGGATGTTGCAATTTCTCACATTTGTCCAAAATATCAGCTGGAAAATTTAAATGGAGATTTAATAAAGCAAGCAATTGAGAAAACAAGTGAAAAAGTTGATTTCATTCTATTGGACTGGAAGGGATTGGGAAAAGAGAAGCAGAGGGTTGTTGATTTACTGAATGATTTAAGATTAGAATTTAGAAGAACAGACCAGATTTTGAAGTAGAAAGTTTTAAATATAATCTGGATAAAGTATAAACTGATTTAGATGGGCTTTTGGTCGTTTATATACAGATTATTTCCGGGAGAATGGTTTAATGGAATAAGCATAAGAAGTTATACTGGACTAATGCTTGTTAATTCAATTAAAATTAGACGCAGAGATAGGAGACTAAGAAAAGCATCACAAAGACTGACAACGAAATATACTCCTGAAGCCATATCTGACTTATACAAAAAATATTCAAGTGCAAAAAAACTATCTCCCTGGAAGGGAGAGGCCAATCAAAGAAAGTTTCAGGGAAAACTTGACATATTTGTAAGTAGTTTCTTAAATGATTATCAGATATTCAGATCTTATTATCTTGATATTTTAAGGCTAATCTCTCAGTCCCTATTGAGCAATAAGCGTCAAGACAAAAAGGATTTTACGGATATAGAAGTTTTATTTGCTGAGTTGGAAAATAGAAAAAATGAATTGATTTTTCCTCTTGGAGAAGTTCAAGTTTTTAGAGGGCAATTAGATGAACTATTGAGAGATCTAGTCAAAGATATTAGAATGGATGAAAAGTCCGATATTATTGTTGGAAGGGGCGGCTATCCCGCAAGTGTTTCTTTCTTTTCATTTTTTTCACCTGCTCGGTGGTGGTCTAGGCGCAAGATTCTGCGTAAAGAGAAAAAAGCAGTCAAGCGTTTGGGGAAAGAATTGGCATTTTACGACCAGCTTTATGCCAAAATCAGCCAAGAACTTCAAACTGGCGTAAGGCAGGATTTCTTATTCTTATTAATAGAACTTTTCAAAAGAGTTGATGTAGCCGATAAAAGGTTGGAAGAGATAAAGCAAGATTTAGAAATCATTTTAAAAAAGTTGTGGGATGATGTGGAAGGCGTTAAAAAATCATTAAATAATATTTTGACTTTGTTAAGAAATGAACCTCAAATAAAAAATAATCCGGAATTTGGTAAAATAGAGCAGGATATTCAAGAATTAGAAAAAACATTTCAAGAAATCATAAAACAAGACTTCAAGAATACAGAAGCGTTGAGAATTATGCTAGGAGATGTTCTGGAAGAAGGCAACGTAATCATGGGCGAAATGCAGCAGCAATCAACGAAAATCGCCGCTTAATCTAATCTAAAAATTTGATTATTTCTTCTTCTCTTCCTTCTTTGGAGCTTCTTTTGCAGCTCCAGCTGCCGGTGCAGCTCCTGCTGCAGGCGCTGCTCCTGGGGCAGCTGCTGCGCCTTCAATTGGCAACAATTCCTT
>JAHFQA010000002.1:43740-51881 GCA_023266475.1 Candidatus Woesearchaeota archaeon | reverse complement strand
ACATATAATGAGATTTTGACTTCCAGCAAGTACAAAGTTAAGGGTCAATACGATAAGGAAGAATAACGAGAGAGTTATAAAGCCCCATACTGTTGTTCTGCATGTTGCTTAAATTGTTCTCCTCTTAATATTCGGTTAACTAAAGTTACAAGCGGTACTGGGTTTATTCCTCTTTGAATTACACTAAACTTGCCAGAGTCCAATTTATTTAATTTAGGGATATAGTCTGCCAATTCCCCAATTCTTTGGCTGTCTGAAACAAGAACTAACGGAATATGATTCCTTGAATTATTTATATCATTGACAATCCTTTCTGTTAACATTAAATCTCTCTTTTTGGCTTTTCGATTAAGATAGTGTGTAACAACATCCTGAATCACTAAATCAATCGCATCAGAGGCCATGAATAAATAATGTTCTGGAGTCTGAAGTTGTAGAATTGAAGGCAGTCCTGTGCAAAGCAAACTGTTGGCAAGTATTGCTCTGTTGGGGTTATCACCAATCACTAATATTTTATACATTTATCTGGGAATGTGTGGCTTTTATATAATTTTTTTCAAATAAAAGTTACCTTATAGCCTTGCCAAAGTTGATAAAGAACAAATATAAAATCAAAGCAATCGAAAGCAGTATAACAAGCACTAACAAATTCTTGTCATTCCCAAACCCAAATGGAATTGGACCGATAAATCCGCCTATTGCAACCTTAGTCTTTGAAGTAGTATCTTTTGAGAACATAAATTGGCTAAAAAATAATATTGCAAATCCTATTATTATAAATAATATTCCAAGTTTTGTAAATTGTTCTATTTTAAGCATATTTATAATAGGCAATCTCACCAAAATAAGCCCTTTTTCTTTTCACTCTCCTTATCAAATTCCTCAAGCAGCTTTTTTTGCTTTTTTGTCAATTTTTCAGGAACAGAAATAATAACTTCAACATTTTCATCACCAACATGGTGGCCGTGCAGGCTTGGAATTCCCTGGCCTCTCATTCTGAATATGGTATTGCTTTGAGTTCCTGCAGGGATTTTTAGGTTTGCTTTGCCTTTTAAAGTTGGAACGTCTACATCACCACCCAATGCTGCTATTGCGAATGGAACATGTGCCTTAATGTAAATGTCGTTGCCATGCCTTTCAAAAATCTTATGATGATTGACCTGAATTACAATGTATAAATCACCTGATGAAGTTCCTTGTTCGCCTGCCTCGCCTTCACCTTGAATTCTTAAATTTGTTCCGTCAGTTGCGCCTGCTGGAATCTTGATTTCTATGCTTCTGGTTTTCTGAACAACCCCTTTTCCATTGCATTCCCTGCATTCATTTTTTATGTATTTGCCTTGGCCTCTGCATTTCCTGCACGTGCTTGTTGTTGAAAACAGCCCAAACGGCGTTCTTTGAGTTTTTGTTGATATCCCTTTGCCATTGCATTCATTGCAAGTCTCTATATCCTGCGGCTTTTCAGCTCCGCTTCCGTGGCATCGTTCACATTCCTCAAGCCTTGGAATATTAATTGTCTTGGTTGCTCCAAATGCAGCATCTTCCAGTTCAATTCTTATGTCATATCTTAAGTCCGAGCCCCTTTGCCTTCTTCGTGACCTTGAGCTTCCACCGCCGCCAAAAAAATTCTCGAAAATGCTGTCGAAATCAAAGCCGTGAGCTTCTGACATAAAATCAGAGAAATCAAATCCAGAGAAGCCCTCAAATTGTTGGCCTGCAGTGCCGTATTGATTGTATTGTGTCCTTTTCTGGTCATCTCCAAGGACTGCAGCAGCCTCGTTAATCTCCTTGAACTTTTCAGCAGAATCAGGGCTTTTGTTTAAATCAGGATGATACTGTTTTGCCAATTTTTTGTAGGCTGCCTTAATCTCGTCCTTTGTCGCGCTTTTATTAACTCCAAGTATTTTGTAATAGTCCTTGTCCTTTGGCATTTTATTAACTTGATTTATTATTTCAATTTTGTACTAGCAATGTTATTCTTTATGTCAACAATATGTTTTATATTTATTCTTTTACATTCTTTCTCATCCTAATAATTCTTTTTCTATATTTTTTGTAAAATTTAATTATAGTTTTTCTGTTTTTTACTACTTTATTTACAAGCGTATTAGATTTATTTTTTTGTTTAGTCATCTAATCAAAGATTTCTTAAATAAATTTTATCTCTTCTTTTTCTTTTCCTCATCCTTAACTTCATAATCAGCATCTACAACATTATCATCATTTTTTGATTTTTCCTCTTCGTTTTCATCCGAATTAGTTTTTTGTCCTTGATGTTCCTTTTGGTAGTGCTGCCCTGCTTTCTGGTATAGCTCAGTTGACATTTTCTGAACTAATTCGTTGATTTCATCCATTTTCATCTTAATTGCAGCAACATCCTTTTCAGCAGGCTTCAATAATTCCTTCAACTCCAAAATCTTGCCTTTTACTTCGCCAATCTCTTTCTCCGGAACTTTTCCTTCAAGGTCCTTGAAAAGTTTTTCTGTTGAATAAACCAAATTGTCTGCATTATTGATTGCTTCAATTTCCTCCTTTTTCTTCTTGTCAACATCTGCGAATTGCTCTGCTTCCTTCTGCATTCTTGCAATCTCGTCTTCGCTTAATTTCTGCGAAGCAGTTATCTTGATGCTCTGCTCTTTTCCAGTTCCCAAGTCTTTCGCGTTGACGTGCAGTATTCCATTCGCATCTATGTCAAATGTAACCTCAATTTGGGGAATGCCTCTTGGTGCCGGAGGTATCCCAACTAAATCAAACTGGCCAAGAAGCTTATTGTCTGAAAACATAGGCCTTTCGCCCTGGCCTACTCTTATAGTCACAGCTGTTTGGTTGTCAGCTGCAGTGCTGAACACCTGGGCTTTTTTTGTTGGAACTGTTGTGTTTCTTTCAATTAGTTTTGTAAAAACTCCTCCAAGTGTTTCAATTCCCAAGCTTAATGGAGTCACATCAAGAAGCAGAATGTCCTTGACTTCGCCTGCAAGAACTCCGGCTTGGACTGCTGCGCCCATTGCAACACATTCCATTGGGTCAACGCCCCTTTCAGCTTGCTTGCCAATGTAGTCTTCAACAAATTTTCTGACTATTGGCATTCTGGTTGGGCCGCCAACAAGAATTATCTTGTCAATCTTGCTTATAGCTAATTTTGCGTCTTTGATGACCTGTTCTGTTGGATGTTTGCATCTTTTTATTATTGGCTCAATCAGCTGCTCAAGCTTTGCCCTTGTAAGTTTCAAAGACAAGTGTTTTGGCCCTTCATTTGTAGCAGTTATAAAAGGCAGATTTATATCTGTTTCAAAAACCGTCGAAAGTTCAATTTTTGCTTTTTCGGCAGCTTCCCTCAGGCGCTGCATTGCTGTCTTGTCATTTGACACGTCAATTCCTTCTGTTTTCTTGAATTCAGAAGCCAAGTAATTAATCAATGCCTGGTCCATATCAGTTCCGCCGAGCTGCGTGTCTCCGGAAGTTGAAAGAACCTGGAAAACTCCGCCTCCAAATTCCATTATAGTGACGTCTAATGTTCCACCACCAAGATCAAATACTAGAATCTTTAATTCCTTGTCCTGCTTGTCAATTCCGTACGCCATTGAAGCAGCAGTTGGCTCGTTTACAATCCTCACAACTTCGAGGCCTGCAATTTGTCCTGCGTCTTTTGTGGCTTGTCTTTGATTGTCATCAAAATAAGCAGGAACAGTAATCACTGCTTTGTTTACCTTTTCTCCGAGAAATTCTTCTGCGTCTTTCTTTATTTTTTGAAGAATAAAAGCTGATATTTGCTGCGGCGTGTACTCTTTGCCGTCTATATTGTACTTGAAACTCGTGCCCATCTTGCGCTTTGCAGCCATTATTGTGTGTTCAGGGTTGCTGACAGCCTGCCTCCTTGCAGGCTCTCCAACCAAAATCTGCCCGTCTTTTGAAAATGCCACAACGCTTGGAAATGCTTTTCCATAAGCGGTAGTTCCTTCTGCGCTTGGAATTATAATTGGCTTTCCAGCCTGCAGAGCAGAAGCAGCGCTGTTGCTTGTTCCCAAATCAATACCTATGATTTTTTCCTTTGTCATTTTGAATTTCCTCCAACGTTAATTTTTGCTTTTATTATTTTATTTGTTTTTCAAAATTGGTTTTGATTATGTTCTCCTTGATTTAATGCTTATTTTTGTTTTTGCTGTTTTTGTCTCGCACATGACGCAATAAAAATCTTTTCCATTATTTTTTATCTTCATTAAAAAATATTGAATTATTTGACAATAAATTTTTATTTGCGTTCAATCGTTATTGAGTTCTATTTCAAAATATCATACTTCAATATTTTTTTTAATTTTTCCTCGTCAGGCACAAGGCTTTTGAGTTCGGCTCCCGGTATTATCTTACCGCCGCTTCTAATATACTGTGCAAATTGCCTTATGCTTTCAGGATCTTCAGGATCAACAACATGGTTGACCATGAACCAAATGCTCAACTGCTCACCATAATCCTTGCACTGGATTGAGGTCTTGCATTCCAATGGCTTGACTTCATGAATTGTGCATCCCTTTTCATCATCATAAAACACACATCTTCCATAAGGCTTATTTTTTTCCCTAATCAGCCTTGGCTTTACGATTTTCTTGTTAAAAAGCTCTGTTTCCTCCAAAAAGCCCTTTTTTAGCTCGCGCTCTGAAACACTCAAAAACCTGGCAATATTTTTTGCATCATCTCCTGCAAGAGCGCCAGAGCCGTATTTGCATCCATGATTGCACGAATCGCAATTGCACGGAGCAGCGAGCTCAAGCACCTCTTTTAACGGCGTGTTTTTTGTTATCAATTTTATAGCAAGGATTTTTTTATTTTTTAAACAACGGAATTCCACCAATTCTTTGAATGGTGGAATGAGTAGTGCTCGAAAACCACACATCAGATGGTGTAATTCCGAGCATCAAAAACCACTGGCTTATTATCAATAATGCAAACATGCCACCCATCTCTGATGGGTGGTTTTTGACATGTTAATCGTTATTGTATTTTAACATATTAAATAATTTATTTCCCGCTAATCTTGACTTTGCTGAACCTTAATACCTTGTCATTCAGCATATATCCTTTTTGGAATTCTTCCAAAATCATGCCTTCTGGCTTTCCAGATTCTTCCTTCATCAAGACTTCGTGCTTGTAAGGGTCAAATTTTTCTCCTGCAGAGCTTATTGGTTTCAAGCCCTCAGCTTCAAGTATCGAGTAAAGCTGTGCGTAAATCATTTTTATGCCTTCCACAAACTTTTCCTTGTCTGCTGAATTCTTTAACGCAAGTTCAAAGCTGTCAATTATCGGAAGTATTTCATTAATTATTCCTGCATGAGCGTATTTTTCGAATTCCAGCTTTTCCTTCTCGTTCCTTTTTTTGAAATTTTCAAACTCTGCCTGCAGTCTTTTCAAAGTGTCCGTTAGTTCCTCTATTTTTTGATTTTTTTCTTCGAGTTGTTTTTTTGAAGCTTCTTTTTCATTTGTTTTTTCATCAAACAATTTATAATACTCGTCTTCTATATCTTTGTCTGGAAAGTGACCTTTACCTAAAGTTTCTCTTAATGTTCTGCCATATTTATTTTGATATTTATTGTTTAAAAAATCAATTATTTGTTCTTTTATTTTTCTAAATTTCTCATTATCTTCCTTTTTATGTTCCATTTTTGAATTGAATTCAATATTTGTTTATTTTATGTATTTTTCTAATGAAAAATTGCCGTCGGTTTTTATTTTTCTGTTTCCCACATGACGCATTATTTTAAACAACGGAATTCCACCAATTCTTTGAATGGTGGAATGAGTAGTGCTCGAAAACCACACATCAGATGGTGTAATTCCGAGCATCAAAAACCACTGGCTTATTATCAATAATACAAATATGCCACCCATCTCTGATGAGTGGTTTTTGACAAAAACAAAAAAATAAAAATTTACTTTACTTCAATTCTTTTCTTTTGTTCCTGCTTCTTTGCTTTTGGAATTTCCACTCTTAGGATTCCATTTTTGTAGTTTGCATCCGCATTTTCAGCAATAACCTCTGCAGGCAATGTAACCAAAGTGTAAAATCTGTGCCTTCTTATTTCATAGGCATTGTTCTCTTTTGATTCTGATTCAGTCTCAGCTTTTTTCTCAACCTTTACTTCTATGCTATCCTCAGTCACATTAAGCTGAATATCTTCCTTTTCGACTCCAGGAATCTCAAATGCTGCAATAACTGAATTTTCTGTTTCATAGACATTAGATAAAGGAATCCTCGAAATTTCATGGGCCTCTTCATTCGGCACTAAAGCCATGCAGCTTCCTGTATTGCAGATTAAATCCATCTCATTTTCAAGCCTGTTTATTTCATCAAAAATATCGCTTCTAAGCATATTTCCACCTCGCTTACCTTTTATATTGGTTGACTTAAAGTCAACGAAATATTGGTAATATAAACTAGTATATAAACTTTTCGGCAAACATTTATAAATCAGAGTCATTTAAGTAATTTTATGGTCTATATTAGACAAAGAATCACTATAGTAAACATAAGAAAGCCAGCAGAAGCTAATGTTAACCAGGAATTGCAATGGTTTGGATCTTCCTTGGGACTTTTTAATATAAGGGACAAGGACAAGAGCTGCTTCAGGGTATTCATAGAACTCTTAAAATCAGCAAAGGCGCATCAAACATTGACAAGCGATAATTTGGCAGAAAGGCTTGATTTGTCGCGAGGTACAATTATTCATCATATAAACAGGCTAATGGAATCTGGTATAGTAATTCATGAAAGAAACACGTACATCTTAAGAGTCGACAGCTTGAAATCACTTATCGATGAAGTTGAAAAAGACATGAGGAGGGCATGCGATGATTTAAAAGAAGTTGCAAAAGAGATTGATAGCAGGTTGGGGTTATAAGGATTTTAAAAAAAATTAATTTGTTGGTCTTTTATAAGGCCTGTTGTAAGTTTCTGATTCGTAAACAATCCTTAATGCCTGAACTATTTTTGGCGCTATCTCCTGCTTGTGCATGATTGCGTGAGCCACTATCTCATTGTTTGTATCTAACAGTTCTGAAATTTCACCTCTTTTGATTTTTGGAAATAGAGTTTGCGCATGGTATATCTCACTTGCTAACCTATAGTTGAGCCACTTATAATTTATATGCGTTAAATAATTTATATGCGTTAAATCGGGCCTATGGATTTTCCTCTTGCGAAGATGATGCCTTACAATGTAGTCTGCGATTCCTGTAAAATATTCAATGTCCTTGTTCGGAAGACCTAATCTATGAAGTTTGTAAATTAATTGTCTCTTTTGTTTTGAAAGTGGGCTTCTTCTTTCCCTCTTCACATACATCGGCTCAACATTTACTTTCCTGAAGATTCTTAATACTGCCCGGGGCCTAAAACCAAGCGTGTTTCCCAGTTCTCCTAAGGATAATAGCTTGCCTCGGGATTGTGCTTTTTCATATCTTTCAAATAACTTGGCCAAATCCTTAAAAGTATATGACCAATCGTGAATCTGCTTACGTGAAATTAGATAGTCACATGCCTTTTGTGTTGCCCAGCCTTCTTTTTTAGTTAATTCATTTCTTCTTGCTTTTAAAATGTAAACTAATAGCTGTAATGATTGCTTTTTTTGTTGGGCTTCTATTTGTTGTGCTTCTTTAAATTCTTGCTTCTTGCTTTGCCAATATTGATATTGGTGTGAATCATCAGTTATATACTACCTTGCTTTTTCTTTTGAAACATATTCAGCAGCACCTATCTCTTCCAAAGTCGCGCCTTTGTCAATCAATGCATCCATTTTTGGCCGGAATCTGAATGGAATTAGATCAGATGGAAGATTTATATGATATTCTTTACATAATTTTGCAAAACCATTTGCCTTTAAGTGAGCAGCCTTGCACAATGCTTCTAATGATTTTTCTCCCCCAGAAATTGATTTATTTACAGATTCTGCTCTTTTAGCGCGGTCTGTCCACAAAAAATTGTAGTATAGTCCCAATGACTTTAAATGATACTTTGCAAGCCAAGGACTAAGTCCGCTTACACGAATAATTTCTGGAATAGTTTGAGCACCCTGTTCAATTGCTTGCTTAATAGATTCCATATTTTGTTGCGAAGTATATTTTCTTGGCAACTCTATACCAGCACTGCTACCATA
>JAHFQA010000002.1:19082-43640 GCA_023266475.1 Candidatus Woesearchaeota archaeon | reverse complement strand
CGCTTACACGAATAATTTCTGGAATAGTTTGAGCACCCTGTTCAATTGCTTGCTTAATAGATTCCATATTTTGTTGCGAAGTATATTTTCTTGGCAACTCTATACCAGCACTGCTACCATAAGTATAAACTGTCATTGCTTCAATCCTTTGCTCTTTTGGATATCTTTTTGTATGTTTTCCAGGGAGAGGAATTCCAGCAGTTTTTGAGTAGGCTTTTATTGTTATTTTAGATAAGTTTGTTAAATCGGCAATTACCTCAGTTGATACTGCACCGTTTTCGGAAGCAAGTCTAATGGCATCAATTCTTTGTTGCATAGACGGTCTCAAGAGTGAAGTATTATATATGTCAATGTTGTAATGACTAGCTAGCAAAGAAACAACCAGAGGCGGCAATTTGGTATTGGCTGAAATTTCTTCCAATCCTTTTACGTGGTTAGCGACAGCATCAACTATAGAAAGCCGAGCCTTGTCTTCAACATCTTTTAATTCATCTTCGCTTAAATTTAGGCTTTCAGCTATCTCTGTTTTACTTTGCCCTTTAAGCTTCATTTCAATAATTCTCGTTATTCTAGTTTCCAGTAAAGACATTTGTTACAGATTATTAAAATTTATTTATAAATGTTACCATTTTAAAGTAATTATTTATGTAGAAGATTTTTATAAAAATTTAAAATTCCATAGTAAATTATATAAACCAGTAATCAGAGTTTTTAGGGCATGAAAAAGATTTTATTATTCTTGATGATTTTTTTAACAATTCCGGTTGTTTTTGCAGACATTACTATAAATTCTAACCAAGATGAGTACAACATTGGCGACAAGATAGCTGTTTCTGCATCTGTAGACTATAAAAATAACTTTGAGGGCCTTTTTAGATTAACAATTTCATGCAATGATTACAAGCTGCAGTATTTCCTAGCTCCAATTAGCTTGGAAGCCAATTTCAGAACAGCTGTTGAAGTTCCAGAACTGACTATCACTTCTTCAATGCTAGGGCATTGCACTATTATCGGTGACTTGACAACAAATGAAAATCTTATCTTGGATGAGAAAGAGTCCAACAGCTTTGAAGCCACAAACAAGCTAATTGTGCTTCCGGTTAGCAACAAAATAATTTCACTTCCAGCTGGCTCAATCCAGATTGTGGGAATAGTAAATGAAGCTTATGGAAATAATGTGCTAAAGGCATCAGCCAAAATCACTTTGGATAACAGCACTTATGAAGCTGGCGTTGAAGACGGAAAGTTCAATATTACAATTGAATTAACCAAGAATATTAAATCAGGCAAGCATACTATTGAGATAAGTGCTATTGACTCAAAAGACAACATAGGCAATAGCAATGTAGAGCTGGAAATAACGGCAGTTCCAAGTTATATAAAAACAGAGTTGAACTCTGATAGATTGTTGCCTGGCTCGGAAATTGATATTTTATCTTCATTATTTGACCAGGCTGACGATTTAATTAATGTATCATTGGATTTAGAGCTAAAGGGTCCTAAAGGCGACAAGATTTTCCGGAAAGTTGTGGAGAGCCATGAGAAAATTGCATACGAATTCAGCCAGTATGCGGAACCTGGAGCATATGTTCTGGAAAGCACTTACAATAACTTGCATTCAAAATCTGAAATCAATGTTTCTGCAGTTAAGGAAGTCAAAGTCAAGTACGATAATGAGAATGTTTTGATTGAAAACATCGGAAATGTCCCGTTTGAAGATGAGCTAACTTTTATACTGGAAACTGGGTTGAAAAAATATCCAATCACAAAGACAATTAAGATAGACGCTGGTAAGGTATTGAACGTTGATTTATCAAAAGAGGTTCCTCTGGGAATTTATAATATTATCTTTCCACTCAAGGAAGGGATAAGCCCTATTAAGAAAAAGATAAATGAAACAATTCAGAATGCAATAGATTCAACTCAAGAAGAATTCTCCGATTGGTTTTCAGCTAATGAGAGCCTCTTGGCTTCTGATGTCACAATTCATGACAACAGGCCATTATATAGAAAAATCCAAAGTGGCTTCAGCTCTTTAAGCGGATCATTGGTTGGCTCAGATGGGCTGCTTTCAAGAAATCCATTAATAGCGCCAACTGTATTAATTATCGTTATACTATTAATAGTAGTAAGGTATGGCAGAAAGCCAATGATGAAATTATTTAAAAAGGAAAAGAACAAAGAAAATTAATTTCTGCTTTTTCTTTCTTCATCCATAATTTTTGTTTCGCCCAAAGTCTCGTCAAGCAAATCTTGTGCTGTTTTCAACAACCCAACTGACCCTTCTTTTGAGCAATAAGGACATCTCGGTGGAATTTTCACATTTCTAAACTTGAAGCCGCAGCTTCTGCATTCTAATTCGAGCATAATGCCACTTTGTAGTAAGAAGTATATAAAGTTTGCGGGAAAGATTTTTAAGTCTGGAACATTAACCAATCAATTTATTTTTTAAGACTAATCTTATCATAAATTGAAGGCCAACAGAAGCAAAAGGCTTATAAATAGAAAACGAATACTATAACTATTTATTAGTAGTGATTTAAATACTTTAGATTTAGTTTAAATTAATTGTGATTAAACATGGGATTACCTTCATTCAGAATTTTTAGTGGAATACGTAAAGGATTGGATATAATTGTAAATCGAATAACGCCGAGTAATGGGGATAACAAATTACATCTTATGCCACAGCCTCCCACAATGGATGAGGTTTACCCACCACAAACTACAGAGGAGATAGCTAGATATGTACGTGACCATTCAGTAACTAATTCCGAGCATATGAAATTAGCTGGAAGGGCAACTCAATTGGAAATTCAAGTAATGGAGCAAAGAGCTGATTCTAGTGCAAGGACAAACCAATTGTACAGAGATTTGGAGGCTGTAAGTGCGAGATTAAAAGAAAGAGAAGGCGATGTCAGAAAATATCAAGCAGAAATTTCAACTTTAAAGCAGGGGTTTGAAAAAGCTCGGCAGCATATGCAAAATCAAAGAATATCTGCTAGGACTTCACTTGACGCTATAACGGAAGTAAGAAATGAAAGCCAAGTTGAAAAGTTTCAAGCACAACTAAAAGCTGCTAGTTTACAAGCAAAATATCCAGCTCAAACAAGTTCTTCTCCAATTGCAATAGAAAGATTTTATCCACAAAGACCACTTGACAGTGTTATAAGTACAGATAATGCTCAGGATAGATTTATTCCAATTGCTAATCCTTTGCCAACAATGTTTTCACGTTATGCCCCAAATGGCAATAAAAAAGAATCATTATTTAGGAGAATTAGAAATTATATATCACCAAGTCAAACTCTTGTCCAGCTTAAACTTAATGGTAATGTTAAACAAATGCAATTAGATTCGACTAATTCAAGTCATCAGAATGGGAGTGGCGTTTTTGCAAATCCATTAGCCACAATGACTTCAAGATACACTTCACATTACGAAGGAAATAATAGAGCAAAAGGGGATACTGTTTTTTCATTTTTCAATAAAACCCCAAGTGCGAAGTTTCGTGCACAGGAAACAGTTAATACGTCCGTAGCTGATCCAGGTTTAGAGGCAGTGGTGGACGATAATTCACAACCAAGAGCTGAACAACCGCAAGAAAAAATATCAAATCACACTCTAAAGGATTATTTATGGAATAATAGAGTAAAAAGAATTCTTAGAAATGTTGGCAATTATACTCCAGTTTTTGGGGCTGTTGTGACAAAGGATGCATTAGTAGACAAGGTAGTTAAATCAATGGAAAGCAGAATTGAAGGTAAAAAAATTGACGGAAAAGAGCTTCACGAAGTTATGTATCAAAACGGCGTTAATAACGAAACAACTAGACGAGCAATTAGAAGGGAGATTGAGGCAAGGGGCATTACAATAGATGGTAAGATTGAAAGCCAGTATCTAGTACAAAACAGGGCTGTAAATTTATTTAATAATATTGGAATTGGCAAATATAAAATAGGAAATATTGGTGGTGGTCTTCAGATTTATAGGGGAAAAGACGGCTCCAAATGGGATGCTATCAAGAGAAATACAAACATTGGAGGCGAAGTATCTGCATTATTGCAAGCCTCTGTTCTTGGAGCTGGTGCGTATCTTGGAATATTCGGTTTTAAGTATCAAGGACTTTCAGCAACATCTCGTGCACTTGAAGATAAGCTAATAGGCACAAGGTATCAAGGATTAATAAGCCATCCGTTAGCTTTGTTATCTGCATATTGGGCATTTTCTTCATTGATGAACAGCGGCGCTATTACAGCAGCTGCTAGGTCTGCAAACAACCTCTATTCTGCATCAAGCGGATTTATTTCAAAGGGGCTGGAAAGAGCATCACCATATCTAAAAAACTCAGGATATAAATCAATTGGAGAATATATTGAAAGAGTATCAAAAGGCAATGGCAAATTGGCATATCTAACCCAAATGATTGGAAATCTAGCAATGCTTGGCACATTAGAACAGGCTGCAGCTTCTTTGATTACTCAGTCTAATCCAGAAATTGTGGAGTCCATCAAGCGCAGCGAAGGAGGAGATAGAGTTTATAATTCGCGTGCAGAACCAGCAATTCAACACCAACAGACAGCTAATGATTTAACCCCTTCTCAATTGGAAGAATTAGCAAAAAATGGTTGGAAAGACGTTGGAGATGGA
Source organism: Candidatus Woesearchaeota archaeon (assembly GCA_023266475.1). Classification (GTDB taxonomy): domain Archaea; phylum Nanobdellota; class Nanobdellia; order Woesearchaeales; family GW2011-AR4. The sequence goes on along the minus strand of JAHFQA010000002.1, from coordinate 38,990 downwards.
AAATTTGAATATAAGCTGACCGCAGAAGATGCTGCACATGGACGAGGAATATCTCAAATTCTAATGGAGTCAGACCGAAGAATAGGCAGTGATCATGTTATAAGTCCAAGAGAATCAGGATTGTTAGCACACCAAGTTGCAACTACATATCCTTCTCAGGTGCATAATGTTGGGAATGGCAAATTCGGGGAATTAACTGATCCATCCAAATATGTTGTGCGCCCAGGAGCGTCTATCTTTGCAACTGAACAGACGATCAGAGCACTAGTAAACTAAATTAAATAAAAGGCAGAATTCTTAAGAAGCAACCATGCAACAATGAATTAATGCCAAATTGAGTTTTCAATACCAAAAACTTTAAAAATAAACATGATTTTCAATGGATTCATGATAGCAAATAATCAAATAAAAATAATTGCAATTGCTTCTATCATAGCTATCATTATCATCATTATTTAAGGGCCCGAATTAATAATATTCTAGACGGGCCTGAGCATTTAGTTTAAACAAAGTTCTAGGATATTAAAAAAATTATGCGGAGGAATCAAAAATGTCATTAAATGGTGTAGAGGTTTTGGAAACAATATTGAGGGATGGTTTTCAAAGCAGGCAAGTTCGTGTAAGAAATGTAGAAGACCCTTTGACTGTAATCAAGGCAATCGACGGATTAGGCTATGCTGATATTATCGAAGCCGGATTTGCTGGTGCCAGTGTCTTAACTGACAGGATTATAAGGGCAGTTCAGGAAGCCAATCTTCACGCTAGAATTGCATCTTTTGGCAGAACAAGAATGCCAAATACAGATGTAAGGGATTATGTAAGAAATCCTGGCATTAGGAATATTTTGGATTCAAATACTCCAGTAGTTGTGCTAGTCTATAAATCATGGGATTATCAAGTAGGGAAAGTTTTAGGCACAACACTTGAAGAAAATCTTAAAATGATCGAGGATAGTGTAAGATTTTTCAGAGCACATGGGCGAGAAGTTATCGCTGATGCTGAATTTGCATCGGCTGCATTCTTGGGTTATCCACAGAAAAAAATAGATTCCAATGTTGGCTATCTTATGGAGACTTTACAGACTGCTAGCGGTGCTGGAGCAAGTAAAGTTGTCCTTTGCGACACTACAGGAATTTTGTTGCCTGAGCATATACCTCACTTGATTAATTTGTCAAGAAATGCTGTTGGGGGAAATGAAAAGCTTGGGTTTCATGGGCATAATGATGGTGAGATAGGAGTTGCTCTGACGTATGATGCTATAAGGGCGGGGGTTACACATGTTCAGACGTCATTCCTTGGGTTAGGGGAAAGAACTGGTAATGTAAATTCTGGAAGCCTTTTAGGATTGCTTACATCTCCCTATAGAACAGAAAGAATTTATTTTGATTTAAGCGGCTTGAAAAAGGTTTCTGAATTAGTACATCTATTGTTGACTGACAAACCATTACCAACTAATATGCCTTTGGTGGGAAATAGCGGTTTTGCGCATGGGGGCGGAATGCATGTAGCCGCTCAACTGAAGCTACCATTTGCGTACAATGGAAGAGATCCTGCAGAATTTGGCAATGAGGAACATATGCCTTTGTCACTTCAGGCTGGAACAGGGCATATAGCTAGTATTCTTGGTGTTTCAAAGAGTGACCCGTGGGTTAGGAGAGTTTATGATAAGTCCATGGCATTGCTTGAACAAGGGTATGAATTGGATGAATATCCTAAATTTTTTAAGTTAGTTGCTGTGAGATTGATGGATGGTTATGTCCCCCCTTTTAACTGTACTCTGCCTTCACAATTTCTTGAAGGGAAAGGTAAAGGAAAAAATAGTTTGGATATTCTTGACCAAGTTGAATTTACGGTATCAGTTGATGGAAAAGAATACTTGGTTTCTGGAGCAGGAAATGGGCCTGTTGATGCAGTGGTGAAGGGCGTCCAAGATAAAGTGGCACAACACTATCACATACCATCTTATGATTTTAAATATGGGGTAGCAAGTCATGGCGGCAGAGGAAGCTCCCAAACAGTTGCAGTGGAAGCTTCTTTTATAATTTCAAATGGAAAGAATCCAATAATTTATACAATGCCAGCAATTTCAACATCAGTTATACATGCAAGCGTACAGGCTATTTTGGATGGGCTGGAATATGCAATCATGTATACCAATCCCAAATTTGAGAGGTTTAGAGTTTAAGAAAAAATATTGAAAACAATTTGTGAAAGCAGAATAAAATCAAAAAATAAATCCTTAATTCCCCTGCCTGTCATGAGCTCTTAAGCTTGGCCTTATTTTCTCTGCGCCTTTTCCTTTGTTGCGCAAACCTCTTCCTTTTCTTCCAGCGCTTGTCAAGCCCCTTTCTGACCTTCCTTTATGCTTGAATATCCAGCTTATCTGCGGATCAGCAACAATCGATGGGTTTGCCCTATCAACAAGTATTACTTCATACCAATAGCACAAACCATCTTCACCAACCCAGTAACTGTTTAGAACCTCGCAGTTTGGATATTTTCTAGCAGCCCTGTTTTCAGCTACAACACGGTAATTAATAGTCAGGTCCTTCCTCCTGCTCATTGCTTTTGGCCTTCTAGGATGCCTAATTTGAGGCCTTTGCCTTCCGCCTCTATTGACTCTTTGTCTAACGATAATAAATCCTGGCTTTGCTTTATAACCCAAAGAACGAGCCCGATCAATTCTTGTTGACCTTTCAATTCTTATTGTTGCCGGCTCCTGGCGCCATTTTACAATGCGCTGCTGCCACAACTGGCCAAGGCCTTCATGAGGCTTTTTCCAAGCCTCTCGAATATATTTATACATTCCCATTTTTAAGCTTCCATTATTAATTTATTTCTGAAGATTCAGGCAAGCAACGCCTACATTTCTTCTTTTAATGGAAATTTTTATTGATTTATAAAGCTATTGGATAATCATTTTATCCCGAGTTAAATTTAAAAGATGGACTAGATTATAATGTTGAGATGATTAACTTCGATCAAATCGTTGAGGCGCTTCGCGGCAGAGAGAATGATTATTCAGTAATCCTAAGAAGAATAGAAATTTTAAGAAGTGGCATGACTGAAAGAATTACAAAGCACCAAGAAATAACTAGGGCGTTGGTTAAAATTCTTATTGAGGATGACAAAGGCCAAATATCATTCTCACTAAACGCTTTAGTAGATGAAGTTAACTCTGCCTTGCCAAGGGAATACGGCAGGGTAAGGGCTGAGTATGTCAAAAGGCAATTACCATCAATATTAAGCAATATTCGTGTAATAGATAATTTATGTACCGCAAGGATTCCAATGAGGATAAGACCAATTTATGCTCCCAATCGAAGCTATCTCGGGTTGGTTAGAAAATATTAAATAGGTGATAAATTATACAATAAAAATTGATTAAAATGCCAATCGACAACTCAAATATGCTGAAAGTGATTGAAGATTTCCCGCATCAATGCAAGACTGCTTTGGAATTAACAAAAGGGATGTCTGTTTCTGGAAAATTCAATAAGATTATTGTCTGCGGCATGGGGGGCTCTGCTCTTGGCGGTGATTTGCTGAAAATTTATATGCACAAATCAAAGATTCCTGTTTTTGTCGTAAGGGACTATAAAGTTCCAAATTTTTTGGATGAAAACACCTTGGTTTTTGCAGTTTCTTATTCTGGGAATACAGAGGAGACACTGGCTGCATTTGAAGAAGCGCAAAAGAAAAATGCAAAGATTGTTGCTGTCACAAGCGGCGGTGATCTGGCATATAAGTCAAAGCGAGTAATTAAAATTCCAAGCGGACTTCAGCCAAGGGCTGCTTTAGGATATACTTTCTTTCCAGTTTTGGGAGTTTTGGTTAATTCAAATATTATTGAAGTTGATAATGATGAGATTCAGGAAATGCTTGACATACTTTCAAAGACAAATGAGTTCAAGTCCGCTGGAGAAAATATTGCAAAAAAAATAAAATCAAGAACACCAATTATTTATTCTTCAGATTTTCTTGGCACAGTTGCTTACCGATGGAAAACCCAATTCAACGAGAACTCCAAGTCGCCTGCATTTTATCACACTTTCTCAGAAATGAACCATAACGAAATTGCCGGATATCAAACAATGGGCAAGGACAAGTTTATGTCAATTTTTATAAGGGACAAGAATGACAATGAAAGGATAAAAAAGAGAATGGATATCACTAAAGAGATAATTTCAAGCAAAGTTGATGTTGAGGAAGTTTTCACAAAAGGGGAATTTCTACTTTCAAGGATTTTCTCAGGGATTTATTACGGAGATTTTGCCTCTTATTATCTTGCACTAGCTAATAGGGTTGACCCGACTCCTGTAACTGTCATAGAGAATCTGAAGAAGAAGCTGAAGTGAATTTTGATTAAATAATAAAATAAAAACGATAAGCAAATAAATTCTAAAATCACGCCTGTATTCTAGCTATATACTGCCGCATTTTGGTTTCTAGGCTTTCTTTTATTTGCCTAGTTTGTGCTGGGTCATACGCTATATGATTGAGTCTCCCCCTAGTTCTTTCCCAGCTAACATCTGTGGCACGACCAGGACCTAAAACAGAACCTACAGCCGCTTCCACAAGCAGGGTTTCCTTATATTGTGATAATGATGGTTTACGAGTTACTACACCAGCTAAATATTGCGCACCATGCACAATCAAACTCGCTGGACCTGTCTCAGGATGAACATAATAGCCAACTTCTCTTCTAACTTCTCTAATTAATTCTGCCAGATTTACCAATGATGATGCTGCAGATTTAGAAGTAGTCCCTATAATTTCACCATCGTCTGATCCTGCCATAATGAACCAATAATTATAAGTATTATTTAAATCTTTTCTTTTATCTCTATTTTAAAGTAGTGAAATTTTCTCAATAAAATTATTCTCACAACAACTTTTAAATAACTTCAAGCATTACCATCTTCATGTTCATTAAATCTATAAGACTTCATAATATAAGAAGCTATGAAAATGCTGAAATAAATTTTCCTCTTGGCTCTGTTCTTCTTGCAGGCGATATTGGCTCTGGAAAATCAACTATATTGTTAGCAATTGAATTTGCAATCTTTGGCGCAAAAAAAGGTGAGCTTCCAGCATATACCTTGCTTAGGCACGGAAAAAAAGAGGGCCAAGTTGAATTAAGGATGCAGATAGATTCCAAGGATGTTATAATCAAGAGAACGTTGAAAAGAAGCAATAACGACATAAAGCAGGAAGCTGGCTACGTTATAATGAATGGACTGAAAAAGGAAGGGACAGCTGAAGAATTAAGGGCAGTTGTGCTTGATTTGCTCGGCTACCCAAAGGACTTGATCAAAAAGGGAAAGGACTTGATTTATAGGTACACTGTTTACACGCCCCAAGAGCAGATGAAGCAGATTCTTTATGAAAGCAAGGAAATAAGGCTTGAAACCTTAAGGAAGGTTTTCAACATCGATAAGTACAAAAAGATCAAGGAAAATTCAAGGATTGTCATAAATTCGCTTAGGGAAAAGAAGAAGCATTTTGAAGGCTTCATTATAGATTTAGATTACAAAAAGAGTGATGCAGAAAAAAAGAATAATGAAATTCTTGAGCTTGATAACAGCATCAATGAAATTCTTCCAAAAATAAAAGAAATAAAATACATAATTGGCGAAAAAAGAAAATCAATAAACCAGATTGAAAAGGATATCTCAGAGTTGAATTCATTAAGAAAAGAGCTGAGTGTTGCTGAGTCAAGCATAAGCCATAAAATAGAGCAAAACAACCGTCTGAATGACGAATTAAGAAGGCTTGACATCCAAATTGAGCAGCTTAATGTGGACATCGCAGAAAAAAAAATGGACGACCTTAACACTATAACTCAAAAAATAGGCTTGAAGGAAAATGAAATAGAAGAACTGGATGTTAATTACAACAAATTGATTAAGGTAATAAGGGAGTTGGAAGTGAAGATTGAGCATTGCAATGAAACAGCAAAAAAAATGCAGGATTTGGATACTTGCCCAGTGTGCGAGCAAAATGTTGAACAAGGCCACAAGAACGTAATTATTCAAAGGGAGGGCAAGAAGCGAGAGGAGTTGGCACGTCAGATTGAGCACTTTATGGAAGAGGAATCAAAATATGAAAAGCTTAAGCCACAATTGAAAAAAGAAATAGACTCCCTAATCAAGGAGCAAAATCATCTAAATATTTTAAAATTGAAAATTGAAAATTTACATGAAAAAATAAGCTCAAAGGAGGAAAAATCTGGCTTAAAGGATAAAATAAAAAAAGAAATTGGAATATTAAACACCAAGAAAGCGGAATTGTTTTCCAATATGGAAAAATACAAGGAATCTGAGGTAAAATACAAAGTTGTAAAAAAGGAAATGGATGAACTAATGCCGCAGGAAAGGTTTCTGGACCTTGAAAAGCAGAAATACGAAACCGAAAAAGAATCTATTAAGAGATTTGTTGCAAGCCTGGAAAAGGAAATAATTGAAAAGCAAAAAGCTAAGGAACAGCTTGCATATATTTCACAGCTGGGCAATTGGATAGATGAGCTCTTTGTAAACCTGATGTCAACAATGGAAAAGCATGTAATGGTTAACATTCATTCTCAGTTTAATGACTTGTTCAGGGAATGGTTTGACCTCTTGATGCAGGATGAATCATTGAATATAAGAGTAGATGAGGAATTTACGCCAATAATTGAGCAGGACGGCTATGAAACTTTTATTGAAAATTTAAGCGGCGGTGAAAAAACATCCGTTTCATTGTCTTACAGATTGGCATTGAACAAGGTTATAAATGACATTGTTGTAGGCATAAAGACTAAAGACATCATAATGCTTGATGAGCCAACAGACGGTTTTAGCACAGAACAGCTTGATAATGTAAGAAATGTTCTTGACCAGCTTGGAATGAAGCAAATTATTCTTGTTTCCCATGAAAGCAAGATAGAAAGCTTTGTGCAAAACGTGATAAGAATTCATAAGGAAGATCATATAAGCGCTACAAATTGAAAACTAAATGGGCGTTTATTCTACTTGTAAGATTCGTTTTTTAATAAACATGAAAACGAAACCTTTAAAAAGCCCTCATGCCTTGTGCTCTATATATGGTTTATGTTGGGGGTAATGTCAGGAGTCTTGAAACTATCAAGCGTGAAGACCTTAATAGAGTTTGCTCTGACTGCGGAAGCTCAGATATAGACTATGCTAATGAAGAATTCTATTGCAAAAAATGCGGGCTTGTGATTGATTAAATTAATTTTTGCTTTAGTTTCCAAGCGTTACTCTATTTGAATTGCTGATGATAACCCTTTGTCCGACATGGCATCTTGCGCTTGCTGCAGGCAGGTTAAATTCGCCCAAAATTGAAAGCCTTGACCTCATTCTGTAAGATAAAACACGTTCATCGCCTGCTTCCAAGGATTCAATTGCCCACTTAATCACTACTCCTTTTTTAGGGTGCGTCAAAAAAGCATGAGGCTGCATAGAGCCAATTGACAAGTCTTTTTCAATATGTGCAATATGCGGGATATAGTCCATAACTTCAATGTTAACTATCTGCTTGGAGCTCCTATTCTTTACCCTCACAACAACTTTGGCTCCTGAGACTCCGCCTTCACTAAGTCCGACATTTGCTATGGATTTTCGCACTACAATAGGGCTTCTAAATAAGAAATACAGGGACAATACGGCAATTACCATAGTAATTATAACGATGATAGGCCTGTAATTTTCGATTGTATAGACTTTAAATGTCCGGTTTTGGTCAAGCTGTACATCCCACAATAAATAATACTTTTTATTCTCTTTTACAATTTCAGCTCTTGGCTGCGTTGTCGTAAACAAATTTTTTAAAGGCGTTGTTTCGATTTTTATGGTGCCTTTATGGTCTGGATTATTAGAAAATACCTCCACTCCCTTTTTTATCTTCAAAAACGATTCTTCTTTGGGAATCTCCTCTTGAACATAGTACTCTGCAATCTCAATCTCCTTTACAGTTGGATTCACTATTAACCTTTCATCTTTAAATATTGCAATTACAATGTTATCATGCTGGGGCACTGTCATAGGGTTGAGCTTTTTTGTTAATTCAATTGTTTTGTCCTCTTTTGGCCCCAAAGGTGTATAAACCTCATCCTTGAAAAGCTTGCTTTCCAGTTTTATTGTCAAGTTTGTGTAATTTATTACATTTTGGTTGCTTAAGGCAATCCTAATTACTGCATTTTCCCTTGGGTCTATTTTTTCTGGAGTCACGCTTGTAGTTGCCAAAACAGTCGGCACATAGCCGTTTATAAGCACGGAAGTTGACTTTATTCCTATAGTTACGGGAACTTTCTGTTCTTGCCCTGTCCTCTCAAGAATTACACCTGTACTTAATGTGTACGTGTCAACAGATGTAATATACAAGGGATGTACAAAAAGATTAATGGAAGCAGAGCCTAAAGCAGGAACGGTAATTGATATTGGATTTTGCAATGGCTTTGTGTACATGTCCCAAAAAGGATAGCCAGCCTTCTTAATTATGAAATCTTCACCTGTGTCAAGATTATTTTGTATTGTGACATTAAACTCAGCTACATCGTCAACAGAAATCTGGTCCTTAATCGGAGCGATCTTGACGTCAAAAGAAGCTGCATAGGCAAAATTAATGAGTAGGAGAAAAACTGCCAGAAGCATAAAGAAATGGGTTATTTTGCTCATAATTTGCACCTTTTTTAAGGTTTCTAATTTAAGTTACTGGTATATAAATCTTTCTTATTATGCAGTGGATATAGAAACGAGCAGAAAACCATCAAAACATATGAGTTGGCTTTGGAATTTCATTAAATTTTCCAAAAGCTTTATATATCCTGATTTTCAAGAAAATTTTGATGAAAAAGCCAGAGGATTTTATCCATAATGCAGAATTGGGTACTCCAATAGTCTATGTTCAATATAAGGGAATTCTGGACATGCAGGACCTTTACGAATCCATCGCTGATTTCTTAAGGCAGAAAAAATTCAAGCTGTACGAGAAGCAGCAAAGGCTCAGGAAGCCTGGTCCATTTGGGTCAGAAATCCTCTACCAGTTTGAAGCCAAAAGAAAAGTTGAGGAATATTACCAATGGATAGTTAATGTCAACATTGAAACTTTCGATATGCATGATATTGATGTAGTGCTTAAAGATGGGACGAAAAAAAAGATGGCAAAAGGAAGAATATGGGTCCAGCTTTTTGGGAAAGTGGAAACAGATTATGAAAAGGTGTGGGAGAAAAGCGCTTTCTTGGCGCAGCTCAAGAGCTTTTATAACAAGTATATCATAAGGAAAAGGCTTGAGAGCTACTGGTGGGACGAGATGTATTATAAGATAATAATGAGCCTTCATGCGTTAATACAGCAGCGTTTAAAGATGACATCTGAAGGATTTGAAACCAGGCACATGGCAGGAGTGCGATAGTATTCTAAATGAGGATATAAATGGGGCATTTAAAAATAGTCGTGGATCATGAAAAAATTGATTACAGCGGGCCCTGCAATGTAAATGACCTGCTTAAAATGATTGAAAATTTTATATTCTACATGGGATATGATAAAAAGCAGGAAAAGGATTTTGAAATAAACACCCACAATGGAAAGTTTATAGAATGGCAATACAGCCCTTGGAAGAAGATTACTGATTATGTCAGATACATTATAAAAATCAGAATTCTTGGTTATGATATTGTAAAAACTGACATGATGCTTGAGGGCAAGAAAACAAAGGTGGAAAATTGTAGGCTAATAATTGTTATAGACGGATTCATTGAATATGATTACGAGGATAAATGGGGCGGCCTGCCAATGCTGCAATTCTTAAGGACGATTTATGATTACTTTGTTTTTAAAGTGTATACAGAAAGGTTTGAGCATCGACTTGTCAATGACATAAACCACTTGACAGACAACATCGAGAAATTTTTAAACCTTTACCGGCATTACACTATTATTTCGAGGCCTGCATGATAAAATGTCAGAAAAAAAACAAGTGCTTTACGATTTAAGGAATTCTTATAACGGACCTTTTTCAGTCGAAGATTTCTATGCTGAAATCGACAGCTGGATTAAAGATAAGGGATACGAAAAAGAGCTTAAGAAGAAAATGGAGCACGTGACAAAAAATGGGAAGAAAATTGAATACGTGATTGAAGTTCATTCGCATTTGGATGATTTGCATCATGGAGTTGTTGTTTTGAGGGCCTTGCTTGACAACATTAAGGAAATTGCGATTAAAAAAGGTGGGAAAAAAATGAGGTTAAACAGCGGCGATGCCTTAATCAACATTAATGCTTTCATAGAGGCTCATGTGCACGGCAGCTTTTACCAGGTAAAGCCAATTTATTATTTAATTAGGACATTGCTTGACAAATATGTATACAATTTCTGGTCTGGAAAATATGATGGAATTGTAAGAAGTGATGGTGAAGATCTTTTTAAGAGAATAAATTCTTATTTTAACCTACAGAAGTATAAGTATGAATAAAAGAAAAGTTAATTTATTTGTTTTTAAATCAAATTTTTTTATTTTTATTTAAAAAAGTTTAATGCACTGTGAAAGGGGAAAAATATCAATCAAAACATAAAGTTGGAATTAGATACAACTTAACAAAAATCAATAATGGAAAATTAATACAATAACAATTAAACATTAACTATATTCATTTAACATAAATTCAATATGAATCAAAAAATATAAACTCTAATCATAACCTTTAAATATAATTCTCTAATTCAAAATAAATGGCCAGACTAATTGCGGGGGTTATTCTTAAGCTTATGTTTAAGAATCCTCAGAGCGAAGCCTGGCCAAACGCGCAGGACTTAAGATGGAACACTCACGCTTTAAGTGAGATTAGATATCCTGTTCCTTAGTGGATCCGAGGGTTCAAATCCCTTCCCCCGCATTTTTTGATTCATAAAATTTTTAAATTGATGTTTAAATCGCTTCTTATGCATAGATCCGTAAAGCTAAACGACTCACAAATTCAACACTTGAACTGCCTGCGTAATTTTTCGTTTGAAGCACTGAATAGGGCATTTGATTCTAAATCTCGGAAAGATATGAATGTGGCTGTTGCCCGCTATTCGGATTTGGGCATTGCAATTAAGGACTTTGCAGAAATTAATAATTTCAGTATTGATAGGATGATGATTAATAGTGGAAACCTAAAGCCCATAAGCATGTACATTTTGGAGTATGTAATTGGTTGTACTATAGCTGGCTCGTACAGTGATTTTGTGAGGGCAAATCACGCAGAAAAGAGGATTGGCAATGATGGAGAGGTAAAATCGCTTACAGACAAATTGAGGGAAGTCACAGGTAGCAGTGATAGGAGAAATTATGGAGAAGTACGAAATCTTGTATTAAGTGCATGCGCCACAGGAAATTTTGAGTTAGCGATAGAATGCTTGCGATATGTAAGGGAAAATTTTGTGCCTTAACATTAGTCAATTTTTCAATCAGGATCTTTCATAACTTTTAAAAAGAAACTTATTTCTTAATCCGAAAATATGCCTCTGTAGCATAGCAGCCATTGCGTTGCCTTGGTATGATTACAATAAGGCAAAGGTCGGGGGTGCAAATCCCCTCAGAGGCTTATTCAATCAATCCCTAAGAACTTGGTACCAAATCACTATCTGTTACAATATTAGCCGCAATCTGCTCATACTTGTAGGTTTTGCCGTTTGACTCGACTTTTAAGGGAATCCCAAAGAAAGTATCAACCCACAAGAGCCCCTTCTCGGTCTCAATCTTCCACGTGTTTCTGTCGTCAATAATCTCTTCGCCAACTTTTTTGGCTTTTTTTAGGTCACTAATCCAGTCTAAAGGGGTTAATATATAGTATTTGTCAAAATCCAAGTCCGCTTTTTTCCCGGGGTATTTGCAATATGCAGCCAAGCAATAAGACTTAGCTGTAAGCCCTATCTTGTCAATTAATATTGTGTCGTAAGAATCTGGGATGTCTAAAGACCTTAATGCGCGTGCTGGAAGATATTTTATTCTGTTTCCTTTGACATAGGATTCATAAAAATTGTTTCCGGTTTCAGGTCCTCTGTAATTGTATTTTATACTTTGTACCTTTGTCTTGTACTTTGAAATCATGTCAGCAACATCAGCATGGATCTCCTGGCTTGGCTTTTGAGTTGATGGAGCCTCATTCGTCGGCACGACATTGCTCGCTGGTGTCTCTTTAGGCTTAGGTGTGCAGGCAGCCAAGATTAGAACAATAAAAATAAACGAAGCTATAAACACCCCTTTCATAAACCTAATTAAAATTTCAATGTTTATATATTTTTCTAAATTGCGGGGCCCAGCCATTAGGGATATACATTAAACTTTAATTAGAAAACTTTTTATATTACCAATTTAATAATTACAGTGATGGCAAAAATTAGGAAGATAATGTTGACTAATGTGGCTACTTTGAATACAGAAGCAAAGATTGGGGATGCTGCAAAGCTTTTGGCTGAAAATGATATGGGCTGTGTCGTTGTGCTTGAAAATAAGGCGCCTGTTGGCATTGTCACAGAACTGGATTTTGTGAGAAACCTAAATTCCAAAAATATCAACTTGAAGGACCCTATTGAAAAAATTATGACTTCTCCTGTAACATTCATGACCCCTACCATGAAGCTAGACGAAGCTTTAAAAATTGTTGACACAAAAAAATTTAGAAAATACCCTGTTGTTGAAAATCAGGAATTAGTTGGATTAGTGACAAAAAAAGACATCATAAATTTCATTAGTGACAATTTAAGGCTGCACAGGAATATTCAAAATGTTGTACTTGTCCTCTTTGTCCTTTTCGAGTTTTTCGTATTTGTGCTTTCCAGCTATGTCTACAAGTTCTTGCATCTTGGTGCTTGAAATGATAAAAGTTAGAAACATAATGTCAAGGAATGTAATTACAGTTGCACCAAGCTCTAGCATTAAAGATGCTGCAGTCCTTATGGCTACAAAGTCGGTAAGTGGTCTTGTTGTTGTGGAAAAAAACACGCCAGTAGCTGTTATTAGCGAAAATGACATTATAAAAGGAATTGTTTCCAAAAAGATTAAAGTAAGGGATGTTATGAGCAGCGAGTTTAATGTGATTTCACCATTGACAAGATTTTCTGAAATAACAAAAACTTTAAGGGAGAGAAAAATAAAAAAGTTTCCAGTTATTGAGGATGATAAACTGATTGGGCTGGTAACTGAGACAGATATTGTTGAAGCCACAAGGGATTTTACCAGATTTCATGAGATAGTGCAGGAAGCTATTTTGGCAATTTTTGGACTAGCCACGGCATTCTTTTTGTTCTATTTCAGTCCGCTAAGGGCTTCTATATTTGGCTCCTAAGGATTGGAAAGAGAGTTAGAAAAGTATAAATATAATAGGCTGAATCAGTGAACTTCCGGGCCTGTGGTCTAGCGGTTATGACATCGCCTCGACATGAATGCAAAGTCTGTTGGCACTTTGTGTCATTTAGCCCTGCTTTCGAACCGGCGAAGATCACCAGTTCAAATCTGGTCAGGCCCATCTTATTTATAATAAAAATGGGGGTGAGAATATCAAATCAAAAATTTATGCAAGAATATTTTTTTCCATACTCTTTCTTGCTATTCTGCTAATGGCATTTTTGATAACTAAACCCTTTTTGACTGTTCTTATTTCAGGAGCAATAATAGCATATTTAGCTCATCCTATTTATGTCAAATTGCTGAAATACTTAACTAATAAGCATGTTGCATCCTTTGTACTTACAGTTGCAATATTATTGCTAATTACAATGCCTTTCGTTATAACCCTTGGACTTGTTTCAAAAGAAGCGATTTCCACATATTCTACTCTGGAACAGCACAACTTGGGGACGAATTTTGCCAAGATAGTTTGCGGGCAGCAGGAATGGGTTTCGTGTAAAACTCTGAGATTATTTGCCAGATTTTTGCCTGATAGGAATCTTGATTATTATATGCAAGTGACTATTGAAAAGATTTCAGGATTTATTATAGACAATATTTCTAGATTTCTTCTTTCCATTCCGTCTATGCTCTTGAATTTATTTGTCATGTCTTTTATAATCTACTATTTGCTGATTGATGGCGAGGATGTAGCCAACCGCATAAAAAGAATTTTACCTTTAAAAGAGTCCCACAAAAGCAATGTTTTTGCAAGATTCCATGACTGCACTTATACTGTATTTTACAGCAATATAGCAGTGGCTCTTGTTCAGGGAATCCTTGGTGGAATAGGATTTTTTGCTTTTGGAGTCTCATCACCAGTTTTATGGGGCTCTGTTATGGCAGTATTTTCTTTGATTCCATATTTCGGTTCGGCTATAATTTGGCTGCCTGCTGCATTGAACTTGATTTTTGAAGGATATCTGCAAAACAGCAATTCACTAATAGTAAAAGGTGTAATGCTGATTATCTATGGAGCATTGATAATTAGCCTGGCTGATAATTTCCTGAAGCCAAAGCTGATTAGCGCAAAAGCAAACATTCATCCAATATTAGTGCTGCTTGGAGTTTTAGGAGGCTTGAATTTATTCGGATTTATGGGACTTGTGATAGGGCCAATAATGCTGGCACTCCTGATGACATTTGTCGAAATCTACGAAAAAGAAAAGGTTGAACTTGAAAAATATTTTTAGAAAAAGTTAATATATGACGATATTATTTTGTGATCTTTGAAAATTTTTTAATTAATGGCGAAAATATAATGCGTTATAAAGGAGAATTGCACATAAATTAATGAAAGTTAGGGCATTAAATAAGACCTAACTAAAACAAATAATGAAAATAAAATTAATATTAAAATGAAACTAAGAGTTAAAGACATTGACACTTCAAGCGGCGGGCCATTGATAGCCGTCATGAACCAGAAAGATGCAGATTTGCTTGACCTCCATGTGATGGATAGGCTGAAAATAAAAAAAAGAGGAAAAATAGACACTGTGGTTCTTGATGTAACGCAAAATAGTAAAATAGTCCCAAAAGGTAAAATTGGTGTTTTCGAAGAAGTTGTTAATTCCTTGAAATTGAGGAATGATGATAGCGTTCAAATTTCGGTTGCAAGAAAGCCATTATCCATTGATTTCATAAAGAACAAGCTAAATGGCCAAAGATTGTCAAAAAAGGAAATTTATCAAATTGTTTGGGATATTGTCCACAATAAATTGAGTTCAGTTGAGTTGGCTTATTTTGTAGCAGCTTGCTATACAAATGTAATGAGCACTGAGGAAACAATACTGCTTACAAAAGCAATGGTTAAGCACGGTGATGTGCTGAATTTGCATAAATACCCAGTTATTGACAAGCATTCCATTGGAGGGATACCTGGCAACAGAACTTCTTTGGTTATCATTCCAATAATAGCCGCTGCTGGCTATTACATCCCAAAAACAAGCTCCAGATCAATAACAAGTCCGGCAGGAACAGCTGATACCATGGAGGTTTTGGCAAATGTGACTTTTCCAATCAAGAAGATGAAAGAAATTGTACTCAAGACAAAAGGATGCATTGTTTGGGGGGGCTCGTTAAACCTTGCTCCAGCTGATGACAAAATCATCGCTGTTGAAAGGCCATTGGAAATTGATGCCGAAAGCCAGCTTCTTGCTTCTATAATGGCAAAGAAATATGCTGTCTCAAGCACACATATCCTGATTGATATTCCCATAAACAAAGACGCAAAAGTGAGAAATAGGGCAGAAGCCTTAAGATTAAAATCAGAATTTAAAAAGATTGGGAAAAAATTAAGAAAGCATGTTAAGGTTATAATTACTGATGGCAAACAGCCTATTGGAAATGGCATTGGGCCTGCTCTGGAAGCAAGGGATGTGTTATGGCTTCTTAAAAGGGACCCCAGGGCACCAATTGATTTGGAAAAAAAGTGCCTAATGATGTGTGCTAAACTTTTTACCATGATAGGTATAAAAAATGGCTATAGCAAAGCACTGGAAATATTAAATTCTGGTAAAGCTTACACAAAAATGGCAGAAATTATTAAAGCCCAAGGTGGAAAGGAAATTGCACCTGATAAAATTAAGATTGGAAAATTTTCCTTTGATGTTCTGTCAAAGAAAAACGGAGCAGTGAAATGGATAGACAACATCTATATATCAAAAATTGCCAGAATTGCAGGCGCCCCTCACGACAAAGGATCAGGAATCTATTTGCACAAGCACTTAGGTGACAAAGTAAGAAAAGGTGAAAAATTATTTACAATATATTCTGAGAGTAGGCACGAGTTTGAATATGCAAAGGATGTTGCGAAAAATTCTAAGGTTTTTATAATTAAATGACCGTATAATTTTAAAATGTTTATATTTTTGTTAAAAATTGTTTAATGCGCTTGGAAATGGACAAAAATATAAATCTAAACATTAAATTGACATTAATTAATAAATCACAAAAACCAATATTGAAATCCAATAACAGTTGAGCATTGATTAAAAATAAATAAAATAATCAAATAAATACTCATTTAAAATAAAAAATAAATAGCCCCGGGCAGATTCGAACTGCCGTCAGAGCCTGTCTTTGCAAATTCTGCACCAGAGGGCCCTATGCTACGTCTTCCCTTTTAGGGGAAATTGACCGCTACACTACGGGGCTTTAAATACACAGAAATATAGTTTGTTTTTATATGTTTTTATTTGATTTTTTAGCAGCTATATCTATTTATCAGTTCATTTCGGACAAAAAAATAAATAGAAATTAACTTTGAGAGGTATGCAAAAAATTACTTATTCTCTTCCTTAGGGTTTGTGCTTTCCTTAATTTCAACTTTAGCCTCTTGTTTTAATTCCGGACTTTGTTCTTCCTGCTTCTTTGTTCTATCTTCTATGCCGACGTATCTTATTTCACACACTTTTAATGGGTAAACCTTGTTTAAGGTTTCCCTCATAACTGATTGCACCTTGTGGGAAATTAAATCATTAATCAATTCGTCATAAGTTAATCTCTTTATAGTCTTTATAAGGAATTGAACAATGCTGTTCCTCATTTTTGCAGCAATTGATCCCTTGACATCAGCCTTTGTTATAATCAGGGGCTTGACTCTTATAAAAATATTGTCAGCAGTATCGCATGTAAATGACAAGTCCATTTTTTCGCTGTTTCTTCTGACAAATCTCTTGACAGAATAAGGAATAATCTCATAGCCGATGATGCTCGTCTTGCCGTTGCTGCCTTCAATCTCCACAACCTTGAAATGAATGTTGACATTTTGCTTTTTAACGTCATTTGTCAGGTTCATGAGGCTGTGAGTCAAGGATTTGCCAAGCATTGCCTGCGGCTCTGCAACTAATGTTTCACCAATTACCACATTATCAAACTGTTTTGGAGCAAGGATTTGAAACCATTGCTTTTTCTTTGGCTTTACAATTTGCTCTGGCATTTTAATGGGTTTAGGAATTTTACGTGATTTATAAAGGTTACTAAAGGGTTTTTTAGGATTCAAACCTAAGCCATAATAAAACATGCTCCACGTATATGTTAAAAATATCATAATCATTATACTGCCCGACAAATTTTTCCTTGAACTTGTCCATTATACCCCTTAAAACCCTGTCATTTTCAACATGAATTTCAATTGTTAAATCATACTTTCCCAACAACTCCAGCGCAAAAAGGCATTTGCATGTTTCATCAAAAAAAGTTATTACCGATGGAATAATTTTAAGATTTTTAAGATTAAAATTTATTTGTATAAACTGCAATCCAAGCTTGTCAAAGTTTGGCGAGGATGTGTATGAAATTATTATTCCTTCTTTTTCCAGCCTTTTTATCCGATATTTTGCAACTTTAGGGTCAACTTTGACTTCTTTTGCCAAATCTATTAAAGGAATTCTGGCGTTGCTGGAAATTATTTCCATTATCTTTACGTCAGTTTCATCAACTTTTGCATTGATTACTTCGTCTTGGTAAAAGGAATGTTTTTTAGTTGGCCCATTGTACAAAAATTTCTGGTTAAGTTTGTGAGTTGTAAGCACCGTGTGTACTTCTTTTTCCAGAATGAAATCACCGAATTTCTCCTCAAAATCAGTGAGAAACTCTTTAAATTGGCGGGAATTCTGCACTATAATCAGAAAAGTCAGGTCATAAGGGCCCTCGCAGCTGCCGAGGTAAGCACATCTTTTGTTATTTTTTATATAAGCTATAATCTCCTGCTCTTTTTGCCTTGTCGTGCCATGGAATTTCAAGAATGTCTTGTAATAAAATCTTCCGAGCTTTGAAGTGTTGAATATCGTGTAGAAATTTTTTATATAATTCTCCTTCAGCAGCCTTTTAATCCTGAAATTGACCGTTTCTTTTGATGCCCTGACTTTTTTAGCTATTTGTGTTACTGGGGCTCTGGCGTTTAAATCAAGTTCGTACATTATCTTCTTGTCTAGCAAATCTAATTCAGCCATATTATTGCTAAAAGTACTAATTTCTTTATAAATTTTCTCTTTTTTTGTAAGAAAATTATAATAATATTAATATAGTAGTTTTTAATGTTACTACTTAATAATAATTAAATACAATCAAAATGGAAAAAATCAAAGTTTACCTGATTGCGAGGATTGCTGAATCCGAACACAGTGGGAATGAAGAATTATGCGGTATGCTTGACCAAAGGTTTGAGGTATTTATTCCCCATCAGCATAATCCTTACAATCTTGCACAGCGCAAAATATCTAGAGACGTTGCAGAATTTGACTATAATAAAATTGATGATTCTGATGTTGGATTGGTTCGGGAGCCTTTTGGAATGGATTGCAGTGCTGAAATTGGTTACTTTCGCGGAAAAGTGAAGCCCATGATTTTGTATGCGGAAAATGAAGGGCATTGGCAGGATACTTGGATGGTAAAACATGCGATTTCTGCGTTTATGTTCCCAAATCAGAATATTGCAGACAGAATTAGGCAAGATGGAACCCTGAAAAATGTTCCGATGAGGGTTGTCCAAACGCCTCAAGAACTTTCTGATTTTGTTTATGAGATAGCTAAAAATTACCAGAGGTAACTTGAAGATGGTTGGCCTAGATTTACTTTTGGAAAAAATAGAAGAGCTTGAATGTAAAGTTAGGGAAGATTTTAGCAGAAGGTGGAATATCATTCTAAATGGAAAAAAAAGAGAATTATCAACTATACAATCAAAAAGCTTACACGAACTTTATGTGCACGCTTTTGAAACAGGGCGTGAAATTCTTTCATCCAAAGATGTAGCAAAATTGAGGGCATTTACTCCATTAGACTCTGATTTATCCAGATTTCTTTGGGCTTATGACTGGTTTACAAGCAGCAATCTGGGAAAGCTAAAAATTAGCAGGAACAAACAATACGGAGTGGTTACTCACATTAATCCTTTTCCGAATGAAGAATACAGAGTTGAAGCATTTCAAAGGCCATTGAAATCAGGTGGCTTGATATTAAAATTGAAAGAAGCGAAAAAAATTATGTCAATGTCTGACGGAAAAGATATCATTGTTTTTCCTTACGAACCTATAGACACAGGCAAGGTACCTAGAGGAGTTGTGACTTTGAAAGATATAGTTGGCAATTATGAACAAGAGCCGCATCCATTTGCAATGGCAGTTCTAGGCAATGAAAAGCATATTTTATATGGATATATTAATAGATACATTAAAGCAATGGAAAAAGGATTGTTCTCACCAAATTGGATGGGGCAATGGGTTTCAATAGGGGAGACTCCAAACACAATGCGCCCATTGGAAGTCGGAGACAGAGGAATAGGCTTCTATAACAGAAATCTTTTGAACAAACCCGAATATAATGCATTGGCAATAAAGAAAAAATAAATTAAACTATACATCCAAATTAATAACTTCTTTAGCATGCTGCTCGATAAACTTTCTCCTTGGCTCGACTTCGTCGCCCATCAAAAGGCTGAACATCTTGTCTGCCTCGACTGCATCCTGCAACGT
>JAHFQA010000002.1:0-18982 GCA_023266475.1 Candidatus Woesearchaeota archaeon | reverse complement strand
ACTATACATCCAAATTAATAACTTCTTTAGCATGCTGCTCGATAAACTTTCTCCTTGGCTCGACTTCGTCGCCCATCAAAAGGCTGAACATCTTGTCTGCCTCGACTGCATCCTGCAACGTGACCTGGAGAATTGTTCTGTCGCCAGGGTCCATTGTAGTTTCCCACAACTGCTGCGGATTCATCTCTCCCAAGCCCTTGTATCTTTGCAAATTCACTTCGTCCCTTCCAATTTCTTTAAGAAAAGCATTCAATTCATCATCATTGTAGACATATTTTGTAATTTTTCCTTTTGAAACTTTGTACAATGGCGGCTGCGCTATGTAAACATACCCTGCCTCAATCAGCTGCTGCATGTGCCTGTAAAGGAAAGTAAGCAATAAAGTTCTAATGTGGGAGCCGTCAACATCGGCATCAGTCATGATTATTAATTTGTGGTACCTTGCTTTTGCCAAATCAAAGTCCTCGCCCACATTTGTCCCAATTGCCGTCAATAATGTTGTGATTTCCTCGTTTTCAAAAATCTTGTTTAATCTTGCTTTCTCAACATTCAGAATTTTTCCTCTTAAGGGCAGTACAGCCTGAAACTCCCTGTTCCTGCCTTGCTTTGCGCTATTGTGAACAAAAACACCAGATGCGAGAGCGAAGTTATGTGTTCCAGGAACATCAATGTCATATACATCTATTAGATCTTGGATAGACACTATTGCTTTTATTTTGTGGTTATAATTTTCTACAGCTTCGATAAGTCCTGATTCATCATTCTGGAAAAAGCGCTCAAGGAAAGTTTTAAATGACAACACATTCTTGTTATTCAATTCTCTTCTTAAATTTTCAAACTCTTTAATGTCGACAGTTTTATTTCTTTCATATATTTGCCTTAAAACCTTTACAGTGTTTTCATAGTATGTCTTATTATATGTAATTTTACGTTTTTCCCTAAATTCTGGAGTCCATTGCTCTTTTGTTTTATTGCTTCTCCATATTTTTAAATGCTCGTCTGACCATTGTCTTTTTGCCACTTCTGAAAGAATTTTTTTGGCATCTTGATGCTCTTCAAAGAATTTTTTTGTACGTTCAGTTTGCTTTTTTCTATTTTCTGGTGAAGACCAATGCTTTTTTTGTGCATTGTTCAAAAGCTCCAAAGACTTTTGTCTATAGCCCTCATTTGAAGCATAAAATTCCAAGAATTTTTTAACCATATATTTTTTATATTCTTCATTTTCCCATTGTGCTTTTGCACGTCTGCTTAGTTCACCTCGCATTTGTAGCATTTTTTGCCTAATATTTTCCCTAAATGATGGAGTTTGCCTTAATGCTCTAATCTTCTCTTGTACTTCTTTTTTCTTAAAATTTTCTTGTGCAAGCAAAGAATGTAATGCAAGATGTTCCTCCTTTGTAAGCCTACAAATATTTGTTGGATTATTATTTAACTTGTTAAAATCTTTATGATGTCTGTGTGCCCCATCAATTTCAGCATAAATGCCATTTCTTAAATTATACTCATCTGCTAAAATGTGTGTAAATAACCACCTACTTTCTCTTGGGTCATACACAAGTTCGTAGCCTTTAATTGTTATTCTTTTTCCCAGACGTGAAAGCTGGCGTCGAAAAGGCATTAACGAATCAGTAGGTTCTAATTCAACTGCATGTTTGTATGCCCCATCTCTTAACATAAATAGATGATCAGGTGTACAAATAACCTCTTCATCGTTATCAAGAATTACTTTAATAATATTTACATTTATCCTTGTTTTTCTGGGATTTTCAATTTTTTGCACTCCAATTTTTCCATCATCTAAGATAGTATAGCAAAAATGCTCTTTACCATGATTATGTTCTTCAATTAATTCCACAAAAGATAAATCTCTTCCATCGGCAAGTGCTATTCTTGTATCTCCGGAAAAACAGCCACCAGCGCTATCTCCCTCTACAATGAACAATTCACATTTTGAAGGATCCTTTTCAGAGCAGTCTGCCAGTTTTCCTGGCAATGAGCCGTGGTTTAATGCTCCTTTCCTTCTTGTTAATTCTCTTGCCCTTTGAGCAGCTTCTCTTGCCTGTGCTGCATTAATGGATTTGAAGGCGATAGTCTTAGCTATTGCAGGGGTCTCTTCCAAAAACGAGCTTAAAGAGTCATTTACGATTGAATCAACAATTCCCTTTATCTCAGAATTTCCAAGCTTGGTTTTAGTTTGGCCCTCGAATTGCGGCTCTGGAATTTTGACAGAGATGACAGCAGTTAGTCCTTCCCTTACATCTTCGCTTGTAACTTTTGCGCCTTTTAACTTGTTTTTCTCAATGTAATTGTTCATCACCCTAGTCAACGCTGTCTTAAATCCAATCAAATGAGTTCCGCCTTCATGGGTATTAATTGTGTTTGCAAATGAAAAAACATTTTCCTGATAGCCGTCATTATACTGCAACGCATACTCAACCTGTATACCGTTTTTTGCCTTGCTGCCATATATTGTCTTGTGCAGCGGAGTTTTGTTTTTGTTAAGAAAATCCACAAATGAAATAATGCCTCCATCATAGAGAAACTCGTGGCTTTTAGCTGTTCTTTCGTCTTCTATGGTTATTTTGATTCCTTTGTTGAGAAATGCGAGTTCCCTCAGCCTGCTCGATAAAATATCAAAGCTGAATTCTGTTGCTGAGAAAATCTGATCATCAGGCAGGAATTTTACAGTTGTTCCAGTTTCTTTCGGGCCAACATCGCCAATTACTCTTAATTCAGTTGCTGGCTTGCCATACTTGTATTCTTGCTGGTAAACTTTTCCGTTTCTTTTGACTTCAACAATAAGGTCTTTTGACAAGGCATTTGTAACTGATATTCCTACTCCGTGCAGGCCGCCGCTTACTTTGTAGACTTTCTTGTCAAATTTTCCGCCTGCGTGCAATTTTGTCATAACGACTTCAACAGCAGGCTTGTTTAACTTAGGATGAATATCTACAGGAATGCCCCTTCCATTATCACTTACTGTAATGAATCCATTATTATGGATAATAACACAAATCTTATTGCAAAAGCCAGCAAGCGCTTCGTCGATTGAGTTGTCAACGGCTTCATAAACAAGATGGTGCAGCCCTTTCGCATCAGTTGAGCCAATGTACATTGCAGGCCTTTTTCTTACAGCGCTCAACCCACCCAAAATCTGGATGTCTTTTGCGTCATAAGATGAATCCTTTGAAACCGAATTTTCCTGCACTTCTTGAGCTTGCTCCATTTTGCTAAAATATTTTACAGTTATTTTCAATTAAGTTTGGTGTTATGTGAAATCTGTCTAGTGCCTGATATATTTTCTGCTGACACAGCGCATTAAACTTTCTTGCCATTAACTTTATTTTAAAAAAAATCGTTAACAATTCATTTCTTACTGCATTTAATTCTAGTTTCCTGTCTAAACTTTGTAATATGAAAACAATTAAAACCACAATTTTTCGTCGATAAAACTAGGATGATTTCTGCTATATTGAGAACTCGTAACTATATAAAGCTTTCGCTCCTAGAATGGCTTTTAACGGCTTAAAATGGCAGAATTTAAGGGAATTATGGATACATATTTTGCAGAATTACAATCTTAATCCCAAATTTAATTGTCTAAATAAGTAAACCTTTCCTCTAGTTCAGAGCCTGCCAACAGCTTTTCGCAATCCCTGCACATGTAGGGGTCGCTCAAAGCATTTTTGACTATAAATGTGCCGCAATTAATGCAGATATTCCTTGTCATTTAAATCACCATTTTAACCAGCTTCTTCATAGCCATTCATGAATGCATCTTCCACAGGTGTTAGCTCATCATCATCAAGCAATAATTCGCGGGTGTCTCTAGAATAGATGCTTATATCATCTTCGCTTTCTATTTCACGATTATAGTACCTCTTTTTTAAAATCATTTTGAAACCCCCTGACTTAACGTTTGTTAACCTGATATAAATAATTAATCTATATAACATATATAATATATAAAAATGAATATTAACATATATCATAATATATTCTACAATATCTATAATTTTGAATAATAAATTTTATATACATCCTAAGATGTCTAAAATCCAAATCATTTGACTTGAAAGGGGTGGTTTCAATCGATGTCAGAAAGTTGATAAGCTTTGGCAAAGGATCCTACATAGTATCAATGCCAAAGAGCTGGATTGAAAAAAACCATTTGAAAAAAGGGGACCTTATTTCTGTAAGCGATGGCGGATTTGAGCTTGTTTTAAGCGCGAATCAAGAAGAAGCTAAACCGCAAATTAGTGAGATTAACATAGATGCGAAGGGCAAAAGCATTGAGATGCTGAAGGCTGAAATTGTTTCTTCCTATTTAAATAATTATGACACAATTAATATATTGTTTGACAGCAGCAGCAAAGATGCTACAAAAATAAAGGACATCTTAAGAAATCTTTCTGGATTGGAGATAATGGAACAGACTTCAACCAGGATTAGCGCAAAAAACCTTATCAATATTAATGAAATTTCCATCAAGAATATTATAAGAAGAATGGATATTATAACTAGAGCCATGATGGAAGATGCCATTCTTTGCTGCAGGAGACAGTGCACTTATGAAAGCATACATCATCGCGATGTTGATGTTAACAGGCTTTATTTCCTAGGCTCAAGAGTTATAAAAAATGCCATGAAGAATCCAAGAATTGCAAAATCACTTGAGACCGAGCCGTGGCAGCTGCACAGCGATTTTATAGTCTTATTGAGGCTAGAAAAAATTGCTGACAGGCAGAAGCGAATTGCAAGATACTTGTGCAATGCAAATCTTGACAGGGCAACACTTTCAGAGGTTGACAGGATACACACTGACATAAGCGAATCCTACAGCAATGTAATGAAGTCTTACTACAACCAGGACAAGCAGATTGCTTTTGCAATCGAGGTTACAAACAAAGACAGGACTAATGCATGCAATAAGTTCCTTGAGAAGTGCACCCATTCTTACGCGAACGTCAAGAGCAAAACAACAAGCACAGACTTGGTTGCAATTGCAAGAATCACTGAAAATCTAAAGGCAACTGCAGCAGAGATACGGAATATGGCGAGGACTGTATTGTGCTATGAGTAATTAATATCCTTCAAAAACAATCTTCTTTTTGTTTTTTTCTAATATTGTTATTGTATTATTGCTTTTTCTCACTTCTCCGACAACATCAGCATCTTTAACAGTATCTAAGATATAGCCTGCATTTTCTTCATTGCAAATAATAAAGAATCCCATTCCCATGTTAAAAGTCTGGTACATTTGCTCATCGGAAAATCCAGACTCTTTCTGCATTAAATCAAATATTGGCTGTGGCTTAAGTGAATTATTGATTCTGAATTCAACCTTTTCCTTTACCCTATTCAAATTTTTTAAACCATATCCGGTGTTGTTAATGCCAACAACATCAAAGTTTTTTGAAATTTGTGCAATGGCTTCTATGTAGATTTTTGTTGGCTCCAGCAAGATTTTTCCTATCGTTGAGCCATCGAATTTGGCATCGAGTGAAAATCTGCCACTGTACGTTTTCTTGTACTCTGAACGTGATTCGAATTCCCCTTTTAGCAAATATCTTCTTAAATCTGTATATCCATTTGAGTGCGGACCTGAGCTTTTTAACGCAATAATCTTATCTCCTGGTTTTATTTTTTGTTTGTTAAATTTTTGTTTTTCGATGAAGCCAACCATGCAGCCAGCGATATCAAAACCTAAGCCATTTGTTGAGTCCAGCAATTCATCGACAGATGCAGTTTCTCCTTTCCCAAAATTTATTCTAATTGAATTTCTTAGAATGCTTGACGCATTGCACTGCTGCAATCCATTCACAACGCCCTTTATTATGCTGCCAGTTGTCTTTTCTTCCAGAACTTTGCTCTGGCACGCTAAATAATCCATAAACAAAAACGGGCTGACTGGGCCCAATGTTGCCATATCATTTGCATTCATAGCAACGCAGTCTATTCCAATCGTGTCAAATTTATGCATAGCCTCTGCAATTATTATTTTCGTGCCAACGCCATCAATTGTGGTTGCTATGTAATGATTGGGAAAGACTTCATTGTTTTCGTATAATTCAGCAAACATGCCTTTGCTTTCTTTTAGCAAGTCTTGTTTTAAAGAAGAAGGAATTGCTTTTTTAATAGCATCAACAGCCTTTGATTCTGATGCCCGATAGCTCGACTTCATAAGAAAAGAGTAAGAATAAGTGTTTATAAATGTTATTGGTTTTTATTGTTGCTCAAACTGAGCAATCTCTGTCAACTTGCCATTTATATCATAAATTAGTACAACATCTCTTAAATTTCTATACATAATGACTCCTGAAAATTGTTCAACGCCGTTTGCCAGATACGTGCCATCTTGTTGCTTGTAAATTTTTCCTAAAACTTTTATTCTGTATCCGAATGGAAGTTGGATTACTAAATTATCAATTGTAGCCTTCGGAAGTATTTGTTCCATTTTGATTTAAAATAAGTAATGATTTATAAATCTTTATTGCGAAGATTTCTTGGTTTTATAATGCCTCCAAATCTCAACAATCATCGGAATAAATGAGGCAACTATTATTATTAAAATTACAACTGAGAAATTATTCTTTACAATCGGGATGTTGCCAAAGAAATAGCCTCCGAAAATAAACAAGGCAACCCATAGGATTCCTCCAAAAATATTATAGGTGAGAAATTTCAAGTAGCTCATTTTTCCGACACCAGCGACAAATGGCGCAAATGTCCTCACAATAGGCACAAACCTGGCCAAAACAATTGTTTTTGGGCCGTATTTTTCATAAAACTTGTGGGTTTTCTCAATGTACTCTTTCTTGAATATTTTTGGATGTTTTTCAAATGCCTTTGCACCAAGAAATTTTCCTATTGAATAATTTATTGTATCGCCTAGTATCGCAGCCAATGCCAATAAAAAAAATAATATTAATACATTCAATGAGCCTATTGCTGCAAATGTGCCTGCAGCAAATAAAAGAGAATCCCCTGGAAGAAAAGGTGTAACTACAAAGCCAGTTTCAGCTAAAATAATGAGAAATAATATTGCAT
Source organism: Candidatus Woesearchaeota archaeon (assembly GCA_023266475.1). Classification (GTDB taxonomy): domain Archaea; phylum Nanobdellota; class Nanobdellia; order Woesearchaeales; family GW2011-AR4. Next base: position 11,932 of record JAHFQA010000002.1, on the reverse strand, counting down.
AAGTCCAAATTCCAAAGTTTTGAATAATTAAGGCTAAATCCTTATCAAGATGCAGGATAAAATCAATTAAATTGTTTATTAAACCCATATTTTGTAATTTAGATTTTTTGTAATTTTTTCAATGAATTTTCATTGGTAATTTTTTAATGAGTTTTATACTATTGTTTAATTAGTAATGCTTTAGTGCTTCTCGCTGTGCACAGAAGGGCACGGCATTAAACATTTTTGCCAATAATGCCTTATTAAAAATGAACAAAATAAATTAAATAATGTTACAATCCCGAAATATTATATCCGGCATCGACAAATATTACTTGCCCTGTTATCGCCCTTGACATGTCGCTGCACAGAAACAATGCGCAGTCAGCAACCTCATCGGCAGTAATATTCCTCTTTAAGGGGCTCTTTGCCACATAGTTAAGGAGCATTTCCCCAAATCCTGATATTCCTGAAGCAGCCAAGGTTGCAATTGGCCCTGCAGAAATTGCGTTTATTCTTATTTTTCTGTCTCCTAAATCAAAAGCAAGATATCTTACACTTGATTCAAGAGCGGCCTTAGCAACTCCCATAACATTATAGCCAGGAGTAGCCCTTTCACTTCCCAAGTACGTCATTGCAATAATTGAGCCGCCGTTCTTCATAATTGGAACAGTCCTTCTTGTCAATTCTGCCAAAGAAAAAGCGCTCACCTCATGGGCAACTTGATAGCCTCTTCTGTCAATGTTCATGAATTTGCCTTGAAGATGCTCTCTTTTGGCAAATGCAATGCTATGAATTAAGAAATCAACTTCCCCAAATTCATCCTTAACTTTCTTGAAAAAAGAATCCAGCAATTCGTCGCTTACTACGTCGCATTTTGCATAAATTGGATTATTTAACTCCTTCATCAAAGGCATGAATAATTGCTCAACTCTTTCCTGATAGGCAGCAGCAATCCTGCATCCAGCATCATTTAGTCTTTTAGCAATGTGCCATGCAATGCTTTTGTCATTAGCAATTCCAAAGACTATTGCATTTTTTCCCTTCAATTCGATTGTGACACTCATTTTATTTGCCCTCCTAAAAATTAATCTTCTCAGATTACGTCGAAGAAATAAACGTGATTTATAAAGTTTACTGAGGAACCAGAATTTAATTTTGACATGAAGAAAATAATCTTTAGATAAAAATTTAATCATAATTATTATACGGGGAGTTTAGAACTCTATTTCTTTTCCCCCTGTAATGAGTCTTTCCATGATAAAATGGCGGGGAGGATATTGCATTCTAAAATATTCAGCGCCCTCAAAATCACCCTCAACATTCACAACACTTGATGTTTTTTTTGCATCTTCAAGCGCTAAGAGCATATCGTCTATAGATGAAGCGTCAATAGATATGGCACTTTTAGCTTTTGAATTCGTAATAACCGCAAAACACTCTGTTATTTCTCCTCCTGGCTGAATGTATAAGGAGAGGCTCAAATAGTTAAAATGAAAACCAGGAAAATTTCTAATTTCAAAGTCGCCTAGAAGGCCCGAGATTCTAGTTGGAGCCGAATTCCATTCCAGTGCTCCTGTTAGATGAGTGGGTATTTGACCATTTGCGGGATGTACCATTCCATGTGGAATGTATTAACACTATTTAAAATTTCTTACAATTTTATGCATTAAATCTGAATTTGCCCAACCACTAATATAATCGGATATTTCTGCTTGTGCTGCACATATTTTGTGTATTTCATAACCTTTTTATTTTTTTCAACAAATGAAATCGTGTTTGGAGATGGAATCAACTGCAGCAATTCTTCTGTCTCTGTCAGATATATTGTATAGCCGCCAAAATTTTTATTGGATTTTGAAAAGTCAATAATAAAATCAATTCCCAGCTTTTCTTTTTCAGCATCGTGCAGCAGGGTATAATTTCCAGGCTCAAATTTTCTAATTTCATAAGTAATTTTATAGTTCTTAACCCCCATTATATTTTCAACAATCTCTTTAAAATACCTTCCGTTAAGAAATGAATTAATTTCCTTTGATTTTGCTGTAAAAAATTTATGTTTATACGGGTGAAATTTTAATTTATACTTTGTCTGAAGCAATTTATTTTGAAGAATATTAAAGATTGCGGGCTGAAAGAATTTTTCTAGCCTAATATTCCTTGGACTTTGATTATTAAATATATTCATTGCACTTTTCAAGACTCCTTTGTCCAAATATAACGTATTAATTGCCATAAAACCAGCCGCCAATTGTTAGCCTTTGTCTGTTAGTTTTAATCTCTTCGACATCATGCATTGACTTGCTTGAAACCTTGAAGCAGGCAAAAGTATTGAATTTTGGGATTATTTTTTTTATTGGATTTAACGGATTTCTTATATTATATAACCTTAATGCACCACCATCTCTGCTTTTTAAAGATTCCAGATAAACAATATAAGCTATTTTTCTGCCTTCAACTACATCATCATGGAACAATAGATAATTTCCTAGAACCATTCTATGCGACTGCATGTCAATTTTTAGGGATAAATTTTCACCAGTTAGTTTTTGCAGTAACTTAATAAAATCCTGCGAGGACAGCAAATTGTAAAATTCCTGTAGCAATAAATTTTTTGAGGATACTAAATCCTTTGTGTGCGACATGGAAAACAAGTCTTTATCTATTTTCTCGAATTTCTCCATCAAAATTTCTTTTTTTAATTTTAATAATTTATTTTCGTTGAAGAAATTATCTAAGGCAAAGTTTGGGTATGGTATTGCATTCAGAAACATTTTATTTATTTTTTTAATTTCTGATTCATAAAGAAATTTTTCATTAATCCAGTTGATTGATATTTTATCCATAAACAACTAGAATTTAAATAAGCCTTTCCTTCTCCATCTTCTTTAATTTCCTTTTTCTTTCCTCTCTTCTTTTTTCGTTGAAAGTCATCTCGCCTATTGCCTTGTGGAAGTTCCTCATGCTGCAGTAATCTGGGCCGCACATTGAGCAGAAATCAGCTTCAATTCCGAGGTCGCTTCTTATTTTTCTTGCAGTTTCTGGATCAAGAGACAACTCAAATTGTTTTTCCCAGTCAAAGTCAAATCTTGCTTTGCTCAATTCATCGTCCCTGTCTCTTGCATTTGGAATGCCTTTTGCTATATCTGCAGCGTGAGCTGCTATTTTATATGCTATGATGCCTTGCTTGACTTCCTCTGGGCCCGGCAGTCCCAAGTGTTCTGCTGGTGTTACGTAACAAAGATAATCAGCGCCGTGCTGACCGGCAACTGCCGCGCCAATTGCCGATGTTATGTGGTCGTATCCTGGCGCAATATCAGTGACTAATGGACCTAAAACATAAAATGGCGCGCCATGGCAATATTTTTTCTGCAATTCAACATTTAATTTAATCTGATGCAGTGGAATGTGTCCAGGGCCTTCAATCATAACCTGGCAATTTCTTTTCCATGCCTTTAAAGTCAATCCGCCGAGAATTTTTAATTCCTCAATTTGAGCTTTATCAGTTGCATCATGCAAACTTCCTGGCCTTAACGAATCTCCAAGGGAAAAGGTAACGTCATGCTCCTCGAAGATGTCACAAATCTGGTCGAACTGGGTGTAAAGAGGATTTTCTCTCCTATTTTCAATCATCCATCGCGCCAGAATCGCTCCGCCTCTTGAAACAACTCCTGTAATCCTGCTTTTCACCAAAGGCAATGTTCTTCTTAATATTCCTGCATGTATAGTCATGTAGTCAACGCCCTGCTTTGCCTGCAAATCAATTGCATCCAGCCAGTCTTCTGCCTTAATGTCTTCAATTTTTCCGTTTGAATTTTCAACAACCTGATACGTTGGAACAGTTCCTATTGGGATTGGCGAGCAGTCAATAATGCTCTGCCTTATTACATTTAGATTGCCGCCAGTGCTTAAATCCATTGCTGTGTCTGCGCCGTACTTAATGCAGTACTCCAGTTTTTTCAATTCTTCATTAATGCTGGCCCTTATTTTAGAAGCACCGATATTTGCATTTATTTTTGTTCTTAAGCCACGCCCAATTCCAATTGGATTAAGTTTTTTATGATTTATGTTTGCAGGAATTATAATTGTGCCATTAGAAATTTCACTTCGCAGCCATTCGGTATCGACATTCTCATTTTCAGCAACAAACTTCATCTCTTTTGTTATGCTGCCATCTCTTGCATATTTTAGCTGAGTTGCCATAATTTTGCAAATTCTGCCATATTTATAAAGATTTTGCATAGCCAGCTGCCTTGTTGAAAATCTCAAAATCAAATTACCCTAGCAAAAAATTTATAATGTTGCTATATAAAAAAATATTATGTTTGAAGGATTAGCATCAACAATTGAATTCCAGATGAGCCTTTTGCTTTTTGTAGCGCTTGCGGGCTATCTTCTTGCATCAAGAATTAACCAATCTGCTGTCATCGGTGAAATTTTGTTTGGATTGATTATTGGCCCGAGTTTGCTTGGCTTGATAACTTATACTGATTTTGTTAAGAGCGTAGCACATTTAGGCGCAGTAATATTGCTATTTGTAATAGGTCTAGAATTCAAGCTAAAGGACATATTTAATTTTAAGTATGGTGTCATTGCCTTGATTGGCATAATTGTGCCTTGGGCTGGCGGGTTTTATACTGCCAAATTTTTTGGATATGGTTTTGGGAGCGCTGTTTTTGCTGGCACTGCGTTGACTGCCACAAGCATTGCTATAACTGCAAATGTCTTGAAGGAGATGGGAAAATTGCAAACAGATGCTGCGAGGGCAATTATTGGCGCAGCTGTAATTGATGATGTACTTGGGCTTCTGGCGCTTTCATTTTCTAAGCAGTTAGTACTAGGGACATTTTCAGCAATGTCGATTGTTTTTATTTTTATCAAGGCATTGGCATTTTTGGCTATTGGCGCTTACATCGGCTCAAAATTCCTGAGCAGGCTGCTTGAAAAATTAGACAAAACAAAAATTGCGAAGAAATTTCCTGAGTTTGTTTTCATCTTTGCAATGATGATGGCTTTTTTCTATGCAATGGCAGCAGAATTAATGCAGCTTTCAGCAATCGTGGGGGCATTTATTGCAGGAGTTTCTCTTGAGAGCGCTGTAATAACACGCAGCAGGAGCTACAAAGAAGGTGCTGAATATCTCCATATAATATTTGCCTCGATATTTTTTGTTTCACTTGGCATAATAGCGGATTTTCATTCATTAACACCAAGTGTAATATGGTTTTTAATTGCTTTGACGATTGTTGCTGTGCTAACCAAGGTTATTGGCTGCTATATTCCTGCAAGGCTTCAGGGTATGTCCCATAAGGATTCAGCTATTATTGGGTTTGGCATGGCTCCAAGAGGAGAAGTTGCGATGATTGTTGCATTGATTGGGATAAATACAGGCCTTATTGGGCAAAGTATTTATGTTTCATTGGTTTTAATGAGCCTGCTGACAACAATATTTACGCCGATAGTGCTAAGAAATTTTTATGCTTAAAATTTTGATTGAAACTTTAAGCAAAGGCTAAAAAAATTTAAGATTTTCCAATTCCGGCTTTGCCGGGTTCACTAAAAAACATTTTTATTATCTCATTAATAGGACCTGAAGTTTTAGGCAATTGGGATATCCATTCGTGAGCTTTCCTTAATTTACGGTACAAATCAGCAAATGGAACTAAATTTACCTCACTTAAAAGCATTAAGACTTTAGGTTCCCTATTCTGAATAACATCTAAAAAATCGTCGATTGCCACACCTTTTTCTGATATTACAAGATCAAATGGTTGAAAAGGCGATTGCTGTTCAGTTAGTGAATTATATATCAAAATTTTTATATTATCTGAATTGTAAATTATAGATATGGTATTCCCTTTGTCCGTATAACCATCTCTGTGAATTCCTATCAGCGCGCCGCCATCATACGTCGAAAAATGCATCTTAGGCTTCTCAGCAGGAATTATTAGTTTTCCCAGCGTCGATCCTACCTCAAGATTTATTGCATAAAACTGATCCACCTGTGCATTTTTCGCAATCGATTCAAGCAATGATTCTAATTTTTTCATATCGGTGTGGATATCACGTTCAGATTCAAGAATCTCACCCACCAGGTCGTAGTAATCAAAATAGTCTTTTTGAGGTTCAATTTTTTGAGTCTCAATTTGTGGCTCTGCTTTATTTATTGTTGTATGAGCCCTCTTGCTTATAGCGCGCGGATCATTCAAGAGTCTATCAAGGAAAGAAGGTTCATTCTTTGTTGGGCCAAAAGCTCCTGGATTGTAACTGTATTTTTCATGTTTTCTGCTGGCAGAAAAGGGATTTTCATACCTATAGTTAGCTGGTTGGTTCATGTAACCAATTGTTCCAACAGCAATTACAGACGCAAGACCCACAATTAGTATATTTTTTTTATCCATTTTTTCTCAAAATATTTAATTCATATTTTTAACCTATTGGTAATTCTTTAAGGTAATATGTTAAATTGTCAAATGCAAATCTCCGATAGCCAATATCCCATAACTTTTCTTCTACATATTGGGCTATCTTTTCATCTATTCCGAAAAAATGACCTGTATTTTGGATTTCTTCTATCCTTAATAGATTTTTCCTTCCTTCAGGGTTTGATCCAACCTCTAAATAGTATTTAATGGTACTTCTGAGTGGATAATCTCTGTCAAGTACAAAAATCGCGCCTGGAGTATGCAGCATGCCAGTTGGCTGCACATCAAAAGCACGTAATTTAGGCATAGCTCCAGATTGATAAAGTCCATCCCCTATAGCGCTAACTATCTTTTTCTTTTCCGACGAAAATTGCCTTTCCCTTTTCAAAGATGTGACCAGCGCTTCTAGTATTTGAAACATTTTACAAGACCCTCTTTTTTAAATTATCTGCTTATTCTGAGTATGGTGCTATATCTTTTGGATTGCAATTATGTTGTAAAAAACTTAACCAATGATAATATGGATTCAAAAAACGCTCCGTTATAGACTTATTAACGGTAAAAATTGTTCTATATTTGCTATTGTCAGGACTTTGCTTATTATTTTCTAGCACATAACCCCGCAACTTTATCTGGTCTCCCATAGATTCATAAGCGCAGCCCATTTCTTCTTTTCCTTTGAACTTGTCTTTCGGCGAAAGATCAACAGACCCTTTAAAATTTGTTATTTTACCATTGCTGACGGATGCCTCAATTTGCAGGTAAATGATATCATGTTTTCTCTTATCTATATCAGGATTAGGATCACCCTCATCAATTGCTTCAGAAATAATATAAATTTGGTATTTATCAGGGTAAAAATTAATATTGCCCTTAATTGGGCTTTTCTCAAATCCAAAACGAGCTGAAAGGACTTCAGGACCCTCATAATCACATTTGCCTTCAAGTTTTGCATTTGCTGCCAGCAACGTTAAGGTATCATGCAGATAATTAATATCAGGATCAGTTGATATGGATTTTGTCATGTACAAAAGTTCTGCTATTCCCCTGTCTTCTGTTGTTGATAAGCCTTTTTGGTTTACAATGTTTGGAACAAAATAATAATCTGCATGTTGAGTAAAAGGCTCAGCGCGTGCATTGTTGCTTAATCCCTTTTTTGATTCTTGCACGTTTCCAGCTGTGGATGAATGAAAATAATTCAGATAATTTCGCCTGCAGGCAAAATTTCCAATACCTCCTAAACCTAAAGCAATTGCCAATGTTCCAATAATTAACTCTAATCTTCCTATTTTCATTTTAAATTATTAAAATTCAAAATACTTCAAGAACCTCTTTTATACCTAAAAACAGAAATCGGTATTTAAATCTTCTCAACAACTAATTTCCCTTTCTCAACCTTTTTGACAGTCTCGCAATTTTAAGTAAAACTTATTATTTTGATATAAATATTACGCCTTCCTTACTTTTAAATGCCCTATCTCCAGTCACAAATTTAATGTTATTCTCTAAAGCATAAATATAACCAATACAATCAAAAATTGATAAATCTCCTTTTTTGTTGTCAATCCTGTATTTTAATGCGTTGATTAAAATGTTTCTACTTACTGGCTTGCAAAAAGATGCTAATCTGCTGTGCCAGTAAATTGCCTTGTCCTCTTTGCCGTCCCTGTATAAGACAGAATAGTATTCTGCCAAGGTTAAGTCAGTTATAACAAATTCTTTGTTTAGCAATTCCATGAATTTTGGATTTCCATCTCCAATTTCAGCCAGTGCATAGGTGTCTAGGTAGAACATCTTAAATGTATTTGCTTTCTTTTCCTCTAACTTCTTTTAGTAGTTGCTCCGTCGGCCTGCTTAATTTTACCGAGCCAAAAAGCTCTTTCAAAGGGTTATCTTTTGGTTTTATATCTATTATAACGTCCTGATCTTCCTTCAATTTAAGCTCTTTAACGACATCTTTAGGTATGACGACTCCCAAAGAGCTTCCCCATTTTCTTGTTTTTGATACGATCATTTTAGTTATATTAGCAATATAATAATTAGATATAAGATATAACTAATATATAAAGGTTTTGGTGAATAAACTTTTATACAGTTTGAATTAGTTGTGATAAGACTCTTATTTCACAATATTTTCGGGTAGATATTTTTCAAGCCATTTTAATTTTGATAACCACTTATAATATGGACTAAAGTCAAAACCTTGAGTAATTATTGGAGATAATCGGTAAAACAGTGGTACTCTTTTAGAATTATATATTATAGGACTTAATGAAGTGGTGCCTTTTTCTATAACATATTCATGACCTACCACCGTTGGAGATATCATTGGTATAGGGTCAAGAGTAGTGTAAATACTACCAAATGCTTCCAATATTGTTCCATTTTCTTCACAAAATGTAAAACTAATATCGATTCTAGAATTTGATTGTTGATAATATTTTAAGTCTTTTGGATCAATAAACTCTACATTATATGATACGGCTTTTTCATTAAAGGGAATTCTACGTGCTGATACTTGTAATATTATATCACTATCATTAAAAAAATATTTTGCTTTAACATAAGTATCACCATTTCCTCGGTTTGCATTGTCATTGCTATCCTGAATAGCTATATTTGACAAATTACTGATAAAAAAATGCCACCTATCTAAATCTGGTTTCATTCGATAGAAATCTTGGATAAAATTCTGAAGATTAGTTCTAATAGATACTGATAATATATCATCAACTTTTTGCCCCTTTGCATAAAAGCCCCCTTGATAAGCATTATTATTTTGTCCTGAACTTGAAGACTCTGTCTGTGATTTCGGTCTTTGTATCATAGGTTTATTACTTAGAACTAAGTCATCAATTGTTGCAGCGTGCCCTTCGCTATTTCCAGAATAAAAACGTTTGTCCAAATGGAAGAAGCCAGTATAATCAAAATCCCTAATATTATCTTTCAATAATGCAACTGCAAGAAAACCAGCAGCCGCAGTCAATCCCAAATAAGTTAAAGTTTTTCTTTCCATATAATTCGTTTCGTCCGGCAGCTTTTAAATTTTATTATAAAATCATTGGCAACTATGCAATCACATATTTTATGATGCCGATTTTATCCTCGTGTATCTTTCTTCCAAACTCGGAATGCTAAATTCAAAAATTTCCGGAATATGCCGTCTTCTTCTTAGATTTTCATTCAGCCTTGGTCAAAGCCCTGTGTCAAGATTATACTTATTGTCAAGGAATGTAAAATTATTTGAATTATTCATAAAATATTCCCTTGAGCCTTTGGAATCTTCTGAATTACAAGCAAAATTTCCAATACCCCCTTAACCTAAAGCAATTGCCAATGTTCCAATAATTAATTCTAATTTTCCTATTTCCATCATAATTTATTTACAAATATTAATATTTAAAATACTACAAGAACCTCTTTAAATCTAATAACAGAACTCAGTATTTAAATCTTCTCAGGATAATTTTTAAATTAATCAGCTATTTAGTTTTATTTCCTTCCTAAAATATGACCTGCTTCCAATATTTAACTGAGAATAGCCAAAATCCCGCAGTCCTTTTTCAACTGACGTATTTGTTTCCTGATTTATAGCAAAATACTGCCCATTTCCTAAAGTTTCTGTTATGCCGAGAACAACTGACTTCCCTGGAGTTTTTTGAATTGTAACTTCGTATCTCATAACTTCGCTAGCATCTAAACGTCCCAGATATATTGAAACATTCATGGCTGGAAGCCCATGTGATATTTTTTTAATTTTAACAAATCTCGCTCTAGGCCGACCTTGCGCATTGTCTAAACTTTCACGAACTAATCTTACAATTCTCTTCTAAAATTATTTGTTGTTCCAATGCTGATAAAAATTTTAGCATTTTTAAATCTTCTCAACAACTAATTTCCCTTTCTCAACCTTCAAAACAACTTCATCTTTTTCTCCAAATTGGGCAATGTCGGTCACAATCTTCGGCAAAAGAATTCTTGAAGCCCTGAAATCAAGATTAGTTATTATCTGCTGCGCGGTCTCTCCGCTTAAGCCAAGGTCTTCAAATATTTTTAAAGTTGCCTCGTCCCTGTCCCTTGCGGAAAATATCTCAGATTTCTCAAACAAATATTTCGCAATTTTGTCGGCAATGTTTATGCTTGTTGCCTTTGTTATTCCTTGGACTCCAGGCGATAGATTTGCTTCAATTATCATCGGACCTTTCGGGCTTTCAAGAATGTCAACGGCGCAGATGTCAGCTCCGATTGAAGCAGCTGTGTCAACTGCAATTCTTTTTGTGTTTTGGTCAAGAATGCACGCTTCCCCTGTTCCGCCTGCGTGAATATTGGCCCTCATTTCCCCCCTTATAGCCTTTCTTTTCATTGATGCAACAACTTTGTCGCCGATTACAAATGCCCTAATGTCTACTCCGCCTGTCTCAATATATTCCTGAATCAAGAATGGCTGCTTCAGAGCTATTAAAGCATCAAGCATTGAGGAGGCTGCTGCATAGCTTTCTGCGAACATGACACCCTTGCCTTGCGTTCCGTGCGGAAATTTTAAAACAATTGGATACGTGACTTCATTCAAAACTTTTTTAGCAGCCCTTGTGGAAGATGCAAGGTAAGTAGTTGGCATAGGGATATTAAAGTGCTGCAGTGCAAGATGCGTTAACAGCTTGTCATGCCCCAAAGTAAAAGTTTCCGGCTTTATAGGCATGTAGGAATTCCTATACAATGTTCTTGTTACGGACCTCAACAAAGGTGCATACCTAAAGGAGCCCCTTGCATAAATGCAGCTATATTGCGGCAGCTGATTTCCTTCATAAAGCACATTCAGTTTTCCAACGCCGAGATTAACTTCGACATCTCGTAAGTCAATATTGTCAACGCTGTCAAAATAGCTTTTCATTGCTTCAATTATCATCAACGAACTCTTGCTTCCAAGTGACATTACGGCTGATTTCATTTTCAATTAAATAATTATATACAATATTTTGTTTCAATCCGTGCCTTCGGCACAAATAATTGTGCTCGCCCTCACTGCCCGCCACACGTTCGGGCTCGCCTATGTATTCACTGATATATTAATCATTTCGAGGCGACTGATTGAATTTTATTAAATCAGTTTATTCAAGATTGCAATTTTACTTATTGATTGTATTATTTAGTTGGATCAATCAAAAATCCATCTTTTAATATATTTTGCCCGATCAAAATCCTGTATTTCATATGTGCCCTGTCTGCCAACGTAAACTCTGATTTTATTCTTTTACCTGCCAGCTCAATTGATGCTTCTATTATCGGCCTTAATTTTGAGCCATGGGCAGACTTGACAAGCTTTGATTTTATAACAGGGCCGAGCCTTAATTCAGCTGCAAGGTTGGTGTCAATGGAGCTTTTTGTAGCTCCTGTGTCTATCTTTGCAATAACTGCCTTTTTTCCATTAGAATAATCTATGTTGACTTTCTCTGCTAAGCCAATGACAACTTTCCCGCCCAAAATCCTATAACCACCCATAAACACACAGAAACAAAAAAGGTTTATTA
>JAHFQA010000034.1 GCA_023266475.1 Candidatus Woesearchaeota archaeon | reverse complement strand
GCGAATTTATAAGCCAAAAGTCGAAGGTTCCTGTTTTGAAAGCAAGCAGCATAAGCCAAGTAAGCAGCGACACTTTGCACAATCCAAGAGTCCTGGCATTTGACATTGAAACATACAGCCCCTTTGATTTTGCAATTGACGCCGAGAAAAACCCCGTAATAATGCTGTCATTTCACGGAGAAAATTTTAAAAAAGTTTTTGTATGGAAGAAGTTCAAAACAAACTCAAACCACATTGAATTCGTCGACAATGAACAGCAGTTAATAGAGAAATTCAAGGAAACTATTAACGATTACAAGCCTGATATTTTAACAGGCTATTTTTCTGATGGTTTTGATTTGCCATATTTGAAGACAAGAGCTGACATTCACAAAATAAAGTTGGATATTGGCCTTGATTTTTCTGAATTAAAAGCAAAAACCGGAAGGGAGAATACAATTTCAATAAATGGAATAACTCACCTCGATATTTTTAAATTCATAAAAAGGGTCATGGGAGATACTTTGGAAACTTACTATTATGACTTGAATGCAGTTGCCTCTGAACTTCTTGATGAGAAAAAGCAGGATGTATCACTTGCGGAGCTTCCTAATGCCTGGGACAGCAATAACCAGGATTTGGAAAGATTCTGCCAATACTGCATGCATGATTCATATTTGACTTATAGCCTGGCTGTGAAAATGCTGCCAACCATAATTGAATTAGTCAAAATAGTTGGCATTTCAATTTACGACGTCAACAGGATGGGCTTCTCGCAGCTGGTTGAATGGTACATAATGAGGCAAGCGCCTAATTTCAATGAGATTGCTGCAAACAAGCCTAATTATAATGAAGTGCAGAAAAGAAGGTTTAATACATACCAAGGCGCTTTTGTATTCGAGCCAAAGCCAGGCCTGTACAAAGACATTGTTGTATTTGATTTTAGAAGCCTTTATCCGACAATTCTAAGCTCTCACAACATTGGCCCTGATACAATTAATTGTTCCTGCTGCAAAGAAACTTCAAAGTCCATCGAAGATGGAAATGAAAGATATTGGTTCTGCGCAAAGAAGAGTGGATTTATTCCAACCTTAATTGGCGATTTAATATCAAGAAGGATGCGAATCAAGGAAATAATCAAAGAGGAGTATGACGAAAAATTTGCATTTCTTGACGCAAGGCAGAACAGCCTGAAATTGCTGGCAAACTCATTCTATGGCTATTTGGGCTTTTTTGGAGCAAGGTGGTACTCAATAGAGTGCGCAAGAAGCGTGACAGCATGGGGCAGGTTTTATATTCATAAAGTCATTGACAAAGCGCAAAAAGAAGGATTTATTGTTTTGTACAGCGACACGGATAGCGTTTTTTTAACTCTCGATGGCAAATCAAAAAAAGATACTGAGAGATTTGCAGAATCAATAAACTCCGAGCTGCCAGGCATTATGGAGCTTGAATACGAAGGATTTTACCCATCTGGTATATTTGTGTCTGCAAAAATTGGCCCGTTTGGCGCCAAGAAAAAATACGCCTTGATTTCTGAACATGGCACATTGAAAATAAAAGGATTCGAGACAGTAAGGAGAAACTGGTCTTTAATAGCAAAAGACGCTCAGGAGAATGTCCTTGAGATAATATTGCGCGAGCATGATATTAAGAAAGCCTTTGATTACGTAAAAAACATTATTAACGACTTGAGAAATAAAAAAATACCGCTGGCAAAAGTTATAATCCACACCCAGCTTCAAAAAGAAATCCTGGATTATGCTGCAAAGGGGCCTCATGTCGCAGTTGCCCAAAGGCTGAAGAACAAGGGAAAAAAAATTGGAGCCGGCTCAATCATACGATATATAGTAACGCAAGGAAATGATATTATAAGGAACAGGTCAAGAATCCCAGAGGAAGTAAAAGAAGGCGAATATGACGCCGATTATTATGTAAATAATCAGGTAGTTCCAGCAGTCGAGAGAATCTTCAATGTTTTAGGCTATAAAAAAGAAGACTTGCTTGAAACAAAAGAGCAGACAAGACTTGAAGGGTTTTTCTGAAAAAGTTTAAATAAGAAACTTGAAAATGAATAGTAAATTGCATTAAATTTGAAACGCCAAATGAAAATCATGAGCGAAAATATGCAGATTATTTTAATTGCAAAAACAATGGCAAAAAAATTTTAATGCAGCTCTGCTTTAAACAGCAAGAAGCATAAAATCCATTAATAATTGAGCAGTTGAATAAAGCAACAAAATAAGGATATTTAATCTAAAAAAATATTAAAATAACCGAAACTGAAATAAAATGATTGAAAAGTATGATGCGACAAGGCTGGAACCAGAGATTCTGGAATTCTGGAAAAAGCACAGGATCTATGAAAAGGCAAAGGAAAGAAATCTAAACAGGCAAAAGTTCTATTTTCTGGATGGGCCGCCTTATACTTCTGGAAAGGTTCATCTTGGCACTGCATGGAACAAGGCATTGAAAGACAGCATTTTGAGATATAAGAGAATGAAGGGATTTGATGTTTGGGACAGGGCTGGTTATGATATGCATGGGCTTCCGACCGAACAGGCTGTTGAAAAAAATCTTGGACTAAAGCACAAGGATGAAATCCCAAATTATGGTATTGCCAATTTCATAAATGCGTGCAGGGAATTTGCCATAGCAAATATGCTGTCTATGAACAATGATTTCAGAAGAATAGGCACGTGGATGGATTTTGAAAACGCCTACCAATCCATTCAGAACAGCTTCATTGAAGGCGAGTGGTGGCTGATGAAGAAGGCTTACCAAAACAACCGCCTTTACGAGGGGGAAAAAACAATGCATTGGTGCGCTTCATGCGGAACATCGCTTGCAAAGCACGAGCTTCTTTATGAGAAAATAAACGATGATTCAATTTTTGTAAAATTCCCTATTAAGGACATGCAAGATGAGTTCTTAATTATCTGGACTACAACACCTTGGACAATTCCATTTAACTTGGGAGTCATGGTGCATCCAGATATAGATTATGTGAAAGCAAAGGTAGGGCATGAAATTTGGATTGTCGCCAAATCATTATCAGAAGGTTTGATAAATGGAATTGCAGGAAAGCAATTCTCTGTTACAGAAGAATTAAAGGGAAATGAATTGATTGGAATCGAATATTCACGTCCATTTCAAAATGAATTGCAGCAGCTCAAAGAATTGAAAAAGAACCATCCAAAAGTGCATACTGTTGTTCTCAGCGAGGAATATGTTGATACTAACTCAGGCTCTGGCTTAGTCCATATGGCGCCTGGCTGCGGCCCTGAAGATTATGAAATTGGCCACAGAAATAACATTCCCCCTTTTAATACATTGACTGAAAGGGGGGTTTTTGATGATACAAGCGGCATTTTTAAGGGATTAACCGCTAAAACTGACGACAAGAAAATAATTGAAATGCTTAAGGAAACAGGATTTATTGTTGCGCAGGCAAAAATAGACCATGATTATGCGCATTGCTGGCGCTGCAAAAATCCCGTAATCTTTAGGACAACAACGCAGTGGTTTTTTAAGGTTGAAGACTTAAGGGATAGAATGAGAATTCTGAACAAAAACATTAAATGGGTTCCAGACTCAGCAGGGGCAAGAAATTTCGACAATTGGATAGCCAATCTAAGGGATAATGGAATCACAAGGCAAAGATATTGGGGTACTCCTTTGCCTATATGGAAATGCAGGCATTGCAATGATTTTATCGTTGTTGGCTCCGTCGATGAATTAAAAAAACTTGCGGGCAGGGTTCCAGAGGATTTGCACAAGCCGTGGATAGATGAAGTAAAAATAAAATGTAATTGTGGAAACGTCAAGGAAAGAATCCCAGATGTGTTGGACGTATGGATTGATGCCGGCTCTGCTTCATGGAATTGCTTGGATTACCCAAAAAGAGAGGATATGTTTGAGAAATTCTATCCTGCTGATCTCATTCTTGAAGGCATAGACCAGATTAGGGGCTGGTTTAATCTATTGTTTGTGGCTTCTATGATTGCAATGAATAACGCATCATTCAAGGCAGTTTACATGCATGGATTTATCAATGATTCCCAAGGCAGAAAAATGAGCAAGTCGCTTGGAAATTATATTTTGCCCCAGGAAGTAATAATAGAATATGGTGCAGACACATTAAGATATTATATGATAGGTGGAACAGCTCCTGGAGTGGATATTAATTATAATTTTGATGACATGAAGGTTAAGCATAAGAATCTTACAATTCTTTGGAATCTGCATAAATTTGTTATAGAGATGGCAAAAAATCTCAAAGTGAATCCAGCCGAACTGGATCTGGAAAAATTTGATATTGATATTGAAGAGCGCTACATATCCTCGAGGCTTAATTCAACAATAAAAAAAGTTACAGAATTGTTCGACGACTACAAGCTGAATGAAACGCCTTTAGAAGTCGAGAAGTTGTTCCTGGATTTAAGCAGGATATACATACAATTAACAAGGGGCAAGGCAGCTACCGGAGATAACCAGGAAAAAAAGATTGTACTTTATACTGTGTATAATGTGCTATTTGAGACTTTAAAATTGCTTGCCCCAGTTACGCCTTTCATCACAGAAGCTGTCTACCAGAACCTAAAGCATCAATTCAAGCTTAAGGAGGAGAGTATACACTTGTTCATGTGGCCATTGCATAACAATGAGTTAATAGATGAAGATCTGGAAAGCTCGATGGAAACTGTTGGCGAAATCATGCAGGGCGCGCTTGCATTAAGGGAAAAGATACAAATGGGCGTGAGGTGGCCGCTGAAGGAATTAGTTATAACCACCACAGACAAGAATGTAATTGATTCTGTTGAAAAATTAAGGGAGGTAATAAAAAAGCAAGTCAATGTGAAGGAAGTTAATATTTTAGACTCATTGCCAAATGTGAAGGTAAAAATAAAGGCTGATTATTCGCAAATAGGTCCTGATTTCGGCGATAAAGCGCCAAAAATAATCGCCCAGCTAACCATTGACAGCCCTGAAACAGTTCTAAAACAAATACAGGAGAAAGGGAAATACTCATGCAAGATAAATGGAGAAATTGTTAATATTGCTAAAGAGCATTTAATTGTAACAAGAGAGGTGCCAATGAATTATGTCGAAAACGGGATGAAGAGTGGGTTCATTTACTTGAACAAGGAAATGACTGATGAATTAGAGGCTGAAGGATTTGCCAGAGAGTTAATGAGGAGGGTACAGGCTTTGAGAAAAAAAGCAGGACTTCAGAAATCGGACAATATATCCTTATTCATAAAGACAGATGACGAGTTGAGGAAAATGCTCAGGGAGTGGAATTTGGTTATCAAGGAGAAAGTTGGAGCTTCCCAATACAGGGTTTCAGAGCTTGAACCAAGCAAGGAGCACGAATTCATAAGCAAAGAAAAAGTCAAAAATAAGGAATTTGAGATACATTTTGATAAAATTTAGAAAATTATTTATATACCTAAATTTCCATATATTTTGGTGATATTATGCCAGACGCAAATCTTCTTGTTACACACGACCCTTCCCATTCAGGAAGCGCCAAGGAAGAGGTTGAAAAGGCCTTGAAGGCAATTAAGCAAAAAGCTAAATTTCTGAAGTCAAGCATTGATGGTATCTTTATGCTCAGAGTCGCAAATCCAAAGAAAGCAGTAAAGGTCTTAGGCAAAATAAAAAGCAGAAAGGGACTGTTCGAGCATACATTTTACTGGGTTCCAATTGAAAAATGGGTCGCTACTAACATCAAAGTTATGCAAAAGGAAATCAAAAAGCTCCAGAAAGGCATTAAGAAAACAGAAAAATGGAAACTTGACCTGCACAAAAGGCATTTTGACAGTATGCACACGACCGAGCTTATAATGCAGCTTACAGATGTTATCGAAAAGCAAAAAGTTGACCTTGAAAACCCCCAGAAGATAGTAGAAGTTCAGATTTTAGGCAAAAAGACAGGATTGTCTTTGTTGAATAAGGATGAATTACTAATAATTGGCCATAAATAGATGTAATCAAAACCTATAAATACTTCTTAATTCTTAAAGTTTTTAATCATGTCAAAACAAAAAACAATTTCCAGAGATGTTCCTTTAGCAGAAATAACCCTTAGAAGGTATGAGAAGCCTGCAAACCTGAGTGAAAGGGAGCTCGTAAGAAAATTATGCCTGTCGATTGGCTTGTTGCAGCCAGGTGATTCAAGGGATGTTATTGTTGATGTCCTGAATATTCTAATAAAGGCTGGAAAAAGGCAAGAAAACCTGACAAGCGATGAAATATGCTCCCAGGTCATTGAGGAAAGAAAAAGATTTAAGCTGCCAATGCTGGGAATTGCATCATCCAACATAAGAAGGCAGCTTAAGAGATTGAAGGACTTGCTTCTTGTAGAAAAACGCCTCAATGCCTACAGGATGACGGAGCATGAAAGCTTGCATGAAATATTTGAGGAGAGGATTGAAAAATTTCTGTTGCCGAGCATCAGTTCCAGAATAAAGGAATACCTCAGGAAGATTGACGAAATGTGAAATAAATATTATTTTTTATTTGGGATACCATAATATGTTCTTCCATCGCTTTGGTCGACTCGTTTTTCTACCCCTGGGATTCTCATAACAAATTCATCTACTATAACGGACATTGTATTTGAATTAAAATACAAAGGGTCAAAAAACTTATGCACCTCTGGAAGATATTCAATTATTTCTGTAAGCACATGAGGATTCTTTTTTAACTTTTCTATCAAAATGGGTTCACCCATTAATAAACGTTCTGTGAGCCTTGTTCTTCTCAGTTCCATATAACTCTCAACAGTATTCATCTCACTAAATTGCTCCATGGTGCGGCCATTTACAGCTTCCCTCACAGCTTCTCTCTCCACTGGGCTGATATATGGAAGAGACTCATCTTTACGAGAGCAACCTATATTTAGAGCTAATGCAGTTGCACCCAAAAAATAAAAAGGTTTCCTTGTAAGATTCCTAACATGATATTCCTTCATTTTATTCAGAGAATATATAAATCCTATAAAAATTTTTCCATATATAAGAAATTTTTGTAAGAAAATTTATTATTAAATTATAATATTTCCAATCCAATAATAAATATTTATATTTATGATGTATAATACATTTATCCCCTAATTGTTATTATTAAGAATTTAAAATAAACAATATAAATTAAGCTAACCTAAACATAATTCATGATAAACTTAAAAAAATAATGAAACGCCATAATACTATTTTCTATAAATCACGAAAACATTTCCAACATTATCTATAAGTTCGGAATTAGTGATTAGGGAAATTTTATTTATTAACTCCATTTTTCCGTCATTAGTAATTGAAGAGCCTAATAATTTTATTTTAACTAAATTTCTTTTTTCCAGCAGCTTTTCTATCTCCTTTACAACGCTTACGGTAAGCCCTGATTTCCCTATTCTTAGGATAGGCTGAAGCTTTTTCGCATTAGACCTCAAGGCACTCTTTTCCTTTGTGTTCATGGAATAAAAAAACTATCCATGTATTGTTTATTAATATTTTGCTTCCGTTTGAGTGCTAAATTGCTTTTTTATATTGCTCGTCGTAAAAACGAAAGTTTTAAATATATCCTTAATTATGTCATCGATAAATGAGACGTGGGGTTTTTGCATCGTCTTAAAAAATTGCGGAGGTAAAATCTAAAATGGCTGAAAAAGTAGCAAAAGTTGGAGTTAAAAAGCAGGAGGGGTATCTGTATTTTGTCGACAAGAGGGGAAATGTAGCTAGGGCAAAGATGTCCAGAGGGGGCAGAAAAAAAGGAAAGGCTAAGGTCAATGTTGTGGCTAAAGTCGGCGTAAAGAAAAAAAGTGGATACTTGTACTTCATTGACAAGCATGGCGATGTTTCATGCGCCAAGATGTCCAGAGGGGGCAGAAAGAGGAAAAGAAGGTAAATTTTTTTATTATTTTATTTATTTTTTGACTCAATTTCTAATAGGCGCCTTAATGAGGTTATAGCAACTTGAATTTGGCTAAAACTCGGCTCTTTTGTAGTGATTTTTTGAAGTGCCAAGCCAGGTATTGTTATTAGCCTAAAGAAAAAATTTTCCTGCTGTTTATCACTTATTTTTAATATTTCATACGACATTCCAGCTACAATTGGAATAAGAATAATCCTTAGAGGAAATAAAATGGCTTTCCTTTGCCAAGCGTTTAAAGACAAAAACGATGGGTAATAAAGAACAATTATTAGTGGAAGCAAAGTAAATATAACAACACTAACAATAAAAACTATCAATAAGAAAGATGTTCCGCATCTGGGATGCAAAGTCGAATATTCTTTTACATTTGGTATGCTAAGTTTTTTTCCTCTCTCGTAGCAGTGAATTGCCTTATGCTCAGCGCCGTGATATTCAAACAAAGTTCTTACATCCTTCATAAATGAGATTATGGCTAAATAAATCAAGAAAATAAGTATTCTGATAAAACCATCAACAACATTAAATAAGATTGGTCGTTTTTCCTCGGTAAATCCTATCAAATTTGTCAGAAAATATGGCAAGGCTATGAAAAATAAAATTACAAACCCTAATGATAAAAAAATTGTGAACAATATCTCGTTTTTTCCTGCCTTCTCATTATGCCCAGACGCTCGTTCAGCAGACCACATTAGAGATTTAATTCCTATTATGAGCATTTCAACAAGATTGACAAAGCCTCGAATAATAGGCCACTTTAAGAATTTATACTTCTTCTCCGGAATAGCCCAAACTTTTGTTATTATATTTTTATTCTTTCTGACAGCCACAACATATTTTTTTTGCCCCCTAATCATTATGCCTTCAATTACTGCCTGGCCGCCAACATTGATTTTTTTGGTTTCCATTCATTCAAATCTTTAGACTCATTTTAAATAATTATTGTTTTAATTTGGCATTTTATAATTAATATAAGGAAAATAATTAAATAGGGCAATAGCAGGATACAGGAATATGGCATTTGACAAGAAGAAATTGAGTAAGCTTGCTCCCGAAGAAAGGATTCGACGGCTGAAATTAATGGAGGAATCTAAAAAGAAAGAAGTTGACGAGATAGAGAGGCTAATAAAAGAATCGATGCATGAATTGAAAATAGGGAAAATTGCCGAAGATATTGCGCCCGAGCAAAGGCCTGTTGATATCTCAAAGCTGTTCCAAGCAAGCGGTGAAGGGATAGAACGTGCTGCAATAAAAGATAATAGAATTTTGCCTGGGAAAGGCACTTCCAGTTATAAGGCAATTGCGCAAACTTACGAAGCCTATTCCCAACTTAAAAAACTTGATAAGGCCCTCTCTACATATGGCAGCCTTACGGATGAAGATAAAAAGAGAGTGGGCCAGATTGGTGAAAGAATTAATTTTGCTGAGAAATATATTTCAGAAGGAGAAAAAGCTATTAATTTACTAAACGCAAGCAGAGCTGCCCTCTATAAGCTTAAGAAGGAGATAGGGCTCGAATGATAATTATTTTTAGGCAGTAGATATTTTGAGCAAATACATTACACTTTCCAACTTCATCCACATCTTAAATTGCTCCCATTCTCCAGAGTTCATGCCTGCCACTGGAACCAAAGATAAGGGATTAAGATAAGATAATGGATTAAGATCTTTACCGCCTCCAAAGTGTCTCACGTATCTAGCTCCTTTATTCATGTTTTCTGTTTCAACTAAAGTAAAGCTTCCGCTTTCCAATGTCTTGTTTAAGGCTTCAAGACCCTCAACTTGTTCATAGGGGCTTCCTGCCCTGAATTTTCCCAAGTAGCTGAAAATTTTCGCATAATCAACATAAGAATTTGCAGGCGCACTCCCATAGCTTCTGGAAATTGTTCCGTATCCACCATTAAGATTCAAGGAAAAATCCTCTTGTATTACCTTATAGCTTTTTTCCTCCAAAGGCTGCTTTTCCTTTTTATCTTTTTTTGCTTTTTCAAAAGCACTCTTTATGAATAAATTAACAATAGAGGAAATGGAATTACTGCCATTTCCTGATTTCAGAATTATTCTTTTCTTTTTTGATTTTCTATTGGCATTGGGTTTAATGATTAATTTAGGCACTTTGACTGTAGTTTTCCTAACACTAACTGTAGAAAAATTATCTAAAATTCGATCTGCCAATGTCTTTTCAACCACTAAGCACCACCATTGGATATTATATCCAACCTAACTTGTATATATATTTTTTGGTTTTTTTTGGGTTTTAATTTAAAACAACAAATTATTTAAAGTAAGTATTGCATAAAATCTGAATCCAAGGGCAAATGATGGAAGACGCAGCTTTTTTCCAAATTAAAAGTGAATATGATAATTTCTACAGAGCTCTTTTAAGAAAGGGAAGATTACCAATGTGGAGCACGAAATTGGGCTTTTGGAATTCTTCAATCTCAGACGAGGTTTACGAAGCCTTCAAGCGATTTGAAATTCAAAAGTTCAAGAATTTTCTTGACATCGGAAGTGGAGACGGCAAAGTTGTCCTAATTGCGTCTTTGTTCTGCAAAAGTGCGGAAGGGGTTGAGATTGAGGGGTTTTTGCACGATGAGGCAGTTAAGATGCAAATGAAGTTTGGAATCAACAATATTAAGTTTCACAACAAGGATTTTTTCCAGCATGATTTTTCAAAATACGACATATTGTTTTCAAGTCCAGACGCGCCTTTTGAAAGGGGCCTTGAAAAAAAGCTGCTTAAGGAAATGGGTGGAAAGCTTATTCATTACGGGCATCTTTTTCATCCAAGGTTATTAAAAAAAGAAGAAAGCTTTTCAATCAATGGCACACCAATTTCACTATACTCTAAATGAAAACCATTACTCCGTATTGGGGGCCACTTATTTTTATATCATTTATTATAAAATTATTTTTTCCATTGATCTGCAGCATTTTGTTTGATGATATTAAATAATACAGTTTATTTTTTGTAGTTGTTAAAACATCTGAATAAACAAAATAGTCATCAACTTTTTCACATTTCCGCAATAGGAAAATTCCTTCATTGAGAGTATAAATCACTGTGCTCTGCATCAAGCTCGAGAGCATGAGCGCAAGCTCCTTTGAATACTTTTGTATGATTTTCAAATTGTTTTGTGCATTTTTAATGGACGGAACACATTCAAAGCTGTGAGGAAAATGGCTCAGCAAAGACATATCAAAATGCCTTGCTGCAATGTTAGTGTAGAAGAGAAATTTATATCCATTAGAATTTTCCAAAATTTTTAGCGTTAGGTCTGTATCCTGTTTATTGAAATTCATTTCAAAAAAATTACAGCAGCACTCCGGATATCCTAAAATCAGCCCCAGCTCCTTATGGCTGTTTTTAGATTCCATCAATTTCGCACTTTCCGCAGTTTCAATTTTTTTTGATAAATAAACAAAAAAATATCCTTTTGTAATGTCATCTTTTTCAACCTTTATTGATTTGTCAGAATAAAATTCGCTTTGGATATTTTGCTTTATGACTTTAAAATCAGATATAGAATAATGCATTCTCTTTTTGCCTAAAAAATCAATAACTTTATTTAAATCATCCTCATAAACTAGAATTCTTGCGCATGGCTTGATATCTTCAATAACATACAGAACTTCCAAGGACTTGGTTATTGAATGGAATATTTGCTGCAGCTCATGAATCATGAGATCAGTTTATTAATTCCATTTAAATTGGTTTCTATAATTCAGATTTAGCATAAAACAGAAACCAAAAGATATCGAAAAATTCTATTTTTTTGAAGTTTCCATAAAAAATTTCCGAAAACTATAAAAAGAAATTATTTTCTACCACTTTTATGCCAAAAGATGTAATCCTGCAAGAGGATATTGAGCACGAGACATGCCCATTGTGTCACAAAAAATCATTAATCCTAACTGAAAGGGAAACTGAAGTGCCTTATTTCGGCAAGGTTTACATTTTTTCCATGACGTGCAGCAACTGCAAATACCACAAGGCTGACATTGAATCTATTGAACAGAAAGATCCTGTAAAGTATGAATTCAAAATTTCTAGTGAAGATGATATGAAAGTAAGGGTTGTCAAGTCTTCTGAAGCAACTGTAAAACTTCCCCATCTCGCAACAATAAGCCCTGGACCGGCTGCTCAAGGCTATGTTACAAACATAGAAGGAATATTAAACAGGGTTAAGTACCAGATTGAGGCAGCAAGGGAAATGGAAGAAGGTGAAGAGGACAAGAAAAAGGCAAAAAATCTCTTAAAAAAAATACTAAACATAACATGGGGAAAGGAAAAACAGAAGATTATTATTGAGGACCCATCTGGCAACTCTGCAATTATAAGCGACAAAGCAATTAAGAGTCCATTAAAGGTAAAGGGTATTCAATAATTTTTAATTTAAAAATCAATTAAATAATATTTTAAAAAATCGAAATAAATTTTAGGTGGTTCAAATCATAAAAATCGGAATTATTGGCGGCTCTGGGCTTGAAGACCCAAAAATAATGGAGGATTTTAAAGAATTGAATGTACATACAAAATTTGGCGATCCTTCGAGTTCTTTGACAACAGGAAGAATTAATGATATTGATGTTGTGATTCTTTCAAGGCACGGGAAGAAACACACCATAATGCCAAGTAATGTCAATTATCGTGCAAATATATTGGCTTTGAAGGAGCAGAAATGTACTCACATAATTGCTACAACAGCATGCGGCTCTTTGAGAGAAGAAATAAAGCCCGGTCATTTGGTTTTTTGCGATCAATTCATTGACAGGACGACAAAAAGGGCATCAACATTTTATGATTCAGATAAAGTGTGCCATATCCCAATGGCAGAGCCTTTCTGTGCAAAATTAAGGAAAATTTTGTCCGAGTCAGCTGCGGAAATGAAGCTGGAGCATCACAAAAAAGGAACAGTTATAACAATAGAAGGACCGAGATTTTCAACAAAGGCAGAAAGCCACCTGTTTCGTCAATGGAATGCTGATGTTATCAATATGAGCACGGTTCCCGAAGTTGTTCTTGCGCGTGAAGCTGGCATTTGCTATGCAGTGATTGCAATGTCAACTGATTATGATTGCTGGCACTCAACTGAGAAAGATGTCAATATTGAAATGGTTTTGAAAATAATGCATCAAAACGCAGAGAACGTAAAGAAATTATTATTGCAGACTATTCCAAAAATAAAATATACGGAATGCCAGTGCCAAGAAGATATAAAAACTTCAGTGATTGGCGGTTAATTATTTTTATTTTTCAATTTGGTTTTTATTTAAGTTATTTATTTACTGCTCAAACTTTATTGGATTTTAAATTGTTTTCCAAATTTTAGTTTAGTATTGTTTTATTTTCTTTAAGCACTATGTTTTTGTTGTTTAGCTGTTGCCTTCATAGCGCATTAAGCGCCTTTGCGATAATTCTAAATAAAAAATATGAAAAAAATTTTCCAAGGTTTATTTATTCGGCTCAACAATCACCTTAATAGAATCCTTCGCTTCTGCAACAAGCTGAAATCCTTTCTGAATTTCATCAAATTTTAATCTGTGGGATATCATATCAGCAACTTTAATTTTTTTATTTTTTAGAATGTCTATTGATTCTTTCAGGTCACTTGGGGCAGCGCCATAAGAAGTCATAACTTTCACTTCATTTCTCCAGAAGTCGTTTATTGGAATTACTAATTTCTCATCGGGCCTTGGAACCGCAAAGAAGAGTATTATGCCGCCTTTGTCAACGCATTGCAATGCAGAATTCGCAGCATTCAATGCTCCAGAGCATACAATAACCAAATCAGCTAATCTTCCGTCATTTATTTTTTTTATTTTTTCAACAATGTCTTCCCTCGCATTAAAAGCAAAATCCGCACCAAATCTTTTAGCTGTATTCAAGCGAAATTCATTAATATCAACAGCAATTATTTTTTTGATATTTTTTGATCTTGCAAGTTTTACATGCATCAGTCCTGAAATTCCACTTCCTATAACCAACAATGTTTGATCTTGTTTTAGATTTACAAGTCTTTGCGCCCGTATAACAGTTCCAATCGGCTCGATAAAAGTTCCTTCTTCAAATGAGACATTATCTGGCAATTTGAAAGTTCCAATCTCAGTATTTATTTTTGGCACTCTAAGATATTCTGAAAATCCCCCTGGATCAAAATTTGTCTTGTGCAGAGTCTCGCATGCTGTGTGATGGTTGTTTAGGCAATAATGGCATTTCATGCACGGAACATGATGACTTACAAAAACCCTGTCGCCAGCTTTAAAATTTTTTATATTTTTACCAGCTTCGGCAATTACACCGCTAATTTCATGCCCCAGGACAAGTGGCGCTTTTTTTATCCTGTACCATTCCATTACATCAGTTCCGCAAATTCCAGAAGCCATTACTTTCACAAGAAGCTCATCATCACTAATTTTAGGGACTTGCATTTCCTCAATTCTTACATCTTTATTGCTGTAATACATTGCAACTTTCATAAGAATAAAAGAAATTTAAGAACAATAAAAATGTTTCTGAAATTCTTTTAAGAAGTTAATGTTGGTTTTCTGTATGTTATGTTTATTGGCTTCAGGTCCTGAAGAAGCTCCATTAACCAGAATTACATCTTCCAACATTTATATATGTAAATCAATTCCCAATATAAATTTATTCCACAACACTAGAAACAACTCTTTCACTTTTTAATTTATTAAACAATTCAAA
>JAHFQA010000070.1 GCA_023266475.1 Candidatus Woesearchaeota archaeon | reverse complement strand
GTATATAATGGAGGATATGAATTTGTTTTAGTACTACTGGCAGGTTTAGTTGTTATCCTGGCAAACGGTTCAGGAAAGCTTTCTTTGGGAAAATTGTTTAAGTATAAATATTTGCAGTGAAGATGTTGAAATTTCTGAATATTGTAAGAAGTTACTTCTTTCCTACTTATACTTGGCATGAGAATCCAATAAACAACTATTCGTTGGAACTAAAATTGGTGAAACAGAATTTGCCTTCTCATAGAATCACTTTAAGTATTAATCAAGATGGATCAAATTTTGATACTGTTTTAGATATTACCAGGACTTTACGAGATGGATTAGCTCTTTCTTTGGACGAAATTACGGCCGGTTTTCTGAGAGGAAACTTCCAAAATGGGAGTTATAAACAAAATGTTGGCGGAAAGTCATTTGACGCTCGCGATCAAACATGGCAAATATTACAAGTTGAAAGATTAGTAATCATTATTCAGCAGTATTTTTTAAATTACGGAATTAACTACAATGATTTGTTTAAGGATTCAAATTTACCAAAAACTGCACGAGATTCTATACGAGATATAATAGAATAAGAATTTCAAATCAGTTATAAAAATCAATTCATCTCAAAAACCCAGCGAACAATCCTCTGCGCTGCTTTAATTCCTGCCTTCCTTCTTTATTTTTCATACTGTATTTGTTTATTACAACATGCCCGCAATAATTGTCTTCAAATATCAATGACATATCTTCTACAACAAGCCTCTTTGAAAATAGTGGGCAGTCTGTTACCAAAGTGTCGGCATATCCGCCTTCAAAGCCAATGTGGAAGCCGTATTTTAATGAGTCTTTTTTTAGCTGTGCAAAGTTTTCTTTTGTTATTTTTTTCCCAAGCCATTCCTTTAATCCATCAGAAGCGATTTGCGTTACCAGAATTTCATAACCTTTCTTAAGCATTTCATCCATGATCAAGTCGTGCTCTTCTCCTGCATGGCTGGCGAATGCTTCTACATTTAATGGCCTAAGTGCATGTTGTATGCTGCTCAGCTGGGTCTCTTGCAAGCCTGTGCCTCCAAGAACAACAGCATCAACCCTTAGTTTCTTTTGGTTTTTCTCAACAACTTCCCTAACAATATCAGCTTCTTTTATAGGGTCAGCTACTCTGCACTTCACGTAGAAATGAGGAATCTGCAGCATTTCTGCCAAGTCCTTTGTCTGCTCAACAGTCGCATAATGAAACAAAAAGCAGTCGTTTCTTGTGGGCTTCACAGAAACCAAATATTTGATGTTCCAGGCTTTGTCTTTGGCGAATTGAATGGCAAAAGTGCTGTCCTTTCCGCCTGAATAAAGAATTGCGACGTCCATAAGAAAAGAATAATTATTTTGTTTATAAATCTTATGCTGCATTTCCATAATTGTCTTTTCCATAATCAAAAACATTTTTAAATTGTATGCTGTTAGTATACATATGGCATCAAAAATTTATCATGTTCCCTTTATGATTGTTTTAGCATCTGTCCCGGCTACTTTATATTCTCAAAATGGTGCGACGCAAAATGGTTTGAATCCTATTTTGCAAGATGTAATGAAAAATCCGACATTCTCTGCATGGGTAAAAAAAGCAATTGAAAATGCAGATGGTGAAGAATTGCTGAATTCATTGGAAGTTGCATTAAAGGGCGATCAGTCAAAGTGGGAAGATCTTTCCAAGAAACTTGGCGGAAGCATACAACAGGAAACCTATGCAAAGCTTGATAAGGAATTATCCAAGCTAATTGAGGGATTCAAAGTGCATAACAAATCAGCAGACATAGATTATAAAGATAAGGTTCATGATTTTCTTAATACATACTTGAAGATTCTTGAGGCGCTGGAAAAAAGGGATGTGCAAGCATATGTAAGGTTATTTAATTCAAACGGCGTCAACCTAGACCAAGCTTTAGTTACAAGATTGCCAAAATATGTGCCATACCCCCAATAATCAAAAACATTTTTAAATAATTAGGAATACATTCTTTCTATGAAAATTGCATTGGCGCAGATTAATCCAATTGTGGGGGATATTGAAGGAAACTCGCTGAAAATTATTTCAATAATAAAAAAAATAAAAGCAGACATTGTTGTTTTTCCCGAGCTTTCTGTAACTGGGTACAGCCCGCAGGACTTACTGCTTAAGCATAATTTTATCAAAGAAAATGTCAATGCCCTTGAAAAAATTGTTCAAAATACAAAAGATAAAATCGCAATTCTTGGGTTCGTTGAGAAAATAAATAGGAATATTTACAACAGCGCTGCAATAATCAAAGGCCAGCAGATTGTTAAGATTCATCGGAAGGTATTCCTGCCGAACTACACTATTTTTGACGAGAAAAGATGGTTTACGGAAGGCAGAGAATCAACGATTTATGAGTTTAATGGTAAAAAAATAGGAGTTAGCATTTGCGAAGACATCTGGTTTCCTGAAACAACAAAAAAGCAAAGAGAAAATGGAGCAGAATTAATCATAAACATTTCTGCTTCACCTTACAGGAAAGGTAAGATTGAAGCAATTGAAAATATTCTGAAACAGAGATGGGAAGAAAACAAAATTCCTATTATTTATGTCAATCAAGTCGGTTCACAGGATGGAATTGTTTTTTATGGCCACAGCATGTATTTTAATGACGGCAAAGTCATCAAGAAATGCAAGGATTTTGAAGAAGATTTATTGATTGTTAATGTATAAGTTATAATTTTAAATAATGCGCTTAGAAAGAATATGTAAAATTTAATATATGTTGAAATCCATTAAGACATAGCAAAAACAAAGTAATGAAAAATAATAGAATTAAATAAAAAATGAAAATAAAAGAAGTCTACAATGCATTGACTTTGGGGATTAAGGATTACTTCAGAAAAAATAATTTCCAGAAAGCTGTAATTGGGCTAAGCGGCGGGATAGACAGCTCTGTTGCCGCTTATTTGGCCGTTAAATCATTGGGAAATAAAAATGTGACTGCCTTGTTGATGCCTGATGATGGAACTACATCAAAACAAAGCATAGAAGATGCAAAGCTAGTAGCTAAAAAATTGAAAATTAAATATCACATGGTTTCAATAAAAGATTTCATTCAGAATCTTGAAAAAATTAATTGTAAATTGAAATTAAAAAATGATATTTATTCCTTTGCTAATGCCAAGGCAAGGTCAAGAATGATGGTTCTATATTATTTTGCAAATCTCAGCAATGCGCTAGTCATTGGCACATCTGATAAATCTGAAATTGCCCTTGGATACACAACTAAATACGGAGACAATGCAGCAGATATTCTTGTTATCGGCGACTTATGGAAAACTGAAGTCATTGAAATGGGCAAATTTCTTGGAGTTCCTTTTCCTATATTAAATAAAAAACCTACTGCAGAGCTTATACCTGCACAGACTGCAGAAAAAGAACTTGGAGCGTCTTATGAGGTTCTCGATAAAATATTAAGAATGTATATTGAAGAGGATTTGTCAACCAATGAAATTATTGAGAAAGGATTAAATAAAAAAATTGTAGGAAATGTTGTTGATAGGATAAGATTAAACGAGCACAAAAGAAGAACTGCAATGCTTATCCGAGTCTCCGAGCGCTCATTTCATGGCATGGAGTGGCGAATGCCAATTACGAATAGGTTTAAAGGATGATTATTCTGATTGGAATAAAATTGTCAGAAGGTTTTAAATAAAAATATTTTTCAAATTGGTCCATGGGCAAGGTTCTTCCTTTTGTAAGGCCAAGAGAGCGCATTGGCCAATACTGGTTTCTTGATTGTGACTATAGGGGCATCAGTTTTCCACAAGTAAAGGCAGCTGTTGTAGGCCTGCCTTTAGAGCACATTGCAGAACTGGAACACATTGGAGAAAGAATACACAAAGATATTTTTTCGCTTACCCATGGCTCGTCCAAAGTTGATTACTCAATGCTGGAAGGGAGGCTCCTTGATTATGTTTTTGGCTATGGCAGTCAGGCGTATGGAAGCGTTGAATTGAATGTTATGGGCGAAAGGCTTAATTCAGCCCTTGATTATATTGATTTGCTTGACGGAAAAATCTTGGGAGGAACAAGTAAAGCTGAAGATTTGCAGTACTTTCTTGTCGAGAATTTTCTATCTAGGGTTTCACGAGGAGGAATGCAGATATCTAAAAAATACAAGCACCTTAGGCAAAGGTTTGAACAGCAATACTATGGTATGAAATGGGCAGTGTAGCTGGAATGCACTGACAAGTTTTATAAATGTCTTCAAATAATATTTCTTTTATGAAGCGAGCTCTATTCATCGGCAGGTTCCAGCCTTTTCATAAAGCGCACCTGCTGGACATTAGAAAAATTCTGAAAGAAGTTGATGAAGTGATAATTGAAGTTGGAAGTTCTCAAGAAAAAAATACTTTGGAAAATCCTTTTAGCTATAGTGAAAGGAAAGCAATGATTACGAAAACTTTAAGAAATAATTCTATAACAAATTTTAAAATTTACCCCGTTCCTGATTTATACAATGACAAAAAATGGGTTGATTATGTAAGAAATAATTTACCAAAATTTGATGCTGTTTATACTGGCAACAAATGGACCTATGAATGCTTCAAGAAATTTAATTTTAAAATCAAGAAAATTAGACTTGTAAAGGGAATTAACAGCACCATTATAAGGGAAAGAATGGCAAATGACAAACCATGGAAAAACCTAGTTCCAAAAGAAATTTATGCCTTTATTGTGAAAATTAAGGGTGTGGAAAGGCTTAAGAAATTAAGATAATGTGTGAAGCACAGATTGAAAAAATAAATTTTCGAGTGGCATTTAGGATAAAGTGTATTTAAAATATAAATAAATTGATTAAATGCAATGAACTTAAGGAAATTTCTGTTGAATGCCCCGACGACTGAAAGGAGGAGAGTGCAACGAGGTGCGCAGCAAGTTAAATTTAAGTTTCCTAATAATTCGAGCGTTAGCGAGACTAGAATATAGGGAATTCTCTCCATTCAAGCGAACAAAGTGAGCCATCTAGGAAAACAGAAAGGGCAAGAAGTGGTTTTTATTAAGTCGGAATTATTTTAATTCCTTCTTTGTCTTTTGTTAATGTTCCATGCTTTCCAGCAGACATATTATATTCATTTGCAATTTCGCTTGGAATTCTTACAGCAATACTATTTCCCCATTTGGCAAATGTTATATCTTTAGCATGCCTTAATTTTCTATATTTGCTTGCTAATACTTTCAATTATTTCATATTCATGATTTCTTCTCCACATTCTATGCATTTGTAAGCTTCAAACTCTATTCCATCCTGTTCCATAATATCTTTTTTCTTTTCCATTTTTCCTTTTTGACATACTGGGCACTT
>JAHFQA010000033.1 GCA_023266475.1 Candidatus Woesearchaeota archaeon | reverse complement strand
CATTTACTCCAAACAGAAATTGGTTCCTGATGAATTGCGCTGCTCTCAAAAAAGTGCCATCTCCGCCTACAGCAATTATAAGGCTGCTATTTTCAAATATTTTCCTGCTTAAATTACCCCTGTTGATTATCTTGTAATTAACTTTGTATTTCTTCAAAATATTTCTTACTTTACCAAGTGTTAATTTGCACTCTTTTGATGTGGGGCCTGCATAGACTACAAGCACATTCTTAATTTTCATATTACAGAATAAACTCAGCATCACTTATAAATTTTACCGTTAATAAATTTACGCAAAACTTCGAATTATAGGAAATAACTTTAATTTTCGGATACATTTGTTATTTCCTAATAAGCAAATCACAATAAAAAGTTACGGATATTGTGTGATTTGCTATAAATAAAATAGAGTCATCCCAAATTGACAGAATTTATTATTTTATCCTGATTGTAATCGTAGACAATCAGCTTTGCCTGGTACCTCAATAGGTAATCACCAACTTTAGCGCTTGCATAAACATCTGGGAATTGCTGCTTTAATGTATTTAAGGACGCTGCATCTAGCTGGCCGCCTATTGGCTGCTGACTTTCCAAGCCTTGAAGTTCAGAGTGTGCGTTCAGCTTTGCAAAGAAGTCACTTGGCAATTGTGATTGCAAGTTCTGCTGCAACGTTACTGTAGCCTTTATATTGTCTTTGTCATAGTCATAGATAACTACTCTATCGGTATACTGAACAATAAATGAGCCTATAAAAGTTATGTCAAGCCCGTTTATTTGGGATTGAAGATTAGCAAAATTGTTATTACTTATCTGAACTATGTTTAATGGTGAAGCTCCAACATATGATTTCATCTCCTTGTGTGTTGTGAGTTTCTTTAGGAAATCATTGACACTTATGGTTCTTGGAACTAGGGACTTCTTTAACTGATATATGTTAGCCACAGCCACAATGCCTAGTATCAATGTAGCAATGATAGAGAAAACTATGAGATACTGAAAAAAGGGCCTTTCGAACAAATGAGTATCATCTGAGATATGGGAACTAGAATAGCTAGAATTCTGTCTTAAACTATCACCCCTTGCCATTGACATTATCGAAACTAGCTTCTATTTAAAATTTCTGTTTTTGTTCAGTAAAGTTGTTAAGTATACACTCAACCACAATAATTTTGTAGTTGGGCGAAAACTGAGTTTGAGCCCTATTAAATTTAACAAAAACAAATGATTAAACGTATACTTTAAAGGTCTACTTTACGGTTTTTAATTGTTAATCCAAAACAAGCTTATCAACATATATAGCTTACTTTGCATGTCAAAAACCGAAAAAAAGAAATATAGAGCACCTAAATTAATGTATTTGAGCATTAATGGCAAAATTAAAAATCATTATAATTCTTGTATCTGCACTTTTGTTGTTAGCTTTTGACGGATTTGCTGCCCAAATAAATAGCTCTAGCTATAAGCAAAATGTAATTGTTTCATCTGGCGGAGAGAATGTATCAAGCTCTTCTTACAAGATGGGCATTGCGATTAGCATAATCAATGGCATCATTAATTCAACCTCTTACATTAACAAATTAGGCTTTTTCCATTTATTGCTATTGGCCAATGATCAGCCCTGCACAACTGCAAGCCAATGTGAGGGTGGCTTTTGTTGCAGCAATTTATGCAAAAGTTCTGCATGCCCTGGTTCTGGTGGACAAAGCCAACAAGGTGGTGGAGGTGGTGCTGGGACTGGGGGCGGTGGTGGAGGCGGTTACTTAAATGCAACTGGTCGGGAGAAACCTACGCCAGAAACTAAAATAAAGGAATTTACAATTAGTCAGAACTCTCTAAAGGAACATTTGGCATTAGATACTGCATTAACAAGAAAAATCACAATAAAGAATACAGGAAATTCTGCCTTAAACTTTAAATTGAATGTTTTAACAGTTAAGGATTTTGTTTTTTTGTCAGATACAAGCTTTATCCTGGATGCTGGCCAGGAAAAAATAGTAGAAGCAAACATAATTGGGAAGAAGCTTGGCTCATATTTTGGCGAAATTGAATTTTCAGCTGATGAGGTTGAAAAAAGAATTAACGTAATTATTGAAGTTGAATCAGAGCAGGTTTTGTTTGATGTAAAAATAGACATTCCATCTGCATATAAAGAAGTTAAGGCCGGAGGTGAATTAAGAACTCAGATTACTTTGTTAAATGTAGGGCCTGCTAGAAAAGTTGATGTCACGCCAACATATATATTAAAAGATAAGCTAGGAAGCGTAATTTATGAGAGTTCAGAAACATTTGCTGTAGAAAAGCAGAATTCCTACATAAAGACATTCAGGCTTCCAGAAAATCTAAAGATAGGCGAGCATATTGCAGTTGTTGAACTAAGATACAAAAAATCATTTGCTGTTTCAAGTGAATTGTTTAGAGTTGTGCCAAAAGAGATATCAGTAATTCAAAACGTTTTGAAACAAAATTCACTATTAATGCTTACTTTAATTACTGTTGCTGCACTAATATTTTTGCTTGCATATGCGATATTGCCAAAGATAATCATTGCCAGAAAATAAGCGGTGTAACCTTAACCGAAATATATTTAAACATATAAATAAGCGTTCTTACATTGCTGTTACACTACAAAAAAAGAGGTGAATTTTTGATGGATTATAGCTTCATATTTAGAATTATATACTTCAATTTCTTGTCTTATCGGGTGAGAGTTTTTGGTATTTAAAAGATACATTCATAAGCATGGAAAAAAGCTTGGGCCGTATTATTATGAAAATGTTAGAAGCAGGAATGGGGAAGTTAAAACAGTTTATGTTGGGACTAACCCAAGTCATCATCCAAAGCACAGAATAAGAAAGCCCCTGATTTTTTTAATTGCGACCTTGATGCTCATTCTTATTTTGGGATCATCACTATTTATTCTGCAGAATAAGGCATACTTGATAAAAAAAGCAGGCCTGAAAGAAGCAAAATTTGACATCGACCAGATTTTGATAAAGGTGTTGATTAGAAGCAATGAATACATAGAAAAACAAATACGTATAATGAATACTGGAAATGAACTTACTAAGATAGACGTCGAGGCCTTGGGCTTGGAAGATTTAGTGAAAATTGATTCAAATTCTTTTGCTTTAAAACCAGGCCAAACTAAAGTTGTCGCACTAAATTTCTCATCATATATTTCAGAGCAGAAGATAGAGCAGCAGCCTGGAATATATGTTGGTAAATTACTTGTCAAATCTGAAGATGCATCAAAAGAAATCCCAATAGTTGTTGAAATTGAAACCAAAAATGTGCTTTTTGATATGAACCTGAACCCAATTGCATTTGAAAGAAAGGTGAAGCAGGGTTCTGAAACCACAATCGAAGTCCGATTGTTTAATCTTGAAAGCATAGAATCAACAAATGTTGATGTTGAGTATTTTGTAAAAGACATGAATGGCAACACTATCCTGACAGAAAGCGAGACAGTAGTTGTTAAGACCCAAGCTTCTTTCTTCAAGACAATATCAATCCCAAAAAATCTGAAGCCCGGCTCCTACACTTTCGCTGCCATTTCAAGATTTGGCAATTCAATCGGGACAGCAAGCTATTTGTTTGAAGTCACTGGCCCTGAAGTTGAAGCCAGTTTTGTGCAGTTCTGCAAGAATAGCATATTATGCCTTGGGGTTTCTTTAACAACAATTCTCCTATTATTCGCCCTTATGGCATACTTTTACTTTTTTATTGGGGCTTATTTGTATGAAAGAATAACTGGTGTCATAACTATACCGAGAAAAAGAAAAGAAGAGATGGAGGAAGTTGTAAAGGAAAAGGCTGTAGAAAAACCGAAAGTTAGTGTCTTTGATTCAATAAGAAGGAGGATGGATACATGGAATAAGGCAAGAGAAAGAAAAAAATTAGATAGAGAACGAATAGAAAGAGAGGGGGCATTGCAAATACTTGCTGAGGAAAGAAAAGATCTGGCAGCAGCCAAAAGGAAACAATTTGAAGAAGCAAAAAGAAAGGAAGAAGAAATCAAGCAGCAAGAATTTTTAAGAAAGCAGAATGAACTCGAAAGGCAAAGAATTGAAGAAGAAAGTAGAAAAAGAGCAGAGGAATTAAGAAAGCAGAAAGAACTTGAAGCAAAGCAAAAAAGAAGAGAGAGGAGAAATCTAAGATTAGAAAGAAGGAAAAAAATTAGAGAGTTCTTCCATAAAATTAGATTGTACAAAACGCCTGAAGAAAAAAAGCAGATTGCTTTGCAAAAGGAAAAAGAAAGGCAGGAAAAGCTGAGAAAAGAGCAGCAATTAAAACAGCAGAATGAGCTCGAAAGTCAAAGAATTGAAGAAGAAAGAAAGGAAAAAGAAGAAGAGCTTAGAAAGCAGAAAGAGCTGGAGATAAAGCAAAGGGAAGAGGAAGAGAAGCATAAACAAATTGAGCAAGGTAAAGAAAAGGCCTTAGAAAAACAAAAATTCGAGGCAGAAAAGAAGAAAGAGCTTGAGGAAAGGAAAAGGAAAAAATCTGAAAGAAGTAAAAGACTCAAGGTATTATTCCATAAATTCGGCTTATTCAAAACAGCTGAAGAAAAGAAGCAAGATTTGGAAAAGAAAGTTAGACATAGCAAGGACCTTAACAAAGTTTACACAGTGCTTGACGAGGCAAATATAGCTATTGATAAAAAGAATATCACTAAGGTAGATAAGTTGTATGCCGAAGCAAGAGACTTATATGTAAATTTAGCAAATAGTGAAAAACAAGAAGTTTATAATAAATTAATGAATTTTTATCAGAAAAGAAACATAGTTCTAGAGGAAGAAAAGCGCCTGAAAATATCAAAAAGCAGGGAGGAATTAAAAAAGCAAAGTGGGATTGAAGCTGAAAAGAAAGCTGAGGAACTGAGAAAATCGCAAGAAGCAGAAGCCAAAAGAAAAGCAGATGAATTAAAAAAGCAGAAAGAGCTTGGGGAAAGAAAAAGACAAAGTTCAGAAAGAAGGAAAAAAATTAGAGAGTTTTTCCACAAAATTGGCATATTCAAAACTCCTGAAGAAAAGAAGCAGATTGCCTTGCAAAAGGAAAAAGAAAGGCAGGAAAAGCTGAGAAAAAAAGAACAATTAAGAAAGCAGAAAGAGTTCGAAAGGCAAAGAATTGAAGAAGAAAGAAAGGAAAAAGAAGAAGAGCTTAGAAAGCAGAAAGAGCTGGAGATAAAGCAAAGGGAAGAGGAAGAGAAAAGGCAACTTGAGGAAGAGAAAAGAAATCAGCAAGAAATCAAGAAAAAAGAGTTGGAAAGGCAAAAGGCAGAGGGAGAAAGTAGAAAAAGGTCAGAGGAATTAAAAAAGCAGAAAGAACTTGAGGAAAAAAGAAGGGAAGATGAAAGAAAAAAGCAATTAGAATCAAAGATAAAGCTTGAAGAGGAGAGGCAAATAAAAGAAGAACAAGAAAAAAGGCATAAGGACTTTGAGAAGAAAAAGCAAGAAATATTAAAGGTAAAGAAGCTGGGGCAAATAAGGCAAATAGAATCTGATTTAAGCAGTAACAAAAGACTAGCTGACCAGCTGAATTCCAAAATAAAGGACCTTGAATTGGAAAAAAAGAACTTATCAAGCAATATTAACGAAATTAGCGTTAATGTTCAAAATATAGAGCATAGAATTCTTGACAAACTAAAAGAAATTGAAAATCTAAAATTAGAAAAAACAACTTTACAAGATCACTACAAAAAAAGGCTTGAAGAGCTGGCTAAAGAACGTGAAGACAGAAAGGTTGCAATTGACTTTGAACTAAAAAATCTTACTTCAAAACTAGCAGCAAAAGAGGCAGCTTTGCTTAAGGAGATGTCGCATGAATTAGGCAAATTGGGCCCAGAATTAAGAAAAAAGACAGAAAAGTGGAAGAGGCTGGAAATCAAAGCAAAGCTTAAAGTTGAGGAACAAAAGCTGCTGGAAGAGCTGAAAAAAGAAGAAGATAAAATAACGAATGAAATTAAAGGAAATGCTCATAATCAAAAGCTTCAGATGGATGAGATAACTAAGAGACAACTTGAGATGAAGCAAACAATCGATGGGCTGGAAAACCAAAGACAAAATATATTGCTTGAAAGAACAGATATTCCCAAGAAAGTTGTACGCAAAGAAAAGGAAATAGAAAAAATCAAGAAAGAGTTAGAAATATTAATGGCTGAGGGAGAAAAATTCAATGCAGAATTAGACAGGCTAAAATCAGAATTAAAGCCTAAATTTGATTTATTTAGCGTACTCATTCCAAGATATAAAGGCGAATCTGAAGAAGAGTCCAGAAGGATTGAAGAGCAGAAAGCAAAGCCAATATCGTGGAAAGAAAAAAGGAAGGAAGAGCCAAGAAGGCAGATTGAGCAGCAATTCAAGTTAAGAAAATTAGAAAATATTACTCCAGAAAAAAGAGCCGGGTTTTTTGGCAAATTGTTAGGAAAGGCTGAAAGTGAACTTGAGCAAGTTGAAAGTGACATTAGAAGCCTTGATTCGTTTGAGAAAAGCGAAAAACTTGAAGAAAGACAGCCAAAAGAGGAGGAAAAAACGGCAAAAACGAGTGATAAAATCGCTGGAAAAAGCAAGAAACTTGAGAAATTCTACATCATCCTGGGCAATTCAAAAGAATCCCTCAACAACAATGATTTGGCTAAAGCCAAGAGCCTTTATATTGAAGCTCGAAATCATTATGTAAATTTAGAATATAAGGATAAAAAAGAAGCCTACGATAAGCTGATAGAATTATACAACAAATTATCAAAGCAATAGCAATTAAAGGTTATCTTAATGAATCCTCAATAGGTTTTTTTGCGCCCTTTGACTGCTGAGTTGCCTTTTGAAGGTCAATTCCCAATTCCTGCAGGCTTTTTATGTGCATCTGCATCAGCTGCTCAACAATAGACAATATTTTAAGCATCTCTTCACGTTCTTTTGCAAGCGTTGTCAAGGCTCCCTTATGAAACCCAATTTGCTCATCCTTATTTATCTGCTCCTTTGGCATTGAGCAAACTAACAAGGGCTACTATATAATAGTTTCTAACGCAAATTAATATAAACATTTTTAAAAATATGCAAGTTACATTCATTCATGACTCAAATTTTGGGCATTGTTAAGGAAGGAAAGCTTATCCCGCAAGATTTATGGATTAAGTTTATAAGTGGAATGCAGAATGATTTTGATAATCTTGAAACGAATAATGAAAGGGCTAAAAGAGAATTGGCTGAAGCAATAATAAATGCTGTTAAGAAAAGAATTGCTCCAAAATTTGGAATTTTATTTTCTGGCGGAGTTGACAGTTCGCTAATTGCCTTTATTTCAAAGCAGCTTAAATGCAATTTTACCTGCTATGCTGTTGGCATTGAAAACTCTGATGATATTATTTGGGCTCAAAAGGCTGCAAAGGAGTATGAATTAAGCCTTAAGTATAAAGTTTTCAGCTTAGATGAATTTGAAATTATCTTAAAGGAGGTAGCAAAAATTTTGGATGATGCTGATATTGTAATGTTAAGCGTTGGCTCTGTCCTATATTCTGCTGGAAGGCTTGCGTTGTCAGATGGAAATAATATTTTGTTTGGGGGC
Organism: Candidatus Woesearchaeota archaeon; assembly: GCA_023266475.1. Taxonomy (GTDB): domain Archaea; phylum Nanobdellota; class Nanobdellia; order Woesearchaeales; family GW2011-AR4. Next base: position 7,343 of record JAHFQA010000033.1, on the reverse strand, counting down.
TTGGGAAGCGAGGAAATATTTGCAGGCTACCAAAGGCATGAAGAAGCTTTGCAAAACAATAATTTCGAGGCTTTGCACAATGAATGCTGGAATGGCCTGAAAAATATGTGGAGCAGGGATTTAATCAGAGATTTTACAATTTCTAAAAGCCTTGGCTTGGATTTGAGAACACCTTTCCTGGACAAGGATTTGATAAAAGCGGCTATGAATGTACACCCAATGTTCAAGCTGGACAAGGAAAACAAAAAGATAATACTAAGAGAAGCAGCTGAATTCATTGGATTAAAGAAAGAGTTTGCATGGCGCAAAAAGCAGGCTGCACAATATGGGAGCAATTTTGTGAATGGAATTGATAAACTAGCCAAGAAAAATGGGTTTAAGTTTAAGAAAGATTACTTGCAAAGTCTATTGAAAAGGTAGTTTTTTATTTTTGAAATTAATAATTTTTTGTGTTTTATTGCAGCGCTCTAATGTGTTCAGCAAGAAGAACTAAATGAAATAGCTAAAGGAGAACTTTAACAAAAACAATAATTAAATAAAATTAATGACTACTAAACATTAAATAAAACTCAAAATAAAACAAAAAATGCGCTACAAATTTTATGCATACGGCCATCATAATATTCTTGCAACTCATAAAACTACATTAGAGTTTACAAAGGATGAAAACATAAGCTTAAGAGGGGATTGTATTATAGGGGTTAATGCAGATTTTGAATTAAATAAATTAAAACGATTTATCAAAAAAACAAAAAACAAAAAAATAATAATCACAATAAAAACATCAGATAAAAAAATTAAAGAAAAAATCATTGCTGAGATTAATCTAAATTTTAGCATGGGTAAGGAATTAGTCATTAGAAGGACGGATTTCGTTTCTGAAAGAACGTTTGCAATAAGAGCAAATAAGGCTGCTTATGAACTAAAAAGGCCTCTTATTGACTTTTTAAAGAAAGGGGAGAATAAAATAGCTGTTATTGTTGAGAATATTGGATAATTAGTCTGTTATTATTTGATAATTATAATTTATATAAAATTGATTTCCTGAAAAAGAGATAGTTTTTTAAATGAATAAAACTATATGGCTTTACTAGGGGGTTACAAAATTTGGTTCTTGGGAAGGAAAGATGTAAAGAGATAAAGAACTATCAATTAAGATATAAACGATTTGAAAAATGACGCCAAGGGAAGGATTGAAGAAAATAATAGAAGGAGTTAGTAATGTTTTCTCAAGCTATTCAGCTACATTGCCGCAGTTCGAGACTCAATTATCTCCTCGAGGAGAACTCGTTCTAGACTTAAATGGGTACAGAGTAAGCAGCTTAGTTGATCAGGAATATTTTGAGCTTGACTGGTTTAAAAAACCGGGACAACTAGAGGTTATTGTTGGTAGCGAAAAGATAGCTAGAGAATCTCTCCGAGATTCTCCACCTAGAGTTTATAGTGGCTTATACCCTTTTTCTCATATTCATTCCAGCCTTCAAAAACTTTTTGAAAATGCTAAAAAGTCAGATGTTAAATTGGACTTAGCTACTACAATAGGGACTATATTACATGACGCTATTGAGGATGAGCCTAGAGTTAGGCAAAAGTACAAAGAATGGGAAGCTGCTGTGGTAAAGAGCAATTTTGAATCTCGAGAAAGTCTAGAATATGAATTAAAAGAATTGCGATTAAGGATAAGAGATAAATATTTAGAAAATCTTTTGACGTATGTACCTGAGAGTGTTAGTGGAAAAGAAAGAGTTGAATTAGAAAGAGCTATAAGAAACGGTATCGACCTAGCGTATCATTTAACAAGATTTACAGATAAATATGCGTATCCAGTATCAATGGGCATCCAATTAAGGAGAATAGAAAATGAGACCCCTAATCAGACATTTAGGAGAGCAATAATAAAATTAGCTGAGAAAAGGGCGAATATAGAAGAAACAGGATTAATGATTCCAGAGGAAATAATGAAGCAACTATACTCAGCCTGGAACGACCAAGCCACAAATGTAAATGGTCATAATCTAGGTAAAACGTTACAACAACTTTATGGAAAAATTAGCCCAAGATGGAGGCAGATGCCACCAGCTATGATGGTAGACATAGTTTTGGGCACCATTCCTATTTTTCATTTTTTTAATGAAACAGTCAACGGGTATGGTCGTGGCATGGCAGAAGGAATTTATGGTAAGCACTCACTAGGCTTGCTTAAATTGAGTTTGGTAAGTAGAGATACAACAATAGACGCAGTATTTGACCCTGAACTGAGGGCGAAAGAGATTAAAGATGCAAGGCATAATCCACCAAGTATATTACTCAATAAAGCACTTAGCTTGTATGAGCAAAGAAGAGACATAAGAAAAGCAAAGCCAGAAGTTGATAAAGAGATAGCAATGAGAATTGCAAGCACTTATTACGATAGGCTTACTGATGATGGAACAATTCGGTCACTGCTCCGTTATGATTCAGGTGGAAGAAGAATAATAGAATCCTTGGATGACAATCCAGCCAAGAGATTACTTATGTATAGCGCTGCTAGAGATTTTGAAGTTGAACTCCCTGCATTTAAAACATTTTACGACCCAAAAGATACCAGCCAAAATGGAAAACCAAAAGTATTATCAGACTCTTTAAAATATGACGCAAAAAGCCATAAGTATTTTACTCTGGCAAATGTCGATGAGGCTTTAACTATGTTGCCTGATCATTGGACATTAATAGCTCAATTACAGAGGGAAATGCCTACCTTAAAAGTAATTAGCAGATACTCAATTGGTTTATAGCCTCAAACAAATTTTCAAATTTTGGAGTAAAAATACGACCTTTGGATGAAATGTTAAGGTGGACGATAGCCAAGAGGTTTAAGTATGATTCTTTTTTAAGATGCCTTTGGCAAGTATGATTGTGTTTTAATAAATTTAATACCACTTTCTAGTAGTATAATTAGAAAGATTTAAAAAGAAACGGGTGTTCATTTAATATTGGTGCAATTCAAATGTCATTAAGTAATAAGAGCACAGCAAAAGGCTTCCCATCTCTTCAGGAAATAGTCACAAATGACAATCTAAGAGAAGTTCTAGAGTTAGCCCCTTATTTGACATTGTCAGAACTACTAATAGTCGGCTCTAAGCCGCTATCACGAGAAAGGCCTCCCAATGAGATCGCTGAGTTTGGCTCCATAGTTCAAGATAGAATCAAAAAACTTATGAGATTCAGGGAAAATATTTTCTTAGACATTCTTTATGGAATTCATCCAGATACTGGATTATACAGACGAGAAGGAGGACAACTCTCTTTCTTAGAGATAAGAAACTATATGGAAAAATATCAGTTTTTAATTAGACCGAATATAGTACCACAAGAACTTGAGAGCAAATTTGGTCGTGATTTATCCAAAGAAATTGCCACTTATAGGCAATCTTTATTACAATATTGCAGGACTGGTGCCAAAAGTGTGGCAAATAGATCACACCTAGATCATCTGCAAGAAAGTCCTCTTGATCTTGTTGTTTTTTATCACGAATCATATTCTGGAAGGGAGCCGCATTTAATTTTTGTAAAGAGAAAGGTAGACGCCAGAATTGCTCAAAAAATAGTTTCAGGCATGATTAATAAACATTTAGACCGCACGAAGAGCAGAATGGATAGGGATAATTTTAAGAAGGATATTCAGCTTGAAGACGGTACCATAAATGATCTACTTGGGTTGCAGTTTATTACTAGCAGAGAAGATGGAATTAGTCGCAACAAGGAATATATAACTCAATCAAAAAATATTGAGGTGCTTGATGTAGAAAACTGGTATACTAAGACTTATGGACCATATTGTGCAATTCACATGGATGTTACATGGAACCCGAGTAAGGGTGTTTCATTTTTAACTAAAAAACATGCAGACTCTATTGAAATTATTTTGATAGATGTACCACATTTTTTTGATGCAAACTTTGGTATACAAGGGTATTGGAGGCGAACAGTTGCCCAAAGCCAAGGACATGTCCAAAAATATTATGGAAGAACAGGATGGTTGGATTTAAAGGTATATACAAAATCTGAGTTAGAATGGATAAAAGATAGAGAAATAAGAATCCAGAAAATATTAAGATATGGACAACCTCAAAATTATAGATACCATTAATTATTTATTAAAGTCCTTTAACAACCAATCTTTTATTATATTAATCATGGACCTAAAAACCTATTCAGACTTGGAGAGAATACTAACTTTATACCATTTACATGAGTTTAATGGAGATTTTTCAATTTCAGGCCCTGGCCTATGGAAACCAACGCCGTTGCCTGTAGTTTTCGGCGAAGTAGAGATATTTGATATATGGCAAACTTTAGATCGCAAAAAACATGAGGGAAGAATTCTTCTTGCTGGCTCAGGCGATGGCAGAAGAGGAGCATTTCTCAATCGGTTAGGATATGACGTATTTGAGGTTGAACTAAATGACAAACTTATTGAACATTCAGAGTACTTAGCTGGCTTGCACAAGAAGGGCTTGTAGAAAGAAACAGGTTAAAAACAGTACAAGGTAGTTTCTTGGATGATAATTTGTATCATTCGCATGGAACAAATTTTGAGAGCTTCCAAAAAATTTTTGCGTCTCTCACAAAGGGAAATTTGGCCAACCTAGTTGCCAAGTTTGAAGAGCAATCACCAAAAGGAACTCAATTATTTATATTGACGCCGGTTGATTGGGAGGTGCCAAATTTGAATCCATTATATCATAGGGTATCTGGCACTATTAAAAGTGATTTTCATTTCTCTTTTTACAGATATACAAAATAAATTTTCATGAAGAAATGCTTATCCTCCTAGTTTTGCTAACATAATTCAAAATCTTCCCATTGGAGTATTTTCCGTCCCCTAGAAAATCGGTTTTATTTTTCAATATTACAAATCCTTTGCAATCCTTGCATTCCTTTTCCAAATCCCCTCCTTTAAACCACTTTATTGTTTCTTCATCATTCAACTCCACTATATTCTTAGTCGAGCTTTTTCCAACAATTTGAGAGCCTTCAATGCTCAGCCTGATTCCATATTTGTCAATTTCACAGAAGTACATGCCAGCAGAATTGATTCTAAGCTTTGAAGTGTCAATTCTTGAAATGTCCTTGCTTACTACAAAAATCCTGTCTTTGCTGTTTCTTAAAAATCCATAATCAAGCTTTAATTTTGCACCCCATTGCTTCTCTACGAACTTACAGATTTCCTTAATTTCCTTGTTATTTAGAATTTTTAGTTCTGGCATTTTATTGTTAAATAGGCAAAATTTTTTTTAAAAGAGTTGTTTTTAATGGGAAACTGATTTCATAGCTAAATATGATTTAATCTCTCCTGCTTATTATTTTTATTTTGTATTTGTTCCATTTCAAAAAAATATAATAAAAATAAAAAATACTAAATCCCCCACAGTGGATTATGGTTTCGCATTATTTCTGCGATTTCCTTTAAAATCTCCACTTCGTCATTTGAGAGCAGTTTCTTTTTTTCCTTAAATTTTCTGAACTGGTCTTCTGGGATTGCTGAAAACAAAATATCCTCTTCATTTACCTGCCTTCCTATTGTGACATTTGGCAGTGAAACAGCAACTTGTTTGCCTTTATGGGCTTTTTCTATTGTCTCCTGCTCCTGCTGAATGCTTTTTGCCTCTGTTATTGCTATGCCATCCTTCTTCATCAATGGAGTGCCAGCTTTTAAGGTTCCAGCTACAACTTCAACTCCAACAACCGCAGGATTATTCTGCCTGAATGTATATCCCTTCAATATCTGGATTTTGCATGGCTTGTACAAATTTTCTATTTCCTTTCCTTCAAGCTTTTTTCTTTCCTCCTGCTGCCACTTCTCAAAATTCTCGATAAGCTTATAGATTACATTGTGGCTCAAAACTTTGACATTTTGGGGAACTTTAATTTCGTGCATTAATTTAACATTAAATCCAAGAACAACACTTTGCAAGGGGCCTTTTTCATAGTTGATTTCTGCATCCGAGACATCTTTTTTAGAAATATCACCGATAGTAGCTTTTTTAATTTCTATATTTTTTTCCTTTAGTATTTTTGTCAGGGCTTCCAAACTGCCTAGAGAGTCAGCTTTTATGACAATACCTTGCTTGTCTGTTTCTATTATGACTTCTGCCACTTCTTTTTTTATTTCCTCCTTTACTTTGTCTATATCATCTGGCAAACAGCTCCTCAATGGCATTCCAGCGACAACATTATCAAGCTCAGGCGCTGAAACCTTAACACCAGCAGCTGCACTTATTTCCATAACATTCCTAAACTTGGATTTCTTGTCCTGAATTTCTGTCAAGGCAATGGGCTCAAATAAAGCTTTGACTTTTGTAACAATTGGGTCGCCTAAAGAACCAATAACAATTATGTCGTTCTGCCTCAAGGATCCATCATACAAAATCACATCAATAGTTGTTCCAAGCCCTTTTTCATCCTTGACTTCCAAAATAGTTCCTTTTGCATTTCCTTCAATATTTACTTTGAGGCTTTGCTCTAGAAACTTCTGCGACAAGCCAGTTACAACCATCAACAGCTCTGGCAATCCTTCACCTATTTTTGCTGATGTTGGAATTATGGCAATTTGCTTTGTATGGTCTTCTACCCTGTCAAATCTCTCTGCATTAAAGCCAAGCTCGCCTAATTTTCCTACGACTTCATACAGCTTCTTTTCAATTGCCATCGTTACATTTTCCTTTTGCTTTTCAATATTCTCCAACAATGCCATTTCTACATGCGAAATCCAGCCAGGCAGCAAGTCAATTTTATTCAATGCGACAACAAACGGCGTTTTATACTGCTTCAGAATATCAATGCACTCTAAAGTTTGGGATTTGACACCCTCATTGATATCAACAACCAATATCGCTATATCTGCAAGATTGCCGCCTCGTTTTCTTAAGCTTGTGAAGCTGGCATGGCCTGGTGTATCAATTACAACAAATCCTGGAATTTTTATGTCAAGGTTTACCTTTCTAAGAAGCTTACCGCAGATTTTTTTAATAATATCAATTGAAATTAAAGAGCATCCTATGCTCTGGGTTATTTTGCCTGGCTCGGACTTTACAATAGCTGTACTTCTAATCGTATCCAACAACTGAGTTTTTCCTGAGTCGACGTTTCCCAATACAGTAATAATAACTTGTCTTAAGGGCATTTTGAATCATAGCAAAGTAAAGATGTGATGTTTTTAAACGTTATGTAATAAGAAAGCTTTGTGTTATCCAGAAACTATTTCCCTACGATAAGTTTCTTTACAGTATGAAACTTACTCAAGGGAAACTAATAGAAACCATAAGGAAAAAAGACCAGGGTTGGACAACATACCAAGCAAG
>JAHFQA010000032.1 GCA_023266475.1 Candidatus Woesearchaeota archaeon | reverse complement strand
TGCAGAAAGAAGCTTAAAACAGCTATAGTAAGCATTGATGTCGGAGGCCAGACTAATTTGACAAGCCACATTGAAAACTACCCTGGCACAGGCCCGATGAGCGGTATTGAGCTTATGCGAAGATTTCAGGATGAAGCAATTGGATTTGGAGCAGAAATCATAATGGGCAAAGCCAACAAAGTTGATAAAACAGAAAATGGATTCAAAGTATACTTGGCAAATGGTGAAGACTATGAATGCAAGGCTTTAATTTTGGCTTATGGAAAAGTTCCTAAAAGCTTAGGCATTCAAGGAGAGGAAAAATTCTTTGGAAGGGGAATTTCCACGTGTGTAACGTGTGATGCTCCATTGTACAAGAATAGAGAAACTGTAGTAATCGGAGGAGGAAATTCAGCAGTGGAAGGGGCCTTAGAGCTTGCGACAATTGCAAAAAAAGTTTACCTTGTCCACAGGAGAGACGCTTTCAGGGCTGATGAGATAACTGTTGAAAAGCTAAAAACCAATCCCCATATAGAGCTTGTGCTTAACAGCATTCCAACAAGGGTCATCGGTGAAAAAAACGTTGATGGGCTTGAAGTTGAAAACATCGCCACCAAAGAAAAGAAAGAATTAAGAGTTGATGGTATTTTCATAGAAATTGGGTATGTCGTGGATACATCTTTTGTCCAGCATCTTGTCAAGGTTAATGAAAAAAAGGAAATAATTGTTGATGACGGGGGAAATACCTCTTATCCTGGAATATTTGCCTGCGGCGATATAACTCCTGTCCCTTACAAGCAAACGGTTATAGCTGCTGGCGATGGCTCAAAAGCTGCCCTTGAATGCTACAGATGGCTTACCGGCGGAAAAGGTGTTGTATTGGATTGGACTCACTAAGTATTTATACCAGCATATTATTTCTCATTTTTAGGTGGTTGAGCATGATAACATTAAAAGCTGGTGACAAAGCTCCGGATTTTGAACTAGAAGACAATCAAGGAAAAAAGATAAAATTGTCTGGCTTCAGGGGTAAAAAGGTGATTTTGTATTTCTATCCTAAAGATGATACGCCAGGATGCACAAAAGAGGCATGCAGTTTCAGAGATAACTTGCCCAATTTAAAGAAGTTAAAAATTGAAGTCCTTGGCGTAAGCAAAGATGATGTTAATTCGCATCAAGAATTCCACAAAAAATACAATTTAAATTTCACATTATTGGCAGATGTGGATAAAAAGGTTTCAAAGGCTTACGGTGTTTATGAGTTAAAAAAATTCATGGGAAGGGAATATTATGGAATTGTCAGGTCAACTTTTATTATTGATGAAAAAGGAAAAATTCAAAATATTTTTTACAAAGTCAATCCTGAAAAGCATGTTGAAGAGATATTGGAAGCAATTGAGATTTAGCTTGTTATGCTAAAACAATTTTTAATGTTATTTTTAATTGAAAAAGTCAAATTATACATTAAATTCAAAACAATAAAAACAGGCTAATGAAAAAATAATACATTAACCATTATCATTAAACAGAATCCAATAATAAGATTGAAAAACAAAAAAACTCATTTAAAATGCAACAAACACAAGAACCCAAGGAATATGTTTTAAAGATATCAAAAATAATAGATGAAACACCAGGCGTCAAGGTATTCAGGGTTGACATACCTAGCAACATAAATATTAATTTTTACCCAGGGCAGTTTTTCATGGTATCTTTTATCGATGATCCAGAAATAAAAGTGTCAAGAGCTTATTCAGTTGCTTCATCTCCTGCAAATAAGGGCTACTTGGAGATTGCATTGGATAAAGTTGGTCCATTTACTACAAAATTGTTTCAGATGAAAGAAGGTGATATGCTAAAATTTAAAGGACCTTATGGAAAATTTTATTTTAGCGAAGAAATGAAAAATGATTTAGTGCTCATTGCAGGCGGCACAGGGATTACTCCGCTTATGGGTATAATGAGGTACTGCAATGACAAAAAGTTAGCAAACAAGATTAAGCTTATCTACAGCGTTAAAACCCAATACGATATAATTTTCAGGAAGGAAATTGAAGAAATAAAAAATTACAATAAGAATTTTGATTATACTATAACTGCAACGAGAGCTGATGATGACACATCATGGAAAGGGGAAAAAGGCAGGATTGACTTGATGCTATTAGAAGATAATATAGAGAATATTTCTGGAAGCATATACTTCATTTGCGGGCCAAATGAGTTTGTCCGCAATATTATTGGTCTTTTGGAATCAATGGGCATCAAGAAAGAGCAGATTAAAACTGATATTTGGGGATAAGGTTTTTGTTTTTGACTATTCGTGGCTTAACAGGCCAGGGCCAAGATTAACAATCGGGCTGGAGAATTTGGCTAGAGTAATACATCCGGAATGTTTTGACAGAAAGCTTTAAATATAACTTACGATATAATTTTATCTTACTGGTGATATAATATGGAAGTGTTGACAAAATTAAGGAAAGTAGGAGGCTCTGTGATGGCTAGAATTCCGAAAGAGGTTTTAGAGCAGGAGTCATTGCATCCGGGAGAAACTGTTAAGATCGAGGTAAAAAAAGCAAAAATTAGTGGCTTTGGTATATTTAAGGGAGTGAAGGTAACTTCTAAAGAAATTCATGAGTTGTGGGAGGACAAATATAGATGAAATTTGTTTTTGATACGTTCGCATGGATAGAGTATTTTAACGGTAGCGAATCAGGCAAAAAAGTTAGTGAAATAATTGAGTCAGAAGAAAATGATATTTTTTCGTCAATAATTACTATAGCGGAAGTCTCAAGTATATTAAAAAGAAATGAAAAAGATGTGGAACTTGGCTATAAGACAATTATAGATTTATCAAAAATATATTTTATAAACTCAGAACTTGCAAAAGAAGCAGGAATTCTGCATGCGGAAACAAAGAAAAAAATCAAAGACTTCGGGTTGGCAGATACCTTTGTCTTGTTAACAGCCCGCAAATTGGGTGCTAAGATTGTTACAGGTGATCCTCATTTCAAAGGAATCAAAGAAGCTATTTTAATTTAAGCATGTGCAGGTGGTTTTGGAGCTTCTGGTTTCGGGGCTTTCTTATACAAATCCCTTACAGAGCTTCCAATTGCATAAACGGATTCGTAAAATCCTTTGAAAGTATTCCTAATTAATTTTCCTGTCACGCTTAAAGCAGCAACTGCATATGGAGTTTTATCTGTATGCTCTTCACCTTTTCCACCAGCTACAAATCTTCTGAATACATAACCGGCAACTGCAGCAGCAGCCACCATATATTGCTGCGGAAGAACTAAAGATGCTGCAATGTTTATTAGAGCAGATGATTTGAATGCTTTTTTAGTAATACGAAAATAATTTTCTTTGAATTTTTTATATAATCCCTTTGGAGATTTTTCCTTAATCAAATGGTCTTCTCCCATATAAAAGGCATTTGCCCCAAAAACCCAGGGAATCATGTAAGCTATTTTTCCAATATTACTTAAGTACTTAAGAGGCAACAAAGTATAATGGGCAAAAGTTCCAAAAATCGCCCCACTCAAAGACTCGTTTCTTATTATTTTTGAATCTTTTTTCCCTTTTGTAGCAGCTATATAAGTTGCTGAAGTAACTGGCACTCCAAGATTTCCTGTTAATGCATAGCCAGCAGCAGGGGCAGCTGCAGCTATACTTAAATTAAATCCCGATTTAATAGCGCCAAACGTTTCATTTACAACACTCTCTAAAACACTTGATTTCTTTTCTTCCTTTTTCTTTTGATTGGGAGCATTAATTTTTTGCTCAAGATTTTCCTCAGCCATTTTCCACCTCAAGCAATTTTTTTACAGCGTACTCTACAACGTGGCTTTTATTTCGGAATTTTCCTGTAGAAACAGATTTCAAAATATCTTGAACAACTTCTTCATCGATTGTAATGCTGATTTTTTGTTTCATTTTAATTAATGGGCTGATGCTGGAGTTGGAGACGGAACAACTGGCTTAGGTGCTTTTTTGTACAAATCTCGTAGAGAACTGCCTATTGAGTAAGCTGCGTTTAATGGAGCGTAGAAAAGATTTTTTGCAAGTTTTCCTGTCGATGTCAAAGCTCCACTTGCATACCCTTTCAATTCTGAGTAAAGATTGCCCAAGCTTGCTCCTGGCTGCTTTGGTCCTACTAATCTGAATAAGAATGACATCAAAGAACCATAAGCCATCTGTGCAGCTATTCCAAACTTGTAGATGAATAAAGGATTCCACATGCTTAAAGGGAGAACATATTTCCAAGTATTTTTGACAGAGTTCCAATAACTTGTTTTAAATTTTTCATACATTCCCTTAAAACTAAAATTCTGAACAATATGATTTAAGGCAGTGTAGCCCGCAATGAAGATGGCTTGGCCAAGCGCTAATGTACCAACAGCTGTAGCAGCTCCTGGCAAGTACCCAAAAGCAGAAGCAACATAATCCCTTGCAATATTTATGTATTTGAGGAGGCCCGCAAGCCCTGGCGCAATTAAAGTACCAACAAAAGACTCTTTCATAGACTTGACAGGATCAACAGGCTTTTTCAGCATCATATCTTCTACTGTAGAACCCGCTGCCAACGGATAAGCGTTAATCATTGCGTTTGTTCTATTTTCCCCAGAAAACATTAATGGAAACGCCAAGCCAGCAGCAAATGTACCAGCGTGTGTTGCAGCGCTAATAGTTTCATCTACAACATTTTCTATTGTACTGTGCCGATTCTCTTCTTTTTTTTCTTGTTCATGAGGGGCACCCTTTGCAATTTCTTCTAGTTTTGAGGGCTCAGCCATTTTCCGCCTCAAGCAATTTTTTTACAGCAAATTCAACAGCATGGCTTTTGTTTCTGTATTTGCCGCTGGAAAGAATTCTCTCTAAATCATGCACAAGTTTCTCGTCTAGACTAACACTTAATTTATGCTTCATGCAATGCCCCAATATTGTAAGTACTACTAAGTAGTATAAAATACTACCAATATATAAAGTTTTCTATTTTTATTACTTAAGAATGGTTAAAATTTTAGAAAAAGGTGTCAAAAACCACCCATCAGAGATGGGTGGCATGCTTGCATTATTGATAATAAGCCAGTGGTTTTTGATGCTCGGAATTACACCATCTGATGTGGGTTTTTGAGCACTACTCACTCCACCATTCAAAGAATTGGTGGAATTCCGTTGTTTAAAACGCAAAACGAAATTATTTTAGTGTGCTATTTCTATACCAAAAAATATATATACCAATTAGCATAATTATTTGAAACGTAAGATTTAAATATAAGTTCTATACAAAATGGAATATTGATTTAAAAAATATATACCAAAAAGTATAAATTACTAATCAAAACATTTTTATATTATTAAGTATATAGTCCAAATGGTATAGAATTCATAAAGGAAAACTAACACAGTTGTGAATTAATTGGATAGAAAGGAACCTTTTTTTAAGAGGAAGTATTACCTTGATTTATTAGATAAAAATACGGATTCTTTCAAGAAAGGAGCTGGCAAAAACATTGCTCTATTAGGCTCAAGAAAATCCGGCAAAACTTCTATTGTCAAAGAGCATCTTAGAAACTTAAAAGATGTTGTTCCGGTTTACATTGATTTAGAAAAAATAAGCCTTAATCCCGAAAATTTTTCTGTTGAATTCATTGGCAACATAATCTTTCATTTCTTGAAAAAGCCATTAAATGAATATAAAAAATTCTTATTGCTGCAAAGTTTGCTGAAATTTGAGAATGAGCTAAGAAGCAAGAATTCATTTTCCTTAATAAAAACCGTTGAGAATGAATTATTAAAAATCAAGCCTGACCAGAAGCTGATTGTTGAGAGTGCTTTCAAATTTGCAGATATTTTGGGAAAAGATAACAATAAAAAATTCCTGATCGTGCTTGATAATTTTGAAAATCTACTTGACTTAAACAATTTCTCTCAAATAAAGGACGTCTTGTCAATAATTTATTTTGATTCTGAAAATGTAAGATATATTGCAACAAGCTCTGCAATAAAGGAGTCGCTTGCATCGCTGAAAAAATTCGAATGCTATGAAATAAAAAATTTAGACAAAAACGAAACGATTGAATTAATAGGAAGCATTGCGGAAAAAGTTGACAAGAATATTGGTGAAGAAATATTCTCTCTAAGCAAAGGCCATACTTTTGTTACAATATTAATTTCCAAAAAATACAATGAAACTAAGGATGTAAAAAAAGCATTTTTGATTGAGCTTCTGCAAAAAAATAATTCACTCTACAATTATTGCAATGATTCCTTGAATTATTACTACAACAGAGCCAGGGGGCAGACATTGCTGAAAACAATTCTGAAAACTATTGCAAATGAAGAGCTTAGATTAAGCGAGATAGCAAAAAGAATCTACAGAAGCGCGCCTGTAACTAAAAGCGTAATTGAAAGGCTGATGGAGACTGACATCATTTACAAGAAAGACAACAAGTATTATTTCAGCGATAATGTGCTGAGGCTTTGGGTCAAATTAACTTCTCATGGTTTTGAGTTTGATGATGTTCCAGATGATAAAATCTTAGATGAGGCTGCAAAGGAATTATGAGCAAGAATAAAGTAATGTGGAATCTTGCATTGTTTTTGATAGTTGTTCTTACGTTGCCTATTGTTCATGCTCAAACGCTAGCTGGAAGCAGAATATACTATATTGTGATTAATGCTTTTGTAATTGGCATTGTTTTGTTTATATTGCAGGCTGTCTTAGTACCCGGCAAGCCTGATAAAGAAAGAGTCTCTGCATGGATTATTGTTGTAATTGCATCTTTGGTGCTTGCATTCATTTTCGGAGAAAATGGGTTTATATGGAAAACTGGGCCATTGGCAATACTATTTAACCTTTATGTAATTGTTAATTCCATAATCATTGCTGGTGTTTTGTACTTTGTGCTTGGATTTTTAAAGTTTGAGCAATTAAAATCGGCAGAAGGAAAAACTGGATATGGTATATTACTATTTTTGATTGCTGTAGTAATTACAATTAATGTAGCTCCTGACAGATTTATATGGCAACAAGTAACTTTGAGAGGATTAATTGGCTACTTATTCTCTGGCGAGCAATACACAGGACCTGGAGCAAGGCCAGGACTGGCAAGAGGGTTGCTGCATTATAGAGGAGGATTGATTGTAGGAATTACTGGGTTTTTAGTAATCTCATTCTTCTTTAAGCACTGGCTGATTAAGGAAGACAGCAATAAATGGCTTAACTATGCCCTTGCCGCATTATTCGCGTATCATCTGGCAGCACCACCAGCAAATGCTCTTAGGGATGTGGTATTTATGGGAGAGCTTGCATTTACCTTGATTGTGCTTAATTCAATGAAAACCACTTTTGGTGGTGAAGGCAAGAAGCTGATTGTGTCTGTTGTAGCAAGCATGTTTATAGTTGGAATGGCATCTACACTATTAACATTGCATTCTCCTGAAAATAGAGGATTTTACGGATGGGTCGGATGCCATTTTGGATTCATTTTCCATTGCGATGAAATGCCTGGAGTTGCAGGAATGCCTGGAGTTGGAAGCGGCTCAGGCGGATTCTCATCTTCTACTATGATAATATTCGCTGTATTATTAGCAGCATTTTTAATATGGGCATACGCTGGCGGCGAATCTGGCAAGAAGTATGGTGGATGGGGAATCGGCTTAACTTTACTTGCCCTTATTTTATACTGGGCATTTAGTGCAGGCGGAAGCGCATCTGGAAAAATATTCGGCTCATTAGGTTTGATTGCACTTGTAATTTTGGGGTTGTTTTTGGTGATGTTTAGAGGGGAAACAAGGAGGAGAATTTTAACAATGGGTATGAGGGGTTTAAAGAAAAGGGCAAATGCAATTTTTAGAACCTCAAAGTATTTAGAAAATTGGGTAGAGAATAGAGAGCCGCCAGCAATGAGGGAAAATAGATTGCTCTTGCACGCTATTGCCAATTACACAGTACGTTCTGAGATAACTTACAGGTATTATGGTTTTGTTGAGCAGGCAAAAAGAGTTGGCGGTGAAGTTATAGAACAGAAAATCGAGAAACATACAAACAAAGATGCATTAATGCATGACTTGATAGTAACACGAAGCGGAGGCATAACAGAAGAAGAAGGTGCTCACTTTGAAGGATGGAATAGGATAAATCTTGAGATTGTTGATTTGGTCAACAAGTATTTTGAAACATTGTATTTGACATATATTGCACTTAACTTGGAATTTAAAACGGCCACAGCGCCGAAAACTAGAACTGAAACTAATATTATGGGATCAATAAGGTCGCGTGCCGATGACCTCAAAGAAAAGATAGGAAAGAACAAAAAGCAGTATGATGACAGGATGAAAGCCTACGGCGGTCACCACGTTCTTGATGCTTACAGGTATATAGTTCTTAGCATGACAAATGTAACTGGAGAAATATTGCAACATCCGCAACTCTTTGCAAGACCTAAGGCCAAGTTTGACATGGGCAACTACAGAACAAAAACTCAGGACCCTGTTGACGGCAAAAATGAATATGCCAGCCATGACGCAAAGGGCTTACCGACAGATGAGGTAAACCAGTTCGGAGAAGTCATAGCTGATATAAATGAGGAAAAGAAAAAGCAAGAAATATACAACAGATTTGGTAAGTTGAAAGACCCAAGATTATATAAAAAGCCCAGAAAAGTCAAGCCTAATGATATAATATATTACCCGGATTATAAGGATTGGTGCCAATATATTGAAAACGACTGGCAGGCGCTTGCGGAAGATATTAGATATGGCATGTGGCATCCTGAAAGCAGGACATATAAAATGTATGAGCAAGCATTAGACCATGGCGTTTATCCTGAATGGCGCGATGACAAGATTCCATTGACACTTACAGGAGCTAAATTAAGCAATCCTCCTGGAACAGGTGATGAAGCATTTGATATGAGGGCTATAGCATATTTGGGCAAAAACGTTTACTGGGGAAGGGATAATTTTTACGTACCATCACCACCAAATAAAGATTCACCATTCCATAACCCGTATCCATTAGTTACTTCAGGAGGATTAAAGAAATATCTTCGAAAACGCCTACTTGTAAGTGCTCAGGATCCTGCTAAGATGGAGGAATTCATGAAAACTATTCCTGCAGATACAATGGCTTCAAGAAAAATAGTAAGAGGGGGAAAAGTGGAAGTGCCAATAGGCACTACCTTAGCAGATACAAGTTCACATGAAAGTACTGAAGGTCAATAAAATGGCAGAAACCCATTATACTAATGCAAGACAAAATACAGGAGTTAATGATTTTAACGATATCAAAAGAGTGCTTACTATGAACACAAGAAGAGTACAACTTATAATGAGCAGTCTTGGACCTTTGATGGCTTCTATGGAAAATTTAGTTGAGATAGGAGAAAGATATAAGCTTATGCTCTATGAACCTCAGTTATTATTTAGTTACAGAAGGGATTGGATAGCATTTTTAATTGCTTTAAGATTGTACAATAAATATAAAAGAGAAAGGGTTAGTAGAGATGAAGCAAAAAAATTCGTTCAGCAAATAAGATTACATGACAAGAAATTAGCCGATGGGATTGAGAGTGCCTTGCCTGATGTACAAGAAAATTCCGTATTTTTCTTAGAATTGATTAATGAGCTCAAAAATGCAAGGCAATATTTTGTATCTTATATAATAACACATTCTAAAGAGTTAATTGAGAAAGCTGAAGCAATGAAAAATAGAGATCCGAAATTGTCAAAGCAGCTTGTTGAGTTATTTACTGCAATAAGCAGGCATGAAATTGATTCCTTAATTAAATACAAAGATGACTGCGAGGATTGGCTGAACTACGCTGTTGGCTATAACATTGATTTTTTTATAAACAGGATTAATTTGTTTTTGAATGGAGGGTATGATAATAGAAACAGAGTGCAATTCCAAGGGCTTTACAAAGATTTTGGAGATGAAAAGATACAATGGATTATACTTAGAAATAATGCTGTTATAAATTTACGTTCCTACTTAAACCAATTAAAATATTTAAACTTATTAATTGGAATGTGCAGAAGAGCCTATGTCACCGGGGATTGGAATAAAGGATTTTATGGCCCAAAAGGATTTTGGACTAATTTTGACAAATACGCAGTAGATTTTGAAAAAGTTTATGGAAATGTAGATTTCAAAGAAAGATTGACAGCAATAAAGAGCAAGAAAGAATATGAATTGCCTCAGTTTTGGGGAGGAGTATGGGAAAGAAGTGAAACTCAAGATATGAATGAACTTGGACAACGAAACATCTTGTATATTGTTGAAGGTGGAGTAATTTATATTATGAGACAGGATGGTGTCTTGACTAAATTATTAAGTGAACTATATAGCCGAAGATATCAAATTAATAATGTTATTCATCCTGCTGCCGCAGCTTTGATGAAAATTTTTGAGGATAGGGATAATGAATTAAGAGCAGTTAGGAATCAAAAAGTAAGAGACCTAATTAAGCTTTTGCTTGGTATGTTTGGTTTACCTCAGTTAAGAAAATTCAGAAGATTATTGAAAAGAAAAAAGCATAATCTCCTAAGAGGATTAAAAAAAGATATTTCAGAGTGGGTCAACAAAAGCAATGATCCTCTGTCTGAATATCACAATATAGCCGATGAGCAAGAAAAGGTTCTCGGAAAAATAATCCCAGAATACATATTGCAAGAAACTCGAAAGATTGTAGCTAGAAGAAATCAAGAGCTTCAGTTTGAAGGTAGCCTATTGGAAACTGAAAATTTCTTGAAACGATATGGCAATATTACTGAGTTTACATTTACAGGCATAGCCGAAAAGCGAGCAGCAGAATTTCAAGCAGAAAAAGTTTCGTATGAAACATTGTGGCATGTGACTGAGGAAGATTTTCAATATATGCAAAGTTTAATACCGAGGATTAGAGTAATCATAAGAGGATTGACTGAAGTTTATGGTTATATAATAACGAAGATGGAACAAAAATATGCAATCAAAGTAGAAAATTTAGGTATAATAGAAATGGACGCTGAAAAGAGAAAAAACAGAGATTATAAACTAAATTATGTTAGTAAAATGTTGAACAGGTTAATTTAACTGAGGTGATAAAAATGGTTGAACCAACCCAACAAAATCAACAAAGACAAGAACAAAAAGAGGCAGGGTTTAGTTTTTTTAATACCTCGGAATGGCCCCAATTTGCCTGGAATTGGCTTTCGAGTGCTCTTGGTTTATTAAGATACAGGGTAGGCAAAGTAGCTATTGGTACAAGAAAACATCCAATATGGAAGTATCTAAATGATAAGGGTTGGTTCGCAAAAAATGAAACATGGTTTGGAACAAAATTGCAAACAGTAGAGGATTTTTGGGGTTACCAAGGTACTCACTATGGACAAGGCAAAGGTGAAGATGGCGAGCCAACTTTGTTGGGGAATAAAGATGGAATTGTAAGTATGTATGAAAAACTTGGTGCCTATAGTGACATAGATAGATTAAAAATAGAGCAGGAATGGTTTGAAGTTGGAACGGGCTATACGGAAGAAAATATTGAACACCAGATACCAGATGATCCTGATTTCTGGAACATATATAACTGGGAGGGAGATAAAGTTAGAGAAGTACTTGCTAATCCAAACATAATGAGGGGTTTGAATATATTAAAAAGAATTAAATTAGAATCTGGCATGGTTTTCCATGAGGGCAAAAAAGAATACAGAGAAGATCTTTATTGTTTTGGTTATACAAATGCTGAAGCATTGGCTAAAAGAATAAATACCTACAATGACCAGTTGAATGTTATAGGAATGCAACACTTTGGCACTGCAGCTGATGTAAGAAACAGAACAACGGAGGCAACTAGAGCACTAGTTGAACTAGTAAATTTAATAGCGGAGAAAGAAAATGAAACTCATGAGGAATTAAAAAAATTAATTGGATTAAGCAAAACTTATCACGAAAAATGGGAGTATCAAGTAACTAAGGCAAGTCCAGAAGGAAAAAAGGTTGGTGTTATAAGGTATCCTCATACTTATAGGATAATAAAACAATTGCACTACTTAGGAAGAGATGATACAACAGGTGAATTTGAAATAGTTGAGAAAATAAATATAAGAGGTAGGACTGTAAGGGATGTAGACGAGGAAGGTAATCTAGGAGAAATTTTAACTCAGCACTCTTTCCCAAGATTAGTAATTATGAAATTAAAACAAGATAGAAATATTTATGAAGAGGAGGAAGAAGAGCTTAACGAAAAAATAGAAAAAGTCAGAGAAGAAATAGAAGATGTAGAAAGAATAATTGGTGGGGGAGCCAGAAGAGATGTGAAAGAAGAGTATCTTGCTAAGCTTGAAGGCCTAAAGGACAGGTTGCAAAGATACGCGCAAAGACTAGAGGATATAAGGCATAATATAGATGAAGATAATAAGGCAGGGATAATAGAAAAAACCACCCCAAAGATATCTCCAAACGAGTTTTGGAAAAGACCAGAAGAATTGGATTATGGGCTTGATGAAAATGGATATCCATTAGAGATTGATCCAGTTACCGGTGAAGTCTTAATTGATAGATGGTGGAACGAAATAGCGCAAAATGAGTGGCAGCTGAGGACTATAGCGTTAAAACCTGGCGGTCTAGACTATTTAAAGAAACATTTAGACGGATTTCAAGGTACTATTACTGGTGATATTGGAAAACCAGAAATTACCATTACGAACATAGGCTCTAGAAGAATAAGGAAAATAAAGGATGATAGATTTCATGGTTATGTAGATTTGCTGGAGCTTGGCGCAATAATTTACAGCAGCTGGGATGCTTTCAGAGATGATTTAAGAGATGGTAGATATCATCCACATTGTAAGTCAATAGGCGATTATGTAATAGAAGGGGAGGGCGGTTTTGATGAAGCACGTGCAGCTCCCTATCCGAGAGCATGGTTACAAACTCCAGGTGGCGCTGGAAGGGGTATTGGAGCATATTACAAAAGACGGGGAGTAATACCAACAAAACCTATAGGAATAAGTATGAATGTGCATGAGAGGGACGCATTGATAAAAGCAACACCTTACCATTTTATGGACAAAGATGAAGTTGCAAGAGAGTTTAAAGGAATAATTCCAAGTTGGGTAAAAGGATATAGGTCAATACCTGACGATGAGAAAGCTGTATCAAGAGGGTACAAGATGAGATTGCCAGATGGCAGTTTTGAAATAGGTAAAAGAAAACCATCAAAATATGACCCAGCATTCGACAGAAGAGCACTTAACTTGGATTTTGTGTGCTGGGGAAGGATGTATTACTATAGATGGTCTGGCGATATAAATGAATGGGATGAGAATCCCTTCCCACATATATCTACAAGAGGCATAGCTCTTTACTTTGATTACATGGTTAAATCACATGTATGGAACTATGAAGATGCAAAGAAATCATTGCAAGGTCTTAAATTAGATTATGGAGTCAGAGGATCAACTAAATATGGTTTTGTTAACCCAGCCAGCGGAGAAGGTGTAGTTGGTCAGGAAAACTAAACCTTTATTTATTTTTTAATTTTTCCCATTTAATATAAAAAACAATCGCATTTATAGGCGCAGGAAAAATGGCAACTGCTTTGATTAGCTGCATCTGCAATAATAAATTATTAAAATCAATAATTTCAAACGACCACAATAAAGAAAACCGAAAGCTTTAAATATCATGTCTCATAAATGAACCATATGGTTCAAAAATGGAACAAAATGAATTTGAAATTGTGCTGGCTCTATTAAGAAATAAGGAGCTGCATGTCAGAGGGATGGCAAAAATTATCAACCAGCCTCATGCAAGCATATCAAGGGCCATGAAAAGGCTGTTAGATAAAAATATAATTGATTTCAAATTCGAGGGCAAAAACAAAGTATTTAGACTCAGAAAAGGCTTAGAAACCTTACATTATGTGTATATGGCAGAACATTTCAAGTTATTAAAGCTTTTTGAAAAATATCCATTTCTTTCTGTTATAATAGAAGCTATAACATCAAAAATAGATGATAAACTTGTTCTTATTTTCGGATCAATTGCCAAATTTAGCGCAAATAAGGACAGCGACATAGATATTTTTATAGAAACTGCAAATAGAAAAGTGAAAAAAGAAACAGAGCGCATTAATTCAAGATTGAGCATAAAAATCGGAAAATTTGACAGAAATAATTTATTAATAAAAGAGATAATGAAGGACCATGTGATAGTAAAGGGAGTAGAGTATTACTATGAAAAAAATACAATTTTTGATTAAATTAAGCAAAGAAGGAAGATTTCAAATTATTGAGCCTTCAGATGAAGTTTCTGAAGCTTACCTTCAAAAAGCGGATAGCCATCTTGAATCAGCGAAAATATTATTAGATTCTGAAAAATTTGAAGAATGCGTCTCGATGGCATATTATGGCATGTATCATGCACTTCTTGCAGCACTATTCAAATGCGGCATAAAAAGTGAAAATCATTCTGCATCAATTTTAGTATTAAAGGAGCTGTTTAATGAAGAAGATTTGGCTGCTGAAATTAGCTTTGGCAAAAAAGAGCGCATCGATAAGCAGTATTACACGGATTTTAAACTAACAAAGCTTGATTGTGAAGATATGATAAAAAGGGCAGAAAATTTTATTATCCGGATTAAGATTATCATAAATCAGCTTAACGAGGAAAAAATTCTTCAAATAAGGGATAAATTAAATACAGTACTTGATTTAAATCAAAAAAAATGAGCAAATCAATCTCCTTCATCGGAACCGGAAAGATGGCAACAGCCTTGATTAGTTCTATCTATAAAAATAATTTAGCAAAATCAATAATTTCAAGCGGAAGAACCAAAAGATATTTATATTAATTGTATTTAAATAGATACGTATGTATCTAAAAAGAAACAAGCATCTGGATGTTGTGGCATTATTCTTAGGAGATTATAAGGAGCAGTTTTATCTAAGAGAAATAAGCAAATTAGCCAAAATACCCCTTAAGACCACGCA
>JAHFQA010000031.1 GCA_023266475.1 Candidatus Woesearchaeota archaeon | reverse complement strand
GGATTTACGATTAAAAACCTTACAAGAACATGCTTTGACGCGCTTGCCAGAAGAAGCGAGCAGATTCTATTAATCAAGGTTCTTGAGGATGCAAATTCAGTTACGAGAGAATATGCTGCAGAGATGGCCACTGTTGCTTCATATATCAGCGCTTCCCCGCTAATTATTGCTGAAAAAGCAGAAAAAAAACTTGATGACAATGTTATTTATGCAAGATTCAACATTTACACATTAAATTTCAGCACCTTTGTAAACTGCCTCAACAACAAGTTTCCTTTTATAAAAAGCGGGAAAGCTGGATTAACGGCTTCCATTGTTGGGAGAAAATTAAAGGAAAAAAGGGAAGAGACAGGATATTCACTCAACGCATTATCTAAAAAGATAGGTGTGACGAGCAGGATGATGCAGAAGTATGAAAACGAAAATTCCGAAGTCACAATCAACAAGGCAATGAAAATTTATGACTTATTTGGGCATCATGTTTTTAATCAAATAAATGTATTCGTTCAAAAGGGGCATCCTGAAAGCAGGTTTGAATCAGAAGTTTCCAGAAAATATGTGGGGCTTGGATTTGAAGCAGCTGAAACCAAAAAGACGCCTTTTGACATAATCGCAAAAAAAGATCATGAGCTTATTTTTACAGAGGTAAGCGACAGGGTCAATCCCCAGATGGAATCTTTGTCAAAATTGCTTGATGCAGATAATTTAGTAATTTTTAACAAGAAGAAGCCTAAGAACATTCCTTCCATGACAAAGGAAGAGTTTATGGAATTTGAGAAGGCAAATGAATTAGTTAAGTTTTTGAAGGAGTTTTAGGACAAATATTTTTGAGCTTCTGGAAGCAAAAACCATTCTCTTAGAAAGACTTTGGATAAATCAGTCGGCAACCATAAAAATCTTGCTACGCGCTTATGATCTCTTCTATAGTAATCACCATTGGCTATTTCCTCTCTTTCTATCAAAAGCTTGATATTGCATTGAGGAATCTTAACATTTCCGGAGTCGGACATAGTTTCTTTTTTAAGACTTAGCGGCCGTCCGATTCTTAATTCAAGAGCTTCATATGTTCCGTCATAATTTGAGCTTGAGTCAGTGCCTCCTACTTCTACACGAATAAATCCTATACTTCTTTCTGAATCTATTCCAAAAAATCCCCATAATCCACTATAGACTTGTGTTAATTCATATCTAACTATACTTTCTGGTGTTCTTCCAGTTAGTCTTTCTATAAAAGACGCTCTTGTTCGTTCTTCTACAACGGGTTTCTCTAATTGAATATAACCAATAGAATCTGCAACAACAGAATTCAACCTTTTAACGATACCTTGTACATCAAAAAAATAATGCTGCGGCTGCATATCTTTAAGCAAGTGGTTGCGGTTTTTAAATATTTCCATCATTACTTTTTTAAAGTAACAACAAAGAAAATAAATTTTCATACCGAAATCTTTATATACAATAATCCTTATTTTTGTATTTTGGGTGGGTATTTAAAAAAAGAGGCTGATTTACATGGATGAAGAAGATGATTTAGTTTCATACAAGGATATTTCTGAGTTGAAGAGAGAACTGGAAGGACTGAAAGGCAGGAAAGATATTTCTACTAAGGAGCTTTATGATGCAGTTGGAAAGCTTGCGCAAACAATATCCGACATGCTTGAAATCTTTGGAGCAGCAGCCGAGCAGATGAAGCTTGAAGATAAGGAATTTGAGGCAGAAGCTAAAAAACATGAGGCAATAATTTCCAAGTTGGATAAGATTCTAGACCAGAACAAGACCATTGCAGAGGGAATGGTTGCAGTTGTTGAAATGGTGAAGCAAAAGATAATACCATCTGAAAAAATGGGCGATGAAACAGCAATGAAGCTTCCAAAGGAAAAAGATGAGAGCTTGTTTAAGCCAAGAGCAGAATCATCTTTTATGAAGCCAGTTCAGCAGGAATGGCAGCCAAGCCCAGAGCCAATGATGCCAAGGCTGCCCATTAGGACAATGCCTCAAAATACCATGCCTATGACGCCTCAACCAACCCCAATGTCCCTGCCTGATTATGGAATAGAAATGCCACCTTTAGAGCCAACGCCTTCGCCAGATTTGGATATGCCAGACTTGGATTTTCCAGAAGAACCGCTAAGTTCTGAGCAAGAGCCAAAGAAGAAGGGCTTATTTGGAATGTTTAAAAGGTAAATTTTTTTATGTATGTTTTTAAAATTTGCATTGTTGTTTAAAAGTTTTGTTGGAATTGCCTTTTGTAACCTTAAACATAATGAAAATAATTACTAAAGGATAACTTTATTAAAATTTTATGTAAAAAATAATTATATCAGCTGAAAAGTAAAATTGACGAAAAATGAATCAGTTAAAAAACGCAAAATCATTCAGGCATTTTGCAAGGCACCTCCTTCTTGTAAACAAGGTTTATGTTGGGAGAGACAAGGCAAGACAAGAAGTTGATGCCCATATTGAAAGGATGAGGAAATCAATAATGAGAATGAGCCTGACATATTCCGATGTGGACAAGCTAAAGCATAAGATTGATAAGCTTGTTGATATGGAAAGGAGGTATGCAAAATTTTTTAAGCCCGAAGACAGCGAAATTAAGAGATTAAAAAATAGTACAATTGCCCTTGAGCAAGAGCTGAAAAATGAGCGGGAAGAAAAGTTTAAAATATTAAATGAAAATAATGCCAAGATTAGCCAGCTTACTGAATCCTTGGCTAACATAAAAAACCAGATGAAATACCTTCAGCTTGAAAAGGCAAAAAGGCATCACAGATTGAAAGCTTTGGAATCAAAGATAAAGGAAAAGGTTGATGTTCACAGCTATTATCATCATTGAAGTTACAAATCTCTTGCCATAATTGTATTTCTAGAGTTCAACTTCGCCCTTTTGCACGCTTCTGAGATTAGCTGCTTATTTTTTTCCTCCAACGCTTTGTAAAACTCCTCTGATACGCTTAATGGCTTGCTGTCAATCTTTGCCAGCTCCTTAACTTGCGATTTAACTATGACTGATTTTGCCATTTTGAATTTTATTTCATTGTGTTTATTTTTTAATAATGGCTTTTAATTCGTATTTTCAATCATGAGTATACCAAAACATTAATTTATTTTTATCTTTTTTGTCCAATTTGCAGAATCCAAACCTGCTGAACTGAATTATCTCAGCAGCTTTTAAATTATTTATCATTGGTTCTGCCAGGCCTTTTTTAATTTCTTTGTTTGGCATCAAAACCTCAACCTTGACCAAGTCTTTCTGCAAAGGCAGCCAGTGGATTATCTTATCACCGTGCTTTTTGTATTTCTCGTACTCCAATGAATCAAATACAAGCTTGCCTTTATTCTTAATGAAATTCAAACAGTCCATTAACCTGTATAATTTACCTTCCTTAAACTCTTTGAAATCCCTTTCTGTTACATAAAACTTGTCTTTTGTCTTAAATTTTCTAGTGCCCCTTTCGGCAAATTCAGGATGGATTTTTAGTTCACAATTCTGTTCCGGTGCATTTTCTACTGTAATCTCTTGAGGGTTTTCAACAAAAAAATAGCGGTTGCATTTTCCATCAAGAAGTCTCCTGTTATGCACTATTAAATCATCCCAAGTCAAAACTGATTCTGTTTTTGTCAATCCAGTTGAAAGCACGAATTCCTTGATTGCTTCTGGCAGAAAGCCCCTTCTTCTTAAAGCAACCAAAGTTGTCAAAGAAGGGTCATCCCACCCAATCAATTCTTTTTTTCGGACTTTTTCCCTTATTATTCTTCCAGAGCTTTCAACGCCTTCAAGATTAAATCTTGCGAATTCAAAGATTTTTGTTTCCTTAAGGCCTGCAAGTGTTTGTATCAGCCTTTGGAGCTCATTTCGTAATTCAAATTCCTTGCTTCTTAATCTGTGGGTTACTCCTTCAATGCCATCCATTATTCCATTTTCGAAATCATAATTCGGCCATAGCCTGTACTTTTTCTTTTTCCTTGGATGCGGAATATCTATAATCCTAAATATAACAGGGTCTCTTAGTGTTGTATTGGGGCTTTGCATGTGCCCTTTCAGCCTTAAAACATATTTTCCAGCCCTTGCCTTGAGCATATTTTGCCATAATTCAAGATTTTTATCTGGATTTTGAAAGCGATGTTCGCATTCAACGCCATTTTTCCTATTTTCCTTAATTGTATCTTGGCTGCAGGAGCAAACATAAGCCTGATTGTCATCTATTATCTTTTCAGCATATTTGTAAAACTCACTCATGTAGTCAGATGCATATTCAATCTTGTCTGGCTTGATGCCCAGCCAATTATAATTCTCCAGATGTATTTTGTAGTATTCCTCTTCTGCAAGCTCTGGATTAGTATCTTCAAATCGAAGAATAAATGTGCCATTGTAGCGCTTTGCCAATTCGTAATTGACAATTATGGCTTTTGCGTGGCCAATGTGAGGATACTTGCTTGGCTCTGGCGGAAAAGCTGTTATAACTTTCTCGCCTTCCATAATCTCAAGAAATTCAAAAATATCCCTTTCTTTTGGCTCTTGCCTCTTTTCTAATAGCTCGGGCGCAAGCTGCTGCAGCTCATTCACCTGCTTTTCCAATGAAATCTTGTTTACATCTTTTATTATTTTAATAACATCTTTGCTTAAGTCCTTGGCTTTTTCCTTTAAGCCTGGATTTTCAGCAAAGATTTTGCCCATTACTGCGCCTGGGTTGGCCTTGCCTTTGTATTTTATGGCATTTTGAAGTGCATACTTTCTTATTAAAGTTTTTAATGTTTCATCCATAATTAAAGTCTAAATAGAAAGTTATATAAATAACTTGTTCTACGGTAATAGCCTACACAAAGGCTGAAGGGGTTTTTTTGATTTTCACCCTTCAAATGAGGGGAAATTATGGGACGGAAAACTTCTACTATACCAAAGGCAACTCTTGCCAGGATTTTAATTAAGGCAGGAGCCAAAAGGGTATCTGCAGGCGCAGTTGAAACTTTTAAGGATGTCCTAACAGATATTGCAGTAAAGATTTCTTCCAAGGCAGCTGAGATTTCCAGGCACGCGGGAAGGAAAACAGTGCATGAAGGAGATGTAAGGCTAGCTGCAAAATAATGTCTCATTAGCTTTCTAAAAATTAAATATTCAATCGGCTCTGCAATTTTAGAGCTCGGTGTTGCTTTCCTGCCAAATCACAATACCTCACCTACTAATCCATTCAAATTAATGAATCATAATTTCTATTATTAGAACTCAATACGAATTAAACTTGATACCAATGCGGAAGCTTTTGTGGTTGAAAGTCTTGTGGCAATTTCCGCAAAAGGCCTTTGATATGCGTACTTACAAAGCTTAAACCTGTCCAATCATTCTGCATTTCATACGCATATCCAGCAAAAATGTACAGGTCTCGAGCATTCCTTAGTTCCCCTCGATGTTGCGCTTCATTCGCTGCATTATTGAGTTTGGCAGGAGTTTTCTGAGTGTCTAATATTAAACTTGGATATGCAGAATGAAGCTTTGATAAATAAAATTCTACCATTTTGTCCAAATGCCTGAGAATTCTGGGATCAACAATCTCCTCGGCAAATTTGAAATTAGGGCTGGATTCGTAATTCAAACCAAATACGTCCTCAAGCAATCCATCTAAAACGGTTTTTTCCACAGCTGGGTTAGCATTTCCATCCATATACATGGGAAATGAAAACCACTTTTTAAATTATTCTGTTATTTTTAAGAAAGTATTTTAAAGCGTTTTATTTATCATCGGCATAATGGGCCGGTAGTTAAACCCGGTATAACGCGCCCTTGGCTGTTTATACCAAAATGGGTGAGGCTCCGAGTTCAAATCTCGGCCGGTCCATTTAATTTTGATTTGAATATGATAAAATCAATAATATTTGACAGCGGCGGCGTTATTGTTAGTCAGCGGCTTTTTTTTGAAAGATTATTTAAACTGTTCAGACCTAAAAATAAGAAAAAATTTTGGCATGAAATAAATATAGAAGCAATACCCCTCTGCAAAAATTTGATTTCTGAGGAAAAGTTTTGGGAAAAAATAGCAAAATTAAACAACAAAAATTCAAACAAGATTCCAAAAAATCTCTGGCGGGAAGGTTACGAAGAATTGACTAATATTGACAAAAATGTTCTAAACATTATTGAAAGTTTAAAAAATAAGTATAAGTTAGCCATTGTTTCAAACTCAATAGCGTTTCATGCAAAAATCAATAGAAAAAGAGGGCTTTTTAAATATTTTGATGAATAATCCTTTCCCACGAAGTTGGACTAACTAAAGATTCCAAAGAAATATTTTTGCTCGCTGCTAAAAAATTGAAAGTCAATCCAAAGGAATGCGTATTTATCGATGATGTTAAAGATTTTGTTAGTGTGGCGGAATCCTTAGGCATGAAAGGAATTGTATTTAAAAATTCAAAGCAGCTAGAATTGTCACTTAAAAAATATGGATTATAAAATGTTAAAACTAATCTACACAGCAGACCTGCACGGCAACGAGGAATTCTACAAAAGATTATTGAAAAAAGCAGAGGATGAGCAATGCGGCGCTGTTGTCATTGGCGGTGATTTGTGCCCCAAGGGAGGAGATTCTGCAGAAGAAAGAGTTCAAAACCAAAGAGAGTTTATTGAAAAATTCATGCTGCCATTGTTCAAGAAGTTCAAGGAAAAGAATAAAAAAACTGAAATATACTTAATAATGGGCAATGATGATTTCAGAGCCAATTTTGGAACGCTTGAAAAAGCAGAAAAAAACAAAATCCTGAAATCAATCCACAAAAAAACTTTTAAATTAAACAAGAAATATAATATTGCTGGATACAGCTTTGTTAATCCAACACCCTTCAGGTTAAAAGACTGGGAAAAACCAGATATTGAAAATGACAAAACGTCTCAACAGTTGTTTGATGAAGAGATAAGAAGCATGGAAAAGGAGCATGGTACAATACAAGATGATTTAATCAAATTAAAAAATTTGTCTGACCCTAAGAAAACAATTTATGTCATTCATGCTCCACCGTTTAATACAAAACTTGATATAATCACAACAGGAGCCCATGTTGGAAGCAAATCTTTGAGGGAATTCATTAAAGAAGAGCAGCCACTGCTGACATTGCATGGGCATATCCATGAAAGCCCGCAGATGAGCGGCTCTTGGCATGACAAAATTAAGAATACAGCCTGCATCAATGTTGGAAGCAGCTATCCTGAAGATAATTTAAATTGTGTTGTTATAGATTTAGACAATTTAAATAATATTGAATATTTTGAACTTAAATCGTAGGTGGTAACAATGATTATAACAGATAAGAATAATAGCAATTATGCGCCCGCCACTTCTATGACAAATTATTCAATATTTTCTAAAAACGATTAAAAACAAGTCTAAGGTATTTTTTACGTCTGTAGAACTTAATTCTCCTCAATCTCTTATGTTCTTTCTGAGGAATCTGAGTACAATTCACCCACAAAGAAATAGTGGCTCTTACCGTAACTATCTAGGGTGTAAACGCCGTAGCCAGGATGCCCGTCACGGATGGTGGGGAGAGCCCAGTAGACAAATCCAGGCTGTTTTCCATTCACTTTCTCAACCGCTTCCCGTAAAGTAAGTCCTGCGGTCTGCACTATGGTAAGGTCGCGCGCTGAACCTGTGAGGTGTTCTGGATCCGTAAAATTGTCAAGGCTCGGTTCCCACGGCGAAACAGTTGGGTCGCCTGCAAGTTCTTGAAATACATTTCTACTGGCGTCAGTATTAATTCCATTCCCGACAGGGTATATGCTCAAGCTCAGCTTTCCGTCATCACCAGTCTCGAATTTTGCCTCGATAGCCGGGCTGTACTTAGCTTCGACTTGCTTGAGCGCATCAATCAGGGTGATTTTTGACTTTTTGAGTTCCGACAAACTGGAAAGGCTCGGTTTTTCGGTATCTGTCGCCTTAGCTCCCGGTCCACCTGGAATCTCCACAACCTGGATTTCTTCTTTACTTTCCAAAGCAGATTTTTCACCGCTTTTCTCCATGGTTTCCGAATTCGAGGATTTTGCACAGCCAATTAAAAGTCCGAATAAAATTGCGATGACAATACCAGCAATAAATTTGCTATTTTTCATAATTTTTACCCTCTTGCGAGAAATTATTTTATTACATAGAAAAAATAGATAACACATTTAAATACTTTTGCTATTTTTAGATAATTCAAACAGTAAGTTTTGCAATAAAAATGATAGGCATCAACTGCAAAGTCAGTTGACACCTTGCGCAACATAAAGTTGCGAGAATTTGAAGATGATAGGAATAATCTCAGACACGCATGAAAACGAGGAAGCAATCAAGAAAGCTGCAGCTATTTTCAAAGAAAAAAACTTTGAATTTGCAGTTCATTGCGGCGATATAATAAGCCCTCCAATGCTGGAACATTTTAAAGGCTTGAAGATGAAATTTGTTTACGGCAATAATGATGGTGAAAGAATTGGATTGAATAATAAGGCAAGGGAATTAGGATGGGAAGGATTAAGTGATGAAAAGGAATTTGAGCACAAAGGCAAAAAATTTTATGTTTACCATGGAACTAGTGCAAACAAACTTAATGCTGCAATCAAAAGCAATAAATATGACTATGTTTTAACTGGTCATACTCACGTCAAAAGGGACGAAAAAATAGGCAAAACCAGGGTTATAAATCCTGGTGCATTATTTCAGGCAATTCCTTACACAATTGCCATGCTGGATATCAAAAAAGATAAATTACAATTTATTGAATTGAATTAAAATGGAAGATTGCATATTCTGCAAAATTATTGATGGGAAAATTCCTGCAGCCAAGATATACGAAGATAATAAAGTATTTAGCTTTCTGGACATTATGCCTGCAAATAAAGGGCATTGCCTTGTTGTTCCTAGAAGGCATTCCGTAACTTTGATTGAAATGAGTGAAGATGACTTAGTTGCAACTGTGAAAGCCGCAAAAAAGATTGCGAGCGCTTTGTCATTGAGCTTTGGAAATGGAAGCTTCAACATTGTAATGAACAACGGCAAAGAAGCCGGACAATTAGTCAATCATGCACACATTCACATTATCCCAAGATTCCAAAAGGACAGGTTAAGAATCAAGTGGAGCCATGTCAAGTATGACGATAATGAAATAAAGGAATATGCTGAGAAAATAAGGAAATTTATTTAGTGTTTATTAGCAAGCTTTTTAAAAAGCATATAATTCTTTAAAGCTTATGCCGAAGTAACTCAGCCTGGTTAGAGTGATGCTCTCATAGGCATTTGCTTTAGAAAGGCATAAGTCGGGAGTTCAAAATTGCACAATGCGATGAAATTCTCCCCTTCGGCATTTTTTAAAAACCGCAAACCTTTTAATTTCTGAAATATTCGCCTCATTAGGTGATTTCAATGGAAATGAATACTCAAAACTTAAAATTAAAAATAGGAGATAAAGCGCTGGATTTCAAATTGCCAGGAGTTGACGGAAAAGCATATGCATTAAGCGATTTCAGGGGCAAGAAAATCCTTGTTGTTGTTTTCATGTGCAATCATTGCCCTTATGTTCAGGCATATCTCGACAGGATGAAAGCAGTTCAAAGTGATTTTGGCGTCAAGGGAGTTCAGGTTGTTGGCATTAATGCAAACGATGAAGTCAATTACCCTGATGACAGTTTTGACAAAATGGTAGAAATGAACAAAGCAAAGAAACTAAATTTTCCTTATTTAAGGGATGAAGACCAGGCTGTTGCGAATGCTTACGGAGCTCAATGCACTCCGGAATGCTTTGTATTTGACGGCGAAAGAAAGCTAAGGTATCACGGAAGGATTGACGATAATTACAAGGATGAAAATTCTGTTAAGGTTTTCGATTTGAGAAATGCAATAAATGCTCTAATACATTCACAAAAAGTTGCAATTGAATTGACACCTGCAGTTGGTTGTTCTATAAAGTGGAGATAGAAATTATTTTTTATTTAATGTGATTTTATGAAATCTAAAGTTATTTTTAGTGCTATGGCATAATCTTTAATATTTGTGCCGTTATTTGGTTTACCATCTACTCCAGAAATTTGGCCATTAGTAAATCCCAAATGGGTGGTATTATCTGAGTAATATCTTACAGTTCCAACTTTAACATGCAAATCTGGCAATTCAATTTCTACATACTTTTTAACTGGTCCAATTGAAGTTTTACCTTCCAAATCGTATTGATACATAAAAGGGTCAGTAATAACATATAAGAATCTATTACCATCTTGTCCCCTAAGTTCTTGGTCTTTTATTTTATTGACCTCTGACAAAAGTTCATTTGCTAACATATCTGCTTCGGTATATTGAGAAGCAAGTTTGTTTTTTTTACCGTCTAATTCAGGTTGAGCTATACTTTTTTTCTGAATTAATGAACAGCTACCGACAAAAATAGAGCCCCCAACACCAAGAATTGTTTCCAATACCTGCCTACGGCTGATTTCCATTAATAAACAAAAAAATAGTCTCTGTTTTTAAATTTATCTTCTTAGCTTAAGATTTTTTACCACTTAGAAGTATATTATTTTTCAAAATTCTTCAAACATTCTTCATAATTATATTTCAAAGCATCATTGTCAGGATGCTTTTTCAACTGTTCTTCAAGAATTTTTTTTGCCTCATTGAATTTTCCAATTGACATATAAACAACAGCAAGATTATTTGCAGGAGAAGGATTGTCTGGATGCTGCTGCACGCTTTTCTTGAAATATTCTATTGCACGGTTTTTGTCGTTCATTTGCAGGTATATTTTTGCAATTTCTGAAAAAACCAGCTTGTAGTTTGTGTCAATCTTAGCAGTCTTTTCAAAATATTTCAATGCGTTGCTGAATTCATTTCTGCCTAAATACATGCGGGCTGCTTGGTAATTATAGCGCGCACTTTTTGAGTTTTCTTCTAACTGCTTCAAAATAATTTTAGAATATTGTTCTGTTTTTTCATTTATCACATTTTCATCTTTTACTGAGCCAAAATGGTGAATTGCAACATCAATTTTTTTATACTTAAGATTTTTTTCAATTATTGTATCCTCTGCAAGCTCGTGTATTTTATGCTTAAAATGAATCCCCAAGTAATTTTTGAACAATCGAACCAAGAAATGCGGAATGTAGAATGGATAGTTTTTTACCAGCTCAAAACTAGAATTATTTTTTAAAGCACCTTCAAAAAAATGTTTGATATACGACCTTTGCTCCAAAGCAAACCCAGCGCAATCATTTTTATTTCCAATCAATTCAATTATTTTATTTAAGTGATTTTTTTCAAGCACTTCGTCTGCATCAAGCACAAGAATCCAGTCCTTTGTCGCGTGTTTTAGGCTTTCATTCCTTGCAGCTGAAAAATCATCAGTCCACTTGAAGTCAAAGATTTTCGCGCCAAGCTTTTTTGCAGTCTCTTTTGTCTTGTCTGTGCTTCCTGTGTCAACAATTATTATTTCGTCTACTATATCTTTGACTGAATCTATGCATTGCTCCAAGTAATTTTCCTCATTCTTTGTTATCATGCATAGCGATATAGTTTGCGGCATTTTATTCCAACACTTTATGGATAACTATAAATTAATATTGAAGTACCGTTTGAATTATTTACATAAAGGGTGTCACCATTATTATTCCACACATGGCTGCCTCTTCCCCAGTATAAATTAGTTGAATCATCTACACCAGAGCCTGTATGAACAATTACCTCTGCATTAACGCCTAAATTAAAGCCAGGAAATGTAAATGTATGATCCGCTGCATCCTTGGCAATCCAATTAGTCATGTCAATTGAATAGGAACAGGTATTTTTAAGTGTAAAATATTCGTCATTTAAATTGGAGCTATTATCATTGCCAGGGGCATCATAATTGAAATTCTTAAGAATTATGCAATTATCAGTTATATAGTCATTATTTTGCGGTGGCTGAGTCGGAGTTTGATTCTGAGTAGTTTCTGTTTGATTTGACGGGTTTTGGGTTTGATTACCTTCATTTTGATTTATTATTATCTGGTTGGTTGTATTTTGTTCTACACATTTTCCATTTTCGCAGCCGTAATCACATTCCTTGTAGAACGAATAATGATTGCCATCGTCGTCACATATCCTTAAATCCTTATTTTTGCAAATAAAATCGCCTGGCTTGCATAGAGGAGCACATGAGTTATTAAAACAGCCTCTTTCGCAGTAAATTTCTGTGGTAAAAGAGCAGTTTGAGATTTGAAATTTAATTCTATTATTGTCAGTGCATTTCCAGCCCTGCTCGCAATTCTTTGTTGTTACTTCAGTTGATACATTTATAGTTTCTTCAAGCCTTTTTGTTTCTTGTTCATTTATTATAGGTTTTTCCTGTAAATCCATTAAAGCACATTCAATGCTGCATCTTAAGTCAGAAAATGTTGAATTGCCCCATTCTCCGGTTTCAAGATTGCATTGCCGGTATGCTGAATTTGAACCGCTGCATTTTTCTTTTATTTCACAACAGAGTTCTTCACAGAAATTTCCATCATCATATTTACATGCCCTGTAGATTTTTGCTGTTGATTGCCCTGTGATTTTATTTGCATCTGAGTTATCAACAGTGTCTGATTCCTTTTTATTGCAACCAATGATTAATACAATTAATATTATTATAAAATAAAACTGTAATGCTCCAATTTTGCGACTGGTAACTTTGTTCTTGTTCAACAATTGTACAACCTCTTATTTAACGCCAAGGCTCGGATTTGAACCGAGAAGTCCTTGCGGACACACGCTGTCTTCACTTACGTTCAGGACTTGCCTTTGCAAGTTTCGAGGCGAGCGCAATAGCCGGATTCTGCCACCTTGGCAATACAGAAATTGAGTTTGACTATTTAAAATTTTATAAATTAATGTATCAAAATCAATGGTCAGAGCAGTCCCACTTGAATCCGCAGTTTGGACAAATTATCTTGCAATGCTTCTCGTACATTTCTGCATTGCAGATTTCACATAAGATTTTATCTTTAAATTCTTCCTTCACATTTAACACCAAATGAGCCATAGCTTAAGCTTAAGTTGAACTTCTTGCATAATAAATTCATGACTATTAAGTTTTTATCTGAAGTGTCTTGCACAATGCACTGCCTGAAGCCGTTATTGTCCCAATTTGAAGAGCCTTGGACTTTTTTGCAAAATGTTATGAAATCATTTGGCTTATCCATATTTAATGTTTCTGATAAGTTTACTGCAGTGGCGTTTTTGATTTCATTTTCTAGGTTTTTCACATTTTCAGGAATTGTTATGTAAGCCCAAAATAAGCTTGTGAGCACAACCCCAATAATCAGCGCACCAATAAAAATACCCCATGCTTCGAGTTCCGTATAAGTTTTTGCCATTAAGAAGTAGAAATAGAACTGAATTTAAAAATGTTTATGAACTTCTATCTAAACATTTTCGAAAAGCGAAAGCATTAAATATAAAATGATAATATTCCTTCAAAAATAATATAAGTGGGGTGGAAGAATATGACTAAACAAACGGAAGATAACACTATAAAAAAATATCCAAAATGGCGAATGAAAGGCAAATGGATAAAGAACTGCAGCTGCAACGCTGGCTGTCCATGCGACTTCTGGTCGGAGCCAACTCGTCATATATGTGAAGGAATGTTGGGTATGGAAGTTGATGAGGGAAACTTCGGTAATATTCCTATGAAAGGCGTTAAATTTGTAGTGACATATAAATGGCCTGGCCCTCTTCACGAAGGAAATGGAACTGTGCAGCCTTTTTTTGATGTAAAAACAACACCTGAGCAGCGTGATGCACTTGGACAAATTCTTATGGGAAAAGCGGGAAATATGTGGTTTGAGGTGGTAGCCTCTCTTGTATCCACTGTTTTGGATCCCAAAGTCGTGCCAATTCATTTCGAGCATGATATGAAGAATGTGAGGGCAAGAATTGCAATTCCTGGAATTCTTGAAACTGTTACAGAGCCGATTAAAAATATTAAAACAGGCGATGCTCATCGGATTTTGGTGCAGCTTCCAAACGGGATGGAGTATAAATTAGCAGAAACTGGAATGGCCGTAGTAAACAAGGGCTTAGGCGAAATAAAATATAACTGGCCCAATGGTCACAGCTCGCTAGCATATGTTGAACAAACAGAATCAGGGCTTCAGAAACTTTAGTTTGAACGGATATGACGGAAAGCACTGAAATATTAGGTAAACTTTTTAAACAAAAAAACTTGTTTATTTTTCTTGGTATTTTTATCTTGATAATTACTAGTTGGATTTATATTTTTTATCTTAGCTCTACAATGGCATCTAAGGTCAATGACATTCTAATGCCACAAATGGAAAAATGGACTTTTGATGATGTTTTAATTACTTTTGTAATGTGGTCTGTCATGATGATTGCTATGATGCTGCCTTCTGCTATGCCGATGATTCTTATATTTTCAGCTGTAAATAGAAAACGGCATTCTTTGGGAAATCAGAATGTGCCGACTTGGATTTTTCTTATTGGATATATCCTAGTCTGGGTTATATTTAGTCTCATCATGACACTAATACAATTCATGCTTCATAATTTTGCTTTCGTTTCTCCAGAAATAATTATTATTAATCCAATATTAAGTGGAATAATTTTGATTTCTGCCGGAATATACCAATTTACCAAGGTCAAAGAAGTTTGCCTTAAGAATTGCCAAACTCCACTAGGTTTTGTGATGAATTATTGGCGAGAAGGGAAATTTGGTGCATTCGTTATGGGTTTGCATCACGGATTGTATTGCGTTGGCTGCTGCTGGATTTTAATGATATTATTATTTATCGCTGGTGTTATGAACTTATTGTGGGTATCTTTGATTGCAATATTTATATTCTTAGAAAAAGTTATTCAAAGAAGTTTTCTCTTGAGCTACATAGCTGGATTTTTGCTAATAGCTTGGGGCTTTGGCTTGATTGCTCATATGATTTATAGGAAATAACTTTAATTTTCGGATACATTTGTTATTTCCTAATAAGCAAATCACAATAAAAAGTTACGGATATTAGTGTGATTTGCTATAATGTATTTTGCAAAATATAAACTAAAAAATTATGCCCATGCCGAACATGATATATTTTTGTGATTTTTAGTTTTTAAGCGGTTTACGATTGTGAAATTATGATTACCAGTCAAATATCTTTTCTTTTTTCTTTTGCAGGTAACAACAAAAGTGTCCCGCGTACAAAAGCCAATCCAACTAAAATAATTACTATTATTGCTAAGATTCCGCTTGGGGTTGTGATACTAGATATTACATAACCAGTTAGTGCTTCCAGTCCAATTGGTGCTAATGGCCCAGCTGGAGTTTTTGGACTTTCTGCTGGTGTGATTGCTGGTGTTTGATTTGTTGGTGGTGGACTTGAGCTTGTAGTTGGTGTAATTGCTGGTGCTGTGTTTGTTGGTTCTGCGTAAGTGCATGTTTGAGTCTCTTGTGATTTTACAATGTCACTTATGCTTGTGCCAAAATTTGTACATGTTTTTATTTGGGTTCCTGACGGGGTACATTCTGACCATGGCGTACATTGCCAATTGTAATTAAAATAGCCTCCACCACCACTACTTCCTCCGCCACCTCCACCACCACCACTACTTCCTCCGCCACCTCCACCACCACCACTACTTCCTCCGCCACCTCCTCCTCCACCACTGCTGCCTTCACCAGCCAG
>JAHFQA010000079.1 GCA_023266475.1 Candidatus Woesearchaeota archaeon | reverse complement strand
TGTTCAATTTGATTATTAGTTTACACTTTAGTATTTGATAAGATTTCTCTTCTTTTGAGGTGTTTTTAATGGAAAAATTAAACGAAAAAAAAGAAAGTGGATAATACAGCAGTT
Organism: Candidatus Woesearchaeota archaeon; assembly: GCA_023266475.1. Classification (GTDB taxonomy): domain Archaea; phylum Nanobdellota; class Nanobdellia; order Woesearchaeales; family GW2011-AR4. The sequence goes on along the minus strand of JAHFQA010000079.1, from coordinate 2,301 downwards.
TAGAAGTGGTAGAGGTGCTACTTCAATAGCAAGAATACAAAAAATCAGCAGACAACTGGTTTACAAGCTGGCTGCTAAACACAAAAAAGAGGGTGTAGTGGCATACCAAGCTAAGAAAGCAGGAAAGCCAAAAATAAAAGTTAATCCTTCTTTTGTAAAGAAGGTTGTAGAAATTAGAAACCATGCAGACTACGGAAGTCAAAAAATACATTTTGTGCTAAAACGGCAGGGTTTTGGTATTTCCCAGCATATCGTGGAAAGAATTCTGAATGAACAAGGCTTGACAGAGCCTTGTGAAAAAAGGAGAGGTCAAAGAAAATACGTAAGATACCAATGGCCTATAAGCAACTACATGTGGCATTGCGATTGGAGTGAATATGAAAGCTATTGGTATTGTGTTTATATAGACGACAGAAGCAGGAGGATTATGGCCGCTGGCAAATTCAAGAACGCCAACACAAACAATGCCTTGTTTGTTTTGTATCAAGCAATCCTCAATAACGAAGTTTGCCCTTACATTGTATTAAGTGATAAAGGTGCACAATTTTATGCAAACAAATATGACAAGAAAGGGGAAAAAGGAATTTCAGAATTTGAACGAGAATTAATGGAGTTAGGCATTGAATTTTGGACTTCAAGAAGAAATCATCCACAGACAAATGGCAAAATGGAAAAGTGGTTTGATACCATGAAGAAAAGATTCAAGAAGCATCCTAATGAGACTTTACAAGAATTTGTAAAGTGGTATAATGAGGAAAGGATACATCATGCTCTGGAGTATAAAACTCCAGAAAAAGTTTACATAGAAAAACTGTAAACTGATTATCGAATTGTAAACCAATTACCGAATTATACGCTTTTATTGTCGAGAAATGAAATTATGATTTGATAATTAGTTGACAAACTGAAAAAATCTATGTAGGGGTGTTTCCTTTATAAATTTTAAAAACTACCTATATACTACAGAAGTGACAACTGATTACCGAATTATTCAAATTTATCTTCCATAGGAAAACTTTGACGCGAATATTCATAGCTGATTTTAATATTTTAAATTCATTTAATCTTATAAGCTCCAGGCTTCATGAAAACTTTCTCGATTGCGACTGCAATTCCCCTACCCCCCATCATTTCAGTTGAATTAATTTTTGCAGTGCCAAGCGCAACAAGCTCCTCCTTTAAGGTCATTACAGCAACAGAGTCGCTGGCATTTATGCTGTTGTGCAGCTTGCTTACGCCCGGAACCTTCAAATCAACGCCATGGCTCAAGCTCTCAACTGTAGTGTCAAAAACCCAGACCTTTGGCAAATGTGCAACACCATTCTCAACAGGCTGTATGACTCGCCTTATGAATTTGTCATTTTTCTCTCCCCTCCAGAAATAAAATGAGTCCTGCAATTCATGCAAAGTGACTAAAGTAGATTCGTCAAACGGGCCGGCTTTTGTTCTCCTGAGCTCGGCCATGTGAGCGCCCGTACCCAATTTTTTGCCGATGTCATGAATTAATTTCCTTATGTAAGTGCCGGCTTCAGCCCCGACTTTAAACAAGACATCTCGGCCATCAATTTCCAAAATTTCAAAATAATAAATTTTTCTTGTCCTAAGCTGCCTTTTGACGGAGCTTTTTATCGGAGGCAATTGTTGAATTTTTCCAACAAAATTTTTTTGAATTGTCTCCTCCAATTTTTTGTCCTCAACATTTTTGTGCAGGTGCATTATAGATATATATTCCTTCCCCGCAGTCAGCAATGTCTGCACTATCCTTGTTGCCCTGCCCAATGCAACGGGAAGAACTCCGGTAACTCCAGGATCCAAAGTTCCAGAGTGCCCTGACTTTTTTATATTCAGGATTTTCTGCACAAAATCAGAAACTTGATGGCTTGTGGGGCCTTTTGGCTTGTCAATGTTGACAATTCCATAATCAATAAGCTCCTCTGTTTCTCTTTCTTCGGGCTTACAGCCAAATTTTTCATCGGTTTGCGCTTCTTTCCTTATGGAAATTTCTCTTTCAATTACTTCAAATGGAAGCATGAATTGCATGAAAGAAAGATAAACTGCAGTTTTAATAAAGCTATTTGTTTCTCCATAGGCGTTATTGAAAAGTCCCTCAGCTTTCGCTTCGGTAGCCATCAGTTCAGCTCATGATAGCTGTCTTAATAGCAATTTTCTTTCTGGAACTCCGAAAATTGCCAGATGTGAAACTGAATAAGCTTCACAAGTTGATGGCTACTTTAAACTTTTCAATATCGCCCCTCCATAGAAACATTTTTATAATACTCAGATTTCCAGAAAAGCATGGTC
>JAHFQA010000001.1 GCA_023266475.1 Candidatus Woesearchaeota archaeon | reverse complement strand
TCCTGAAAAATAACATTTTGATTTTTGAAGGACTTGATTTAAGCAAAGTGAAGCAAGGAAGGTATTTCTTTCACGGAGTGCCGTTGAAAATTAAGCATGGGGATGCATCTCCGGTTAGGGCGATATTGGTTACTAAATAGTTTGTTACTTGAATTTGTAGCCACGGGGAACAACTGTTATATTCCCTTCAACATGGAAATGCCTTCTTTGATCCTCATTCTTGTCAACTCCAATTACAGTTTTAGGGGGAATTATAACTCTTCTATCTACTATTGTATCTCGAATTACAGAACCTTCACCAACAACAATGTAACCTAATAGGATGGAATTAGAAACGTCCGCTCCCTTCTGTATTTCAGTGCTGTAGGAAACTACTGAAGATTTGACTGTTGCATCATCATGGTACCAAACTCCATTGGCAGTGAGCGAATCCAAACACAATGCTCGATTTGCAGTTCTGCTCGGCTCTGCAACATCTATGTTTGTAAGCATCCTCCACTTTTGATGATGAAGCATTAATTTAGGAGTTTCACCCAACAAATCCATATGTGAATCAAAATATTGTTGTAAAGTTCCAACATCTCGCCAATAAATTACTTCGCTTGATGAATATCCAGGAATATTATTTTGCAAGAAGTCATAAGCAAAGACTCTTTTTTTACTCTTTATCATATTTGAGAAAACGTGATGACCAAAATCTTCTGGGTTACCTTGCAGTACATCTTCAAGCGATCTTGGATTAAAAGCGTAATTTCCCATCGATGCCAAGCATTTACTCTTATCACTTGGCATGGGAGTTGGATTACCTGGCTTCTCTTCGAACTTTGTAATCCTTCCATCTTTGTTTACTGTAACTACTCCAAGTCCTTTTGCAACGTCGATATCTACAGGCATCACGGAAATAGTAGCATCTGCTTCTTTTTCAAGATGAAACTGCCCCATCTGTGATACGTTCATCCTATAAACATGATCTGCGCCAAAGATATAAATAACATCAAAAGCCCCCTCTCGTGTAACAGCCATATTTCTGTATATGGCATCTGCTGTTCCTGTGTAATTTACACTTATTGGATCGAGTGCACGGAAAAAACTATCAGGATGCTCACTTCTGATATTGGCAAATACTGGCTCATAGCCGCTCTGGAAATGCCTCTTTAGAGATCCTGGCTTGTATTGTGTTAAAACTGCAATCTTACGGACACTTGAATTGAACAGGTTCGTCATTACAAAATCAATAATTCTATATGCACCTCCAAAAGGCACAGCAGGCTTTGCCCGGTCTTGAGTCAAAGGCATAAGTCTGGTGCCTGGTCCGCCAGCAAGCACATATGCTAATTCGTTTAAGTTTTTTGTCATAATTTGATTAAAAACAAGGTTATTTAAAAATCTTTTTATGTTAACTACTTAAAAGAAATAACAAAATGTAAACAACAAACTATTTAAACACAAAATTAAATTTATTTTCTAATGAAACTCGGCTTCATTGGCCTGGGAAGGATGGGCTCCAATATTGTTTTAAATCTCAAAGACCATAAAATACCAGTTATTGCTTATAACAGGAGCCCGGAACCTGCAAAGGAAATAAAAAAGAAGGGTGTTGAAGTTGCATTTTCTATTCCTGCATTTGTTAAAAAATTGCCAGCGCAGAAAATAATCTGGATAATGGTGACTGCAGGCAAGCCAGTTGATATGGTAATTAAAGAACTACTGCCTTACCTGAAAAAAAATGACGTTGTTATTGATGGTGGAAATTCATTTTATAAAGATTCGATAAGAAGGCATAAGAAACTAACAAAGAAAAAAATTCATTTTATTGATATAGGAACTAGCGGTGGATTAAGCGGTGCAAGGCATGGGGCTAGCCTGACTATTGGTGGAGATAAAAAAATTTTCAGGAAAATTGAGTCAATCTGCAAAGCAGTTTCCGCAAAAAATGGATATGTCTATGTTGGCTCAGCTGGTGCAGGACATTTCGTGAAAATGGTGCATAATGGAATTGAATATGCGTGGCTTCAGTCTCTTGGAGAAGGGTTTGAATTATTAGCCAAAGGGCCCTACAAAAATCTTAACTTAAGAAAAATAGCCAATGTGTGGAAGAATGGATCAATTATACAGTCGAAAATGGCAGGTTGGGCAGAGGACGCCTTCAAAAAAGACCCAAAATTAAGTAAAATAGAAGGCATTGTGGGCGGAGGGGATACTGGACAATGGGCTTTGAAAACAGCGAATGAATTTCATTCAGGATTTGACACTTTGAAACTTTCGCTGAAACTGAGAAAATCAACAAGAAAAAAACCGACTTTTGCTGGCAAAGTTGTTGCTGCCTTGAGAAATGAATTCGGCGGGCATGAAGTTGTGAAGAAATAAAAAATAAATCGGCTTATTTTAGCAAACTATTTATACTCTTAGATATATAAGTTGCTTACAGGGTGGTTTAAGTGAACAGAAAAAAGAGCAATGAGAACATAATGAAAATTGTAGAGATAGATGAAAAGATTAAAAGGCTGCAATTTGAAATCAGCAGGCTTGAAAGGGAAAGAACAAGATTGGACAAGGAAAGGCTGAATGAACTGTATGAAGCAGAGCAGATTATTTGAGAAGCCTGATAAATGTCTCAATGTTTTTATCGACTAAAAGAGATAAATTTTTGGCTTAACTTTTAGATCGACTTTAATTGAATGAAGTCTCAATATTTGTTTTGGGCTAATTTTGCCAGCATAAAAATCGTCCAGAAATAATTGCGTGACTGCATAAAGTCTGATATTATCTTTCTCCATAAGGTCTGAAATCTTGGCGTAACTGCCAAAGTTGCGTAGTCGCCCGTCTTCTGATGCAAACGGAACCGATGCAAGAAAGTTGTACAAAATGTCGTGCATAACTGTGTTACCCTCGTCCATCTCCGATCTTGTTTCCAGAACCACCTTATAAAAATAAGTCTCTCCATTTTTCATCATATCTTGTAAAGGAATGGGCACAACAGCAACAGAGTTTTCTGTCATTAGAATATTGATTCCCTCACTCAAGGCATCAACCAAGTCCACGTCATGCGCAATTCACTGCTGGTTTCGCTACGCTCAACTAGCTAGGGTTCTTACGCGCCCTCGCACTAAAACAAATGGCTAATGAAGGATTTGACGTAAAGCCAGGAATGACAATATCCTACATAATAAAAGATGTAAACAATAAAAATGCCTTGAAAAGATATGTAAGTGTTGACTCCTTTAATGGAAAATTTGACATTGAAAAATACACAGACATGATGGTTAGGGCTGCTTTCTCTATTTTGCAGCCTTTTGGAATAACAGAAAAAGCTATATACAATCTGATTGGAAAAAACAGATAAGGCTGGAAATTTTTATCCAAAGAACTGAAAAAGTCATTATGCCAGAACAGAAAATTAAGCCAATAACCAATGCAAATCTTTAATAATGTTAAAATAAAAACATATTCTATGGGCCTGTGATGTAACGGACAGCATAATCGGCTTCGGTCATAACAAATTATGGAAAATACCGGTTCGTTTGGGTTCGAATCCCAACAGGCTCATTCTTTTAATGGGGCAAAATAAGTTTATAAATTAGGGTATGTTTCTCATTAAATATGGATAAAATTCAACTCGAAACTCCAACTTTAATTTTAGGAGGGGGAATCGCGGGAAGTGGCAGAAGGGCAGTTTTAAAAGAACTTGTTAAATACGTTTCTGATGCTTTTCTCATACATAAAGATACAATAAACGGAGCCTTTTTATCAACCCCTAACCCGTCTGATACAGGAATTCATGCCTATAAATTATCTGGTGAAAGAATACCTGTCAATGACCCCTATTATAATATGTATGTACGGCTTCAATCTTATCGCTGCATGCTGGAATTGGCTAAAGATAATCTTCTGGCAGGCAAACATCCAATATTGGATGGAAATTTCACGAAAGAAATTCGAGCTGGGTATTTAGATGAGGTTGTAGGCCCTTTTTTTGAAGACGTTTCCCATCAAACAAAATTGTTATTCTTTCATGCAGACGAGGCAACTATTAGGAGAAGATTAACTGATAGGTACAATGAGTGGGATGCGGCAAAACTTGAATCTGAAGAAACGTGGAGAAGATTTTTGGAAGAACAACCAATCCTGCCATCAGAGTTGGAAAGGTCTCCTCATCTAAAGGTTGATACAAATTTACCATTAGAGGAAAATATTCAAAAAATTTTGAATTACCTTAGCCTTGAGTAATTAATATTCTGATTTAATCTCAACAGATTCATCCACTAGGAATATAAGATAAAACTATTTTCTGCTTTTCAGAAATGTAAATAGTGCCACGCGGAAAGATTTAAATAAAACTGTTTATAATATAAAGTTTATGGAGCATCCAATTGTTGAAAAAATCCTGAAGGACGGAATTAATTCTGTAAATATCTCAATGCTTGATGAGCCTGCACAAAGGAGGATTTTAAGCGATGTCGGAGAAAAGCTCTACAAGCAGGGCAAATTCATTGACGCAATTGAAGTAATGGCAAAAGCCAATGACTTTGAAAAGCTAATGAAACTTGGTGATTCATTTTTGGCAGAGAAAAAAACAGAGCTTGCAACACTTTGCTTTATACCAACAAAAGACAAGCAAAAATTAAATGAGGCGGCTGTTTTATGCATCCAGTCAAAAAACTATAGGCTGGCTGCAAAAGCATACGAGGCAGCTGACAACAGGCAGATGGCTTCTTTCATACAGCAGAATTTTGCCGAGGGTTAAATGATTATTCAGAGGAAATGGAATTTTGGATTAGGCACAATATTCAGCTTGATTGTTGTGTATTTTATATTCCTCTATTCAAGGGACAAAGGCTGGGCAATTCTTGCTTTTTTGTCAAAATGGTACTTAATTATTGTCGGAGGCTTGCTTGCCTTGTCATTAGGAATAATATTCATAATACTTATAATTTCGCTGCTTATGCTTTTGATTGCAATGCTTAAAATTAGGACTACAAAACATGAACATAAAAGGCAGAAAAACTCCCCATATATAGATGCTGAATACAAGATAAAGGAATAATATGAACAAAAAAACGAAAAACATAATTTTTATTACTGTATTAATTCTAATCTTAACTTCAGGCGTTGTTTTATATTTCAATTATCAGTTAAACATCATACAAAAGGATTACGAATCAAAAATAATTGGCTTAAGGCAAGACACAGCAACGAGCTTGAAAGTTATTAAGAATGGACTGGAAAACCAGATGGAAATTTTGAGCCTAAACCTTACATCTCAAATCGATCATGTAGATGAAAGTTTGAAGAGCTTTAAAACCCAAAACCAAAAGCAAATTGATGCGCTGTCAAACTTGATTGACCAAATTGAGCACCAGAGCAGCATAAAGCTAAATGAATTAAAGAATGAGCTGAAGGATATAAGAATTCAAAGCGCTGATTTCTCAGCAATCGTAGATGATGTATTGCGGTCAGTTGTAAGCGTAAGGACAAACCTTGGCCAGGGAAGCGGTGCAATAATAGACACCAAAGGCTATGTTGTAACAAATGTCCACGTAATAAGCGGCGCTTCAAGCATAAAAGTCACAACATACTCTGGCAAGACATATACTGTTGACACGGTTGTTGGCTATGACAATAATGCAGACATTGCGGTATTAAAAGTAGATGCGCTTGATTTAGAAGCTTTGAAATTTGGAGATTCAAGCGCATTAAAAGTTGGCGAAAAGGTTATTGCAGCAGGAAATCCAGCAGGACTCTCTTTTACAGTCACAGAAGGGATTGTAAGCGCATTCAGGACAGCGCAAAATAATATTGACTATATCCAGACAGATGTTCCAATTAACCCTGGAAATTCTGGAGGCCCTTTGATTAATTCAAGAGGCGAAATAGTTGGCATAAACAACTTCAAGGTGGGCGGCTTTGAGGGGCTTGGATTTGCAATATCCTCGAACGAAGTTAAGAGTTCTGTTAGCAAAATAATAAGCGACTACGAATCCAGCCAGAAGCAATAAATTTAAATATTAATTGAGTATTGGAATTTTCAGGATGGCAGGCAAAAAAGAGGCTTATCTAGATAATATCCCGCACTGGTTCTACTATGTTTCTATTCTGGCATCATACTTGTTCACAATGTACATGTCAATCTACTCTACCATTCATTTTGAGAGCATAAGATACATGAATATTGTAGTAGTTTTTCTGTTCATTACAATTGGCTCATTTTTCCTAATATCAACAGTTTACTTTCACAGCGAGAAAATGGGATATCATGCGTTGGCTTCCGTATTATATTTTGCAGGAATGGTAAGCCTAATCTTTTACGCTTACAAGGCAGTGGACGCTTCCAATATAGTCAGGTATTCAATTATGTACACAATAATAATTGCTGGAATTTCTCTTTTTATTTTGCTTCCTAAACGGGAAAGAAAAAATCCATTGGCAAAATACTAAATGAAAAATAAAAATTCAAAAAATAAAGAAGATTTACAAAATAAATGAATCCTTATAATAGGGCGATTATTTACACAATTTTAACAATTGTTGGGATAATTTTTTCAGCTTATTCACTCGTGTCAAATAATAGAATATTATTAATTGTTGCAGTGTTATTTGCCATAGTGAGCTTTGACAACATATTTTGTGGATTTAAGAAACCAATAGAAGCAAAAAAGAAAAAAACTAACAAATAAAATCAATTAAAAAATCTGATACGTAAAATGGCTGAATTACTTGAGGCATTCATAACTTTGTTTGTTATAATGGATCCCATTGGCAACATTCCATTATTCATAAGCCTTACAAAAGGGATGCCGGCAAAGGAAGTGGAAAAAAATGTGAATAGCTCAATCACCGTGGCTGCTGTGCTCTTGTTTATATTTTTGTTTATTGGACTGGATATGTTTGAAATATTCCATATTAATTTAGACAGCTTCCAGATTGCAGGCGGCATTATTCTGCTGATACTAAGTATTTTTTACGTAATTGGAAATCCTGCTGATTTGGCAAAAATGCACAGCGCTGATGTAAGCGTGCCTATAGGAACTCCGCTGCTTACAGGGCCCGGAGTAATCACAACAACAATAATATTGGTGAAGGAATACGGAACGTTGACAACATTTATTGCCGCAATTTTAACGCTAATATCAACATGGCTAATTCTATTCAATTCTGCAAAATTATATAAATTTCTTGGCGAGCATTGGACAAATATAATATCCCGAGTCATGGGCATAATTCTTGCGGCAATTGCGATTGAGTTCATAACCAAAGGGATATTAGGAATTATAAGGCCCTTATTGGGCTAATAATGTTATTTGCACAAAATTAATAATGCTTTTAAACTTTGAAGATTTCTCTAAATTTTTTCAGAGGGGCTGTAGTATAGCTTGGTAGAATCCGAGGTTCGGGTTAGCAACGAAAAGCCTCGTGGCCGGAGTTCGAATTGCTGGAAAAATCTTTTTTCCGCACGCATTTCTCCGCAGCCCCACTATAAAATTAAGCAACAACAGATAATTTCTTAAATACATTTAAATTCGTCAAAAAAATATGAAAAAAGCCCTAAACACTTTAATTGAAGGGTACAGCCCATTGAAATTAAGGGATTTCAGAATTTACATAAGCGGCCAGGCTGTTTCCATGCTTGGGACTTGGATGCAGGCAACTGCGCAATCCTGGGTTGTGTGGCAGCTAAGCCATTCTGAATTAAAGCTGGGAATAGTGGCGATGCTTGGATTTATTCCTTTCATATTTTTTGGCCCTTACGCTGGTGTATGGGCTGACAGGATAAACAGAAGAAGATTATTGATATGGACTCAAGTTAGTGCAATGTTTCTTGCGATTTTATTCGCAGTTTTAGTTCAGATTGATTTAATTCAGATTTGGCAAATCTATATTTTGTCTTTTCTCCTGGGATTAGTCAATACTTTGGATTTTCCTGCTCAATCGGCGTTCATAGGCGATTTGTCAGGCATGGAAAATGTAAGGAAAGCTATTGTGATAAACGGCGCAATTGTGCAGGTCAGCAGGATGGCAGGCCCAGCACTTGCTGGCTGGATTATTGGGGCCTTAGGAGTTGCACCGGCATTTTGGATAAATGGAATCAGCTTTATCGCGGTAATTGCAAGCCTTCTGGTGATAAAATCAAGCCAGGTTATACATCCACATCAAGGAAAGCCGTTGAGCGATTTCATGGATGGCTTGAGATTTGTGAGAAATAATCCAATAATTATGGATTTAATGATACTTACATTAATACTGACATTTTTTGCATTTTCAGCCATGCAGATCATGCCAGCAATTGCAACTGATGTCCTGCATGGCAACGCTGAGCTGCTTGGACTCCTTATGGGTGCTTCAGGAGCAGGGGCTCTTGTGGGCTCAACTTTAATTGTACCGATGACTCACAAAGTAAAAAAACTTGGACTGCTTTGCGTAATTTCTGTTTTATGGAGCGGGTTTTGGTATATTATTTTCGCAACATCAAGAAATTCTTATATTTCAATGGCGTGCTTGTTCCTCGCAGCACTATTGATACCAATAATGTTTGCTGTGACAAATGGGTTGATACAGGTTACTGCACCATCGCATATGCGGGCAAGGGTTTTAAGCGCCCTCATCATGGTTGTATTTGGAGTACAGCCATTTGCCGCACTATTTATAGGTTATACTGCCCATAAATTAGGATCTGCAGCATCTGTCCTGATTAATGGAATTTTGATGCTTATGGGCGCTTTAATTTTGCTTGTATCAAGAAATGAGCTAAGAACGTGGGAAGCAAAAAGCCCTCGTGTAAGCAAAGTTGTTGTTTAAAATATGAAAAATTAAAATATCAAAATCTTTAAATATAATACAAAAGTCTTGGATTATAATGGAATCAAAAGAAGAAAATCTTGGATTGACTGCAAAGAAATCAGAAGATTTTAACGAGTGGTACAACCAAGTTGTATTAAAAGCTGACATGATTGACTACAGTCTAGTTTCTGGATGCATTATTTTCAAGCCAAATTCTTATGCAATCTGGGAAAAAATACAGAAAATTTTTGACGACAAGATAAAAAGGTCAGGGCATAAAAACTGCTATTTTCCGATGTTTATTCCTGAAAGCCTGTTGAAAAAGGAAGCTGAGCATGTAGAGGGATTCTCTCCTGAAGTCGCATGGGTCACAAGAGCAGGTGATACTGAATTGAATGAAAGGTTAGCGATAAGGCCGACATCAGAGACTGTGATGTATGAAAGCTATGCAAAATGGATCAGGTCCTGGAGGGATTTGCCCTTATTGCTTAACCAATGGAATTCTGTTGTAAGGTGGGAATTCAAGCACGCAAAGCCATTTTTAAGGACGAGAGAATTTTTGTGGCAGGAAGGGCATACTGCACATGCAACAAAGGAGGACGCTGAAAAAGAGGTAATGCAGCAATTATTTGAGTATGTTGATTTGATTGAAAATTATATGGCCATTCCGGTAATTGCAGGCAAAAAAACTGACAAGGAAAAGTTTGCAGGAGCTGATTACACAACAGCAGTGGAAGCATACATGCCTGACGGAAAAGCACTGCAGATGGGCACATCCCACATGCTTGGCCAGAATTTCTCAAAGCCTTTTGAAATCAAGTTTTTGGACAAGGATGAAAAGGAGAAATATGCCTGGCAAACGTCATGGGGCCTGAGCACAAGAACAATTGGCGCAGTTGTCATGGCGCATGGAGATGACAAGGGGTTGGTTTTGCCGCCTAAGATTGCTCCGCTCCAGATTGTTGTAGTACCAATTGTTTTCAAGGATAATAAAGATGCAATCATTACAAAAGCAAAAGAAATCGTAAAGAAGCTTAAAGCAAAGAATTATGCTGTTGAGCTTGATGACAGGGATAGTTATACTCCTGGCTGGAAATTCAATGAATGGGAGCTGAAAGGAGTCCCTTTAAGGATTGAGATTGGCCCAAAGGATTTGGAAGCTGAGCAATTGGTTTTAGTCAGAAGGGATACAAATGAAAAGCAAACAATCAAAACAAAAGACTTGGAAAAGAAAATTGAGGACATTTTGAATAACATCCAAGAAAGCTTATTTCAGAAAGCAAAGGAATATTTAATTAAAAGCATTGTTGAGGTGCATAATTTCAACGATTTTCTAAATGAACTTAAAAACAAGAAAATGCCAAAGGCAATGTTCTGCGGGCAAGCAGAGTGCGAAGACAACATAAAAGACAAATCAGAAGGGGCTACTTGCAGGTGCATTCCATTCGAGCAGAAGCCTGCAGTAGGAAAATGCATTCAATGCGGCTCAGAGGCTAAATATTGGGCGTTGTTTGCGAAGGGGTATTAGCTCAGCCTACTTGATAAATATCAATTCAATAATTATAAATTTTGTTTCAAACCCTCAGCAATCACTCCACTTACATCAATCTTTGCAACCTTGCTTGGAATTGTATTGGTAGAAATAATATTTATGCCTGCTTTCTGTAATTTTTTAAGCGCGTCGTTTACAAAAATCCCGTGCACGCAGATACAATAAATATTTGTAGCTCCTAATTTTTTAAGTACCTTTACGGTTTCAAGAATTGTGTTTCCAGTGCTTACAATATCATCAACAATTACAACATTCTTATTCGATAATTTGATTTTTTTATTCAACATTATTTCAACATGATAAGATGAATACCTTTTTTTTCCTAAAATCCTTGATTCAACTCCAAGAATTTCACCTACATTTTGTGCCCATTTGTAGCTTTCCTCATCAGGGCCGATTATCGCAGGATTTTTTATCTTTTTTTTAATGTAATCAGCAATTAATGCGTTAGCCGTCAATCTTTTAGCTTTAATCTTAAAAAGATGCTCCAATCTATTTTCCCGATGCAAATGAGGGTCCATTATATAGACACCATCAAAATATTTGTCAATAAGTCCAGCAATAATCTTCTGGCTTATTGCTTCGCCTTTGTGAAACCTCTTGTCCTGCCTAAGGTAAGGAAAATAAGGGGCAACCAGCACAATTTTCTTTGCACCCAATTCCTTTGCTGTTTTTGAGGCAAAAATAACTTCAATGATACAGTCATTAATATTTTTGTAGAATGACTGCACCAAAACAACTTGCTTATTTAATAAATCTGCATTAAATCTAGTGTATACTTCATCGTCCGGAAACTTTTTAAAAAATAATTTAGAATGATTGCACCTCAATATTTTTGCTATAGAACTGCCTAAATGAGTTCCATGCGAACAGCTGACAATTAGCATAATTCCTCTTTTTACATTTCGTTTATAAACTTTTTCAACGAATCATTAAGCTCTGCTGTAATTGCAAGTGCCCCAATTTCTGAATGCCGGCTGTCATTTGAAAATGCAATTACAACAACGTCATTATTATGTAGCTCCAAAGAATTTTCAAGCTCCTTGAAGTCATGCTCAATTTCTGATTCAAGGGCATAAAGCTTCCCGTGGTACCTTAGTATCATTGCGCCTTCTGCACCATTCTTAACAGCTGTATCGCGAAGCTTATAGAGACCTTTTAAATTTGAAATTCCTTTTGCCACAATTCCAACTTTTTTGAACTCAGGGTAAATATTGTTTATTGAAATTGATTTAGGAATGCTGATAAACTCAAGAATGTAGTTTAGCATTTCATTTCCCTTCTTGCTCAAGAAATGGCCTTTTTTTGTCGAATCAAGCAGCTTCTTTGATTTCAATACATTAAGGATTGTCCTTACAGTGCCTTCGCCGAGCCCAAGCTCATGAGCAAGGTCTTTTCTGCCAGTGCTTTTGCCAAGCTTCAAAAAACATCTTAAAATGTCTATTTTTGTAAAATTAGGGATGTTGCCAACCATACCAATAATAGTTTAGTAAAGGTTTATAAAGTTTCTGCCAGAAAAATTAGAGACTCCTAACCTAAGGATATATGAAAATAAATTGCTAAGCATTAAATTTAGATTTTGATTATAAAACTTCAGTTTTTGAGAAATTCAGCGACTTAAAAAGACTGCCAGAATATCAAAGAAAATTACTAGATATTTTAGCAAAACAATAACTTTTAAATAAATATCCAAATACTTTTTTCTTTATGAAATGGCGCTTAATTGAGCAGCAACACTATTCAGCAGAAATGAACATGGCTGTTGATCATGCTATTTATGAAAGTGTAGCCATTGGCAGGTCAAATCCAATAATCAGGTTTTATAAATGGAAAAACAAGTCCGTTTCATTAGGAGCTTATCAGAATATAAACGATATAAACTTGGAAGCCTGCAAGAAAAATAATGTTGAGATTGTCCGGAGAATGACTGGCGGTAGGGCTGTTTTCCACGACAAAAATGATTTCACTTATAGTGTTATAGCACCAATCAGGATTTATGGCTACAGCATAAGAAGTGCTTACAAAGAAATTTGCTCAAGCATAATCAACACTTTGAAGGACTTGGGTATAAAATCTGCTCTAGAAAACAAAAATGATATTATGGTCGATAACAAAAAGATTTCTGGAAACGCTGCAAAAGCAATGGACAAAGGAATCTATCTGCAGCACGGCACACTTATTTATGATATTGATTTTGAAGTTATGCCAATGGTTTTGAATATTTCAAGTGATTTGGTTAAGGAAAGAGTAACTTCAATTGTGCAGAACAAAAAAATTGATCCAAGCAAAGTTTATGAGGCATTGAAAAGGAATTTCACTGAAAACAAAGATTTCAAAGCAGAGGAAATAACGAAATATGAAATGATGCGTGCGACTAATTTAGCAAAAGCAAGATACAATAAGATATCTCCTCCACATGGCTCTATAATGAGACATAAAGGGGCTTGCTATGTTGAGGGGGGCGGGTAAATTAAATCAATGCTTTTCAGAACTTCCTTCAAAATTGCAGCTTTCAAGCCTTTTCATCACATCATTCATGAACCTTGCAGCCTGAGCTCCATCCACAATCCTGTGGTCATAGGTCAAAGATAACGGCAATATTTTTCTTATTTCAATTTTCCCATTCCTTACAACTGGCTTTTCAACAATTCTTCCAACTCCAAGTATTGCGCTTTCTGGATAATTAATTATTGGGGTAAAGAATTCAACGCCAACAGCGCCTAAATTACTTATAGTAAATGAACCGCCTTTCAAGTCCATCATGTTGGCTTTCCTTATTTTAACGTCGTTAGCTAATTTTTCAATTTCTTTTGCAATTGTTTTGATGTCTTTATCCTGGGCGCCTTTCACAACAGGAACAAATAACCCTTCATCCGAGTCAACAGCAACGCCAATGTTGTAATATTTTTTCAAAATAATTTCATCTCCTTCAAGGGAAGCATTAAGATTAGGGTGATCTTTCAGGCAGAGAGCAACTGCTTTCACAATATAAGGCATAAAAGTCAGCTTGATTCCTTCCTTTTCGTATTTTGCTTTTTCCTTTTCTCTCAATGAATATAAATCAGTTGCGTCGGCTTCATGCATATTTGTCAACTGGGCTGCTGTGAATATTGATTCAGTCATTTTGGATGCAACAGCTTTCTTTACGCCATGCAGAGGAACCCTGTCAATGTACCCAAAGAAGTCATATTTTCTAACTACTTTGATGCCTGCTGCAGCTGTTGGTTCTTTTTTTCCAGAACCAGACTTTTGAATATCTTCGATTGTAATTCTTCCGCCAGGCCCTGTTCCTATTAGAGTCGCTAAATCAACCTTTAGTTGCTTTGCTAAGTTTCTAACAGCAGGAGTTGCTGTTATTCCAACATCTTGGGATTTTGCGCTTGATTCCTGCTTTGCAGTTGCCTGAATCGGCTTTATGTCTTTTGCCTCTTCCAAAAAACCAACAACAGAGCCTGTATAAGGAACATCGTTTTTCTGCTCTGCCTTTTTTTCCATGTGCTTTTTGGCGTCTTCTTCTGTCTCGTGGTCTTCAAGAATAGTAACCATCGTTTCTCCGACATGGATAATGCCACCTGCATGCACATGGAGCTTCATTATTTTTCCGCTTTTTGGCGACGGCATTTCAACTATTGCCTTGTCAGTCTCAATCTCACCAAGCGGGTCATCAGCTTTAATTTTGTCGCCTTCCTTCACAAACCACTTTACAATTTCTCCTTCATGGATTCCCTCTCCAACATCCGGAAACTTGAATTCGTATGGCATTTTATTGGTTGATTTTTTATTTTATTTATTAAATTTTAATGAATTTATATCTTATTTAAACCTGTTCGCTTCGCTCACAACGATTTTACGCTCGGCAAAATCTGTCTGCCACTAGATTTAGCCTCGCCTATTTATTATTTTTTACTGCGATAAATCCGAGCCGAAATTTTCTTGTCCATAAAAATTTCGGCGAGCGTATTTTTTGTAGGTCAAAGGCAACGGATTGACTATTTATTATATTTCTTAACAAGTTTATTTAATTTTATTAACAAATATTTTCTCCAATCTTTTTCTAATTGAGTTTTAATCAATAAAACCAAATCTTTATCTGATTTTAATAAATTAGTTCTTAATAGTTTATTGCATAAATTTAAAATTTCTAAATATCTCTTAGTTTTTAAACAATATTTCCTTCTAAAAACTCATGACCTTTTCAATCCCTTTCAAAATTCTGTTGGAATCAGGCAAAAAATATCCTTCCAGTTTTGCCAACGGGATTGGAACATCTGGTGATGTGACCCTTACAACAGGAGCTTCCAAGTTCAATAAGGCTTTTTCGTTTATAGATGCAATTAATTCTGCTGCAAAACCGCATGTCCTAATTGCTTCATGCGTGATGACACATCTTCCAGTCTTCTTTACAGAATTCGAGACAGTTTCTGCATCATAGGGATTAATGGTTCTTAAATCAATCAACTCGACACTGTATTTGTTGTTTAGCTTTTCAATTGCATCCTGGCATGTCTTTACCATTGCGCCCCATGCTATTAATGTCAGATCATCACCCTCTTGCAGTACATTTGCCTCGCCAATTGGCACAAAAAATTCTTCATCAGGAATGTCCTGCTTGATCGCACGATAAATCCTCATTGGCTCGTAAAATATTACCGGATCAGGGTCTCTAATTGCTGATGCAAGCAGCCCTTTTGTGTCATATGGATTTGAAGGAACTACCATTTTTAATCCGGGAACATGGGAAAATATTGATTCGCCTGATTCGCAATGCAATTCCAATGCCCTTATTCCTGCTCCGTAAGGCGCTCTTAATACAAGCGGACATGTAAATCTTCCTCTGCTTCTCATTCTTATCCTAGCTGCATGCGACAACAGCTGGTCAAAGGAACTATAAACAAATCCGCTGAATTGGATTTCAGCAACCGGACGCATGCCGTTTACAGCAAGACCTATTGATGCGCCAACAATCCCAAGCTCAGCCAAAGGCGTATCAATAACCCTTTCCGGCCCAAATTCTTTCTGCAACCCGTCTGTTGCCCTAAACACACCACCATTGAGTCCAACATCTTCTCCAAGTACAATGACAGATTTGTCTCTAGCAAGCTCCTGCCTCAAGCCCATTGTGACAGCTTGTACTATAGTTGCTACAACCATTTTATTCGTTTTTTATTATAGTTTAATTAATTCTTTTTTTCAATTTTTATTGGATAATATTTAATGTTTATCGTTATTGGATTTATTTTTTTGAATTAAATTTTTCATTACGAAGTTTAGTTTTTTCCCTTGCTCTGGCACATTTATTCTTTTTGTATTTTTTCCTTCCTTTCCTAACATAATATTTTTTTAAAATATTTAATAAAAAATCTCAAAAATAAAAGCAACTTAAAATTCAATTCCCTAAAATATCATGCATTTCTTCTATTTGCTGTTGGGTCATCTCAGCATAAACATATTTGAACATGTCTTTTGGATCAGGAGGTGTAATTTTCTCAAATTCAGTTACAGATTTTTCAACTGCCTCTTGTGATTGCTTCAGAACTTTTTCTTTATAGGTATCATCCAACAATCCCTTTTTGCGCATATGCTTTTCCAATCTTTCAATTCCATCTTTTTTTGCCCAAGATTCAACCTCTTCCTTTGAGCGATACCTTGATGCATCGTCAGATGTGGAATGGTCGCAAAGCCTGTATGTAAATGCCTCAATAAGCGTAGGCCCTTTTCCTGTTCTCGCCTTTTCAAAAGCTTCTTTAGTTGCTTTGTAAACAGCAAATATGTCCATGCCATCAATTTGCACTCCTTCAAAACCGTATGCTATGGCTTTCTGGGCAATTGTTTCAGAATGTGTTTGCTTCGGCCTTGGAACCGAAATAGCAAACTGATTGTTTTCGCAAAAGAAAATAACAGGCAAATTAAATACGCCAGCAAAGTTCATTGCCTCATGAAAGTCGCCTTTTGAAGTAGCGCCATCGCCAAAATAGGTTATGCATATCTGGCTTGTTTTTCTTAATTTAGCTGCCCATGCAGCGCCAGCAGCATGTATCATTTGTGTTCCTACAGGAATTGCTATTGGGAAATTATTTACGTTTGGAGGGCTTTTCATGCCTCTTTCATCGCCATTCCAATACTGCAGTACTTGAGTCATAGGCTGTTTTCTTGCGATCAGCAAGCCACTGTTCCTATACATTGGAAAAACAAAATCTTCGTCTTTTAATAGAGAGGCGCTTCCAACTTGACAGGCTTCCTGGCCTTTGAACTGTATGTATGTTCCAAGCCTTCCCTGCCTCTGCATGTTGAATGCTTTCTGGTCAAAAACACGAATAAGAATCAGCATTTCATACATCTTTTTGATTTCTTCATTAGAAATCTTTGGCATCAATGCGTCATCACAATTGCCATTCTCATCTAAAATCTGCAAATACTCAACCTTGAACTCTTTCAACACCTTTTTTGGCATAATTAGTCTAAAATCCCATTTTTAGGCCTATTTATAAATTTTATTGAAGATATATTAAAGAATTACTGAACCAACTCTATATTGTCCATGTTTTTAAATTCCTTGTCTCCGGTTAGGAACTCACATTCTTCATAAACAATTCCATCGGTCGATACAAATTCTTAAAAATTAAATCAAAATAGCAAGTTTTTTATATAAGTTATACTTATAAAGTTATATTATAATAATATAATAAAAAAATGATATAAAATGAAAGCAATAATCAAAGCAAAACAAATTGGCGGCTCTATAGCTGTAATTATACCAAAAGAGATAGTGGAAATGGAGCGCATTTTGCCGGACGATACGCTAAAAATCAATGTAGAAAAGACTGACAGCTTTAATTGGCTATGGGGCCGGTTTAAAGACATCAAAAAGCCGACAGATCAAATAATGAAAGAGATTGATGAAGCTGAGCTGGATGACTAAAAAATTCTATTTTGATACATATGCCCTAATAGAAATAGGTGCGGGCAATCCAAATTATGAACCTTATACTGAAGGGATAGTAATTATACTCAATAAACTGAATCTTTTGGAACTCTCATATTATCTAATTAGAGAAAAAAGAAAAAACGAAATCAAAGAAATTTTTAATCACTATCAAAGATTTAGTATTGATTATGATAAAGAAATATTGATTGAAGCTGCAGAAATAAAATTCAAGTTTTTGAAAGAAAGATTATCTTTCATTGACTGCATTGGTTATGTTCTGGCAAAGAAAAATAATGCCTTTTTTCTTACAGGAGATGAGCGTTTTAGGCATAAAGAGAATGTTGAGTTTGTGAAGTAAAATTTTGATTACTTTCTAGTGGTTACAAAATAGAAAGATTTAAATACATCAGTAAATAAAATAATATATGTTTCAATTTAATGATTATTACCAAGTTTTAGGAATACCAAGAACAGCTACGCAAGCCGAGATTAAGAGAAATTATCGAAGATTGGCTAGGAAAGTACATCCTGATGTTAATCAAGGTTCAAAAGAAGCTGAAGATGTATTTAAACTGCTTGGAGAAGCGTACGAAGTACTTTATGATTCTGAAAGAAGAAAGCAATATGACGCCTCCTTGCAAGCTGGAAGTAAGGAAGCTACTCCCAAAGTTGATGCCAAGACAAGGAAAGATTTAGAAACAATTGCTGAAACTCTTAGAGAAGTTGCAAATTCTCCCATTTCGTATAGTGATTTTTTTACGGCTTATGGGATATGGAAGCGTTTAGATTATACTCGAAGAAGTGTTGAAGTTTATCGCGAAAAATCATCCCATACTGTAGCAGAAATAGAGGAAATGCAGAGATTAAAGCAGAGGATTCCTAAAGATTTGGCAAGATTACTTGGTTTAATCAATAGTAATAATGTATCGTTGCCTGAAGCCAATTATCTATTTGATGCTTACAGAAGAGCAGAACACTTATCTACGAAACATTATATTGACCTTAGAGAGCAATTGAGAACTGTAAAATAAAAATTTTATTCTTTCTTAATAATATTCTTCATGAACAACTCCCCGGCACGATAAGAACTCCTGACAAAAGGCCCGGATGCGCAGAATAAAAACCCTAATTGCAATGCTTTCTGTTTGTAATATTCAAATTTTTCAGGAGGAACAAAATTTATTATTGGAATATGCCAGTCTGTTGGCCTTAAATATTGCCCAATTGTTAAAATACCAACATTTATTTTTCTTAAGTCTTTCATTGATTGAATTACTTCTTCATCAGCCTCCCCTAATCCAACCATGATTGAAGATTTTGTATATATTTTGGGGTTTAATTTCTTAACGTTTTCAAGAACTTTAAGAGATTGAGAATAACCAGCTCTTGGGTCTCTGACTTTTCTCTGCAATCTTTCAACTGTTTCAATATTGTGGGCAATCACTTCTGGCTTTGAGTCAATTATTTTTTTTAAAGCTGCAACATCGCCCTTAAAGTCAGGAATTAAGACTTCAACAATAATTTCAGGGTATGCTTTCTTTATTTCGCTTATGCATTCTGCGAAATGCGAACTTCCGCCGTCTTCTAAATCATCCCTATTTACAGAAGTAAGAACAACATAATCAAACAATTTAATCTCTGCCAATGCTTTTGCAAGTTTTCTCGGCTCATCTGCATCGAGCTTTTGCATTGGATTGCCAGTTTTAACAGCGCAGAATTTGCAACCTCTTGTGCAAGCGTCGCCCATCAACATAAATGTTACTGTTCCGCCATTCCAGCATTCAGAGATGTTAGGGCAATGCGCTGATTCGCAGACAGTATGTAGACTATTTTGTCTTAATGTTGCTTTTATATTGGAGAAATTATCATTGACCTCTAATTTTATCTTGAGCCATTGCGGCTTGATGAGTTTTTGTTCCATAATATAGTTATTTCGGAATTGGTTTATTAATGTTTTCATCCACAAACATAAAGTCACAGAAAACTTTATATGTTTGTATTGCTCACTTAAAAATATGGCAGTTTCCATTCTGGAAGAAGAAGTAAAATTAGAAGTAGAAGCAAAACTGTCTAAGCTTCCACCTCTTGGTAGAACTGGAGTAGCCTCAGACTTAGTTGGTGGTATGTCTGAACATGGTCCGGTGATAATTCCTCATTTTGACGAAAATGGTTTGGAATTGCTTTTAGGTGAATTGTACATAAATCTTAAACTAGAGGATGGGTGGGATAGAACACTTGTTGCAGGTGTGAATTCTGTTCGATTAAATATTTCTTCAGCACCGCCACTTGACATTCAGCGGCAGTATCACTTTTATGCTACTATAACACGACTTTACCAATTTCAGGTTCCTTTAGAAGGAAAAACAATCATTGACGATTTCTATATACTCACGACTTTTAATAGGGATGGAATAGACGCAAAGAATGTTGAAAGAATAGCAACAAAAGAATCAAACCTTTTAAGAGAGCCATTTCCACTATGCCCCCTCACTAATGCTGAACATCAAGAATTAAAAATTTTGCTGACATCTCACAATGAACAAAGAGTTCAACATGGATTTCAAAAAGCTTTTTATATATTAGGAGCAAAACTTAATTATGAGTTACCTCCAGACCAACAAAAATAGAAAATTTAATTTAAATGGCAAAAAATTATTTCAACTCACCTTTTGCCCACAGCCTTAATTTCTCAATCTTCTGGTTGCCACACAATCTTTTGCCAGTTTTTTCATTGTAGAAGAAGGGGATCCCGCCGCAAAAAACTGAGCCGTCAGGATTTTGGTCCAGGCTTTCAAGCCATGAAGCATTCTCAGCATTATGCCAGACTTCAACATGCTCAATATGGATTCCTTCTTTCTCAAGTTCTGCAAGTATTGGATCCATTTCCTTGCAATGGACGCATTCTGTTCCCGAAAACATGATTAATCTTCCCTGGTTTGCTGAATTTACAGTTTCACTCATAGTTTCATCAAATGTCTTGTACAGAACACTATTTTAAAAAGGTTTTTGTTTTGATTTTTGTAGGGAATTTTTATTTACTAAATTTATTTATAATAAATGCGTGATAAAAATCGAGTTTTTCGAATAAATAGTTAAAAATATATATTCCAGTTCTAGGGATTCTGTTTTAAGGTGTGGATGGTTGAGAATATAGATTAGCTGATGGCGGAAGTTTAGTAGTGAGAAAGTATGAAGGTTCAGCAACAGTTCAACCCCTGCCAAAATAAAAAAATAATTCTTAAATTATTTCTTATCCAAAAACATTGTATCCTGAGGCTTAAATGGCGGACTCGAAAACAAAATGATCTCAACTGGGGTATCTCCAATCCTTTCAAGGCTATGCGGAACTCCTGCAGGAATAGCAATTAATTGCCCAGGACCAGCCTCAGCAGTTACACTCCCTATAGTCCCTTTTGCCTTTCCTTTGTAAATATAGACAAAATGATTTTCCTTAGGATGTACGTGCATAGGAATTTTGTCATCAACTCTAATTAATTCAACTCCAGCCATCTCGCTTTGAGCAAGAACAGAATACTTAAAATAAGGCCCCTCTGTATCAAGCTGCCCAAGTTTTTTTGGAATGTCAAAAACCGCTGGCTTTAGCGGGTTTTCAGTAACCTTTTTTTGCACTGTTTTCAAATCACCTGGTATTAGCCAGCCGATAACCAGTCCAACGATAAAAAGAAATATAAACCAAGCCTGCATCGTCTTTTTTTTCATCTTGCTTATTTTTAATTGAGCAAGTTATATAAATACTTTTTGGTAGTGGTTAAGAAAATTTACTACTTTAAAGAATGACAAAATTTTGTTTTTATTTTTATCTACCTTATTTGAACCCAAAACTATTTATAACTTATTTTATTCTCATATTATATAATGAAGCAATACCTTGAAGCTTTGAAATACATTCTTGAAAAAGGAGTTGACAAGAAAGACAGGACTGGAGTAGGAACAAGAGCAGTATTTGGAATGCAGGTGCGCTTCAACATGGAACACGGGTTTCCTGCAGTAACGACAAAAAAGCTTCCATGGAAGAGTGTGGTTAGTGAATTGCTCTGGTTTATTGAAGGCTCAAATGATGAGAGAAGGCTTGCAGAGATTTTGCACGGCACAAGGGACAAAAGCAAGAATACAATCTGGACTGCAAATGCAGACGCTAATTACTGGAAGCCCAAGTCAAAGTTTGAAGGTGATTTAGGAAGAGTTTACGGAGTTCAATGGCGAAAATGGAAGTCTCCTGATGGAAAAGAGATTGATCAGCTTGCAAATGCAATCAAAATGATTAAAGAGCAGCCGCACAGCAGGAGAATTATCGTCACAGCATGGAATCCGGGAGAATTGGATGCAATGGCATTGCCGCCATGCCATGCTTTTTTCCAGTTCTTTGTTGCAGGCAACAAATTATCCCTGCAAATGTACCAGCGCTCATGCGACATGTTCTTGGGAGTGCCTTTTAACATCGCATCTTACTCTTTGCTTCTGCACCTTATTGCGCAAGCTACAAATTTGGAGCCAGGAGAATTTGTGCACACGCTTGGAGACGCGCACATTTACCAAAACCATTTCGAGCAAGTTAAGGAGCAATTGTCAAGAAAGCCATTTCCATTGCCGAAATTATTGTTAAATCCAGAAATAAAAAACATTGATGACTTCAAAATGGAAGATATAAAATTAGAAAATTACCAGTTCCATCCGCCTATAAAAGCAGAAATGGCTGTTTAGGTTTTTTATTATTTTTTAGATTTTATATTATACAAAATTATTATTGAATTGTCATATTGTCAAGGCAAACAGTTAGGAAAAAATTACTTAAAGGATAGCTATTAGTAAAGAAACTTTGGAAATTATAAAAATCAAATAATTCAACCCATTCGCTTCGCTCATAATAATTAGTGCTCGGCTTTCCCTCGTTAACAGTCGCTCAAGCCTCGCCTAGAAATTGCATTAATTTAAATCAAAAATGACAATCTCTTTAATTGCAGCAGTTGCGAAAAACGGAGTTATTGGCGAGAATAATTCTCTTGTTTGGAAGCTGCCAGAAGACATGAAAAGATTCAAGCAATTAACTATAGGCAAACCCGTTGTCATGGGCAGAAAGACTTTTGAATCAATTGGGCGGCCATTGCCAAATAGAACAAATATAGTTATAACTCGTGATAAAAATTTTGAGGCAGAAGGATGTTTAATTGCGCATTCTGTTAATGATGCATTGAAAGCTGCTGAAGTAAGCGAGGAAATTATGGTAATTGGAGGCTCGCAAGTATACAAAGAATTTCTTCCATTGGCGAATAAAATGTATTTGACTTTTATCGACAGAGATTTCGAAGGCGACGCATATTTTCCAGCATTCGAAAAAAATGAATGGAAGGAAACATTTCGTGAAGAGCATCAAAATGAAAAGTTCAAATACTCTTTTGTGAACCTGGAAAGGACAGCCTGATTTTATCTAAAACAGGCACAAATAAATTTCCTATAGCCAAAGCCAAAACTATCGCATGCTGCGGAATAAAAAATTGCAATAATATAAACAATAAAGCAACAAAAATTCCATAGATAATTCTTTGTTTTTTTCCAGATGTAGGATTTGTTTTCGGCTCAACCAGCATGAACATCGCGAAGAAATAAATCACGCTGCCTCCTATCAAGCTGAGATAAACATTTTGATATGCCATCATATAGCTGTGATGCTCCATCATGCTTCTTGGCACTTCAATAAAAGAACTGGCTATGTAGTAAGTCAGCAAGAAGCCAAGCATTAAGTCAAACCTTTTCAGCCTCCACACTATAAAAAGCCCAAACAAGACAACCAGCAATTTCGGGCTTGAAATCCACCATGAATGGAAAGCTCCAAAAATAACAGAAGTAAGCAAAATTCCAAGATTTGCAGGATTAAAAATGTGTTTTTTGTTGTAATTTATTAGATGTTTTGATAGTATAGCTACTGTACCAGCCAAAACATAAACGTACCATTGCAAATTCTGTGTTAACAAGCCTCCAATAAACAACCCAGAAATCAGAGCACTTTGCGGGAATTCAATTTTTTTATATTTAAAGTAATTTATCGCTAAATCAAGCAAGGTTGTGGTTATTATTGAAATTATTACAGGAATCAGCGCATTAACCCCAAAATCATAAAAAAATACGCTAACTAGAGTTAAAATTAATAAGAAAGAAATCACGTATTGATATATTGTGAATTTGTTAAGCATAGTTTTAATGTTCAATGAAGACACCTTTTTGCTTCTTAGGTTTACGTTCTGCGCCATACTAAATTGAGGTTATTAATAAAGATTGTTAATAGTAAGAATAAGCAAAAATTCAAGAAAAGTTTATAAAGAAAAAATTTAAATTTATTATCTAATGAAAAAAAGAGGCCAGATATCATACTTCTTAATTTTAAGTATCTCATTAGTTATAGTAGCCGGGTTAGTTTTATATGTTAAAAATATTGGAGTTAAAAAACAGACTGTTGAAAAATCATCAGAATCTGAAGATGCTGGAATTGTAAAATCTTATGCAGAAGCGTGCTTAAAAAACCTTGCAGAAGAAGCCTTATTCAAGAAAGTAGGCATTCAAGGCGGCTATATAAATCCAAATGGTTTGCTTGAAGTTGATAATGGAAAATCAAGATTTAATTTCGAGTCTACATTATACCATGAAAATTTTGTGCCATATTACCTTGAAAAGACCACTATAAATGGACGCATGGATTACTACACATTTGTACCAACTTTGGAGCAAATTCAAGATAAATTAGGAAATTATATAGCAGCAGAGTTTGAAAATTGCTTTGACATCGGAGTATTTGCAGATAAAGGCATTGAAATAATTACACCAACTAAAGAAAGTGAAATTAAAGCAGCTGTTAATGCTAATGAAGAGGACGTTTCAATTAATTTTCGATACCCATTAATTGTCAAAAAGGGAAGTGTTCAAACTAAATTAGATTTATTTTTAGTAACTCTGCCAATCAGATTAAAGTCAATACATGATTGGGCTTCAACGTTAGTTGAAAACATAAAAAACAAACAACCCGATGAATATGACACGTCCATAAGTTGTAATTTTGACAAAAGAGGCCTTACAAACATATACTTAAAAGAAATCTCAAATGGAAAGATAATTCAATTCATAGATTTTAGCACTTACAATGAAAAATATTTGAAATCATTTATATTTCAATTTGCCGTGAAAGATGTTAATGTGAAAGGTAATTGTGTCGGATAAGAATCGAAAGTGTTATATAGTAACTACAAGTTTCTATATAGTAACTGCAAATTACTATGGTATCGTTAACTGAAAAGGAAAGGGAAACACTGCTTATTTTATTCAAAGACTTTACTAGCTACTATAACGCTAACTCCATAAGCAAAGTTCTCAAAATAAGCCATGTTGGAGCCCAGAAAATATTCAAAAGGCTTCTTAAAGCTAATTTAGTTATAGACAGGCAAATAGGCAAATCAATAATCTACAAGCCAAGGCTGGAAGATGATTATGTCAGCCAGCTTATTGCTTTTTTGCTGGCTGACGAAACCAATAACAAGTTCAAGAGATGGAAGAAGGAGTTAGGGGAACTATCCAAAAATGACAGGATTGTAATGATGTTCGGCTCTGCTATAAGGAATTATCAGGCAGCAAAAGACATTGACATTATGATAGTAATAAAAAAAGAAGACTTAAAAGAAGTAAAAAATATTATTGATGAAAAACAGGAATTATTGCCGAAAAGAATACATTCTATTGAGCTTACAGAAGAGGATTTAAAAAATAATATCAGGAAAAGGCAGGAAGCTATAATTGATATTGTCAAGAACGCGGTTATTTTATACGGGCAGGTGAGGTATGTCGAGGTAATAAAGAATGTCACAAGCATATAACCATGTAAAATGGTGCCTTGCAAAAGCTGAAAAGGAAATTAAGGAATCGAAGAAACTGGGCAAGAGCCCGAAGCACAGGGGCCTGTTGAAAATGAAGCCAAATACGGAAGAAGCCGGGGGGCATATTACCAAAGCAGAGCACAATCTAAAGGGTGTGGTAAGATTCAAGGAAATCGGCTTTTCTGACTGGTCAATAGCAGCAGGATTTTACAGCATCTATCACTGCTTTCTTGCGATAGCGTTCAGATTTGGCTATGAGTCAAGAAATCAGACTTGTACTGTTGCGCTTATTGAATGGCTGAGAGAGGAAGGCAAAATAAATCTCGATTCAAGGCTTATTGATATGCTAAAGCAGGCTGACCTCAGGGAAATTCATGAAAGCAATATTATCGATATAAGGGAAGAATATACTTATGGGACGAAAATTTTGATTGAAGATGAAACAGCAATCGACAAGTTAATAGCCGATTGCCGGGAAATTATTGACATCACAAAATATATAATTTATAATTAAAAATGAAAAAGAGCATGTTTTTGTATATTCTTGTATTTTTGCTATTAACCATACTATCGAATGCAGCAGTTCCAGATTCTGACAAAGATGGTGTTCCTGATTCTGATGATAGGTGCTCGAATTCTGAGACTACGCAAGTAGACCAGTTTGGATGCTCCTGTGCTCAGAAAACCTTAAGTGACTGCAAAAGCAAATTTCCTAATGCTGTCTGCTGTGCGCCTGACAACAATCCATGCACTGATGATTGCATTGCAGACAATGTTGGAAGAGTTTCTTGCTCATATTTTCCAAATGAAAAACCTTGTCAAGGCGGGTATTGCAGCCAAGGCAGATGTGACACAAATATTGTAGTTGAAGCAGTTATATGTAAATTCAAAAATTTGAATACTGAACAAAGATGCTATTCTGACAAAGGAAGATGTTTTGGAAAAAGAATCTGTAAAGCAGACCTTAAAGGCAGAAAAGAGGAAAAAATAGTCTGGAAAAGCTCCTGCAGCAAGGAGGAAATAACAACCACAATCGACGGAAAGGACAAAGATATAGAGTTTAATTGTATTGTACCACAATGCGGTAACGGTGTTTTGGAAGACGGAGAATTTTGTGATGGAAATGAATTTTCTATATCCAAATACTGTGCTGATGCTTTAAGTTATTATAGGCAAGGATCATTAAAATGCAATCAAGGCTGCCGTGTTGATTTTTCGGAATGCATCCTAAAAACCTGCGGCAATGGAAAACTTGACGTGCTTGAGGACTGTGAAGGTAATTTATTTGATGATCGGGCTAAAAGCTGCTCAGATATCTATCCATTCATTGGAGGAACATTAAGGTGTTCTCCTAACTGCAAAAGCGACACATCTGGATGTTTAAAAGCGCAATGCAATAATAAAATTTGTGAAAAAGGGGAAGGTGAGTTTAATTGTCCTATTGACTGTCCCAGGGGCAATTTAGGTACCCAATCTACTTTAGTTATAATAGTTGCCGTCGGTAATGAATCGCCTGCTGATGTAGGATCAATTAGAGACATGGTTTTTAGTAATAAATTTGAAACTGCCAACGACTACTTTATCAGGAATTCTTTTGGCAAACTTTCTCTAACCGGAATAGTGGTTGGACCATATAAGCTTCCTGAAACTACGTGCGGCATCGATGATATTCTAAAGAATTCGATAAAAGCTGCTGATAAAGATGTTTATTTTCCAGATTATCAAAGAATTGTACTAGTTTATACTACCGACTACAGCAAGAAATCATGCCATTCTTGCACATGCGGAACGATTGGGAAATCCTGGATTCAGACTTCTGACGGTCCAGTAAGGGCTTCAATTTCTTGGATTGGTTGGCATAACTTTATTGCAGTGAGCCACGAATTAGGTCATAATTTGGGAATGCACCATGCAAACACTTTGGAATGCATAAGCTGTAAAAGCAATGAGTATGGGGACCAATTTGATATTATGGGTAATGGACCCCGACACTTAAATGCCCCCCACAAAGAAGAGGTTGGATGGCTCGATAACGATAACATAATAGTTACATCAGAAGGTGAGTATCTGTTAAAGCCGTTGGAATCAAAGCAACCGAAAGGAGCTATTCAGCAACTTAAGCTCCCTTGGAAAACAAATCATCTATTCTACAAGGTGTATGAAGATTATGGGGTTTTAAGAAATCTTGATGTTTCGTATTCATTAGAGTATAGACAACCAGTTGACTATGATTCAGGTATTCAAAATGATCTTATTTTAGGCATTCTTATTCATTTATCTGCAGTTCCCTCTTTGCCGTATGTGTTTCAAACAAACCTTGTAAGAATTGTATCAAAAAATCCAATCTTAACGAAGCAAGGAGCACCACCCATTCCTGATGATATTGTTACATCAACGGGTGGGAAAAAATATGGTGACATAGTCGAAGCAGCTCCAATTGTGCAAAACTATCAGGATTTGATTTCATTTCTTCCCGTTGGAGAAACTTATCGTGACAGTGTTAAT
Source organism: Candidatus Woesearchaeota archaeon (assembly GCA_023266475.1). Lineage (GTDB taxonomy): Archaea > Nanobdellota > Nanobdellia > Woesearchaeales > GW2011-AR4. Next base: position 31,498 of record JAHFQA010000001.1, on the reverse strand, counting down.
GATTATGAAATCACTGTTAAAAGCGTAGATAATAGTGGAGCATTAGTAAATATATCCAGATTTAGAGGAGAAAATCATGAGCCAGTAGGTTCATTCGATGGCTTCCAAAATGAATCTATGGGAATAGATTCAGCTTATGGCTGGGCTGTTGATCCAGATACGCCAAAGGAGTCAGTTGATGTTGTTTTGTCGTATGATGATGAATTAGGTCAGTCTCTATACCCAATTATTGATGCCAAAGCTAACCTTCCAAATCCAGATGCTAATAAAGCTGGCTATCCGGGCAATCACGGATTTAACATACCAATAAATGAAATATATCCAGATACTCAAATATTCCCAATTAAAATTTATGCTTATGCTATTGACTCTTGGAATGGCCCAGAGTTTGAACTTAATGGCTCTCCACAAAAATATACACCTACACCAAAACCACGTTGCAACATAATAATGCCAAGTATAGTTAATGACCAAGAAGAATTTAATGTAAAATGGGAGGGAGATGGAAATAGTGTTGATCTTATTGCCTACCATGAACAAGGAACGCTTCACTCAAATAGGCATGGTGATGTAACTCCGCCAAGCGGCGTTGAGCAGAAAGGATTGGACACAATAGGGGCTTTTTACAATGTTCATATTCATGAAGGTGATAAAGTTTCTTTAACATTTTCATGGATCGATAAATCAGATAATGTGATTTGCAAGAAATCTGCAACAGTTTTTGTTGTAAAATCTCAAAGAATAGTATTTTCTGTTACACCGACAGAAATTAAGCAAGGAGAATACTTTAAATTAGGTATTTCAAACGCAACAGCCAATTCAGATGTAATGCTTTATATAGTAAGTACAAATAGAACCATAATAGCTGATGGCACAGTAGTTGGTGTAACTGATTCAAATGGCACTTGGTCTAAATCGTTTGATTCTTCAAGTTCACCTCTAGGTAATTATGTTTCTTATGTAAATGTTGGTGGTTCTTACTCAAACAAAGTTGACCTTAATATTACGGCAGTAAATAAGATTCCTTTACTTTCAGTAGTGCCAGAGTTTATTCGAGAAGGAGATGAAGTAATTACATCCATCTCTAACGCACAACCAAGTTCAAAGATTTATGTTTACGCCATTGATACCGCAACTAATAAGTTCATAATGTATGGAGACTATATTGGCGACACTGACGCTGGTGGAAGATGGTTAAAAACCTCTGTTGCAAAAAACTTGCAGTTTGGTGACTTCAAGGCCTGGGTGTTTATTGGAAATTATAATTCAAATGAAGTTTATTATCAGGTTCAAAGATCCTGCAGCCAAATTCCTTGCAATGCAACCACACCATGTGCATCAACATGCAATCTTGACGGTCCTGCGAAATATTGTAGGGTTCCTTACGGATGGATAACTGCAATTGACCCCAGGTCCACTTGCAATCCATTAAGCACTTCAAACTGCCAAACTCAATGTGATGGTAAGAATTATTATTGCATAGGATATAAAAGCAATAATGAATGGTTGTTAGACCAGCCACTGTGTGGAAGCTTAAATGATTGCACTAATGCCACATATTGCGGAAGCACGGTAATATGCTATTCCACTCTGAAACGATTTGCATATCCTAATGAAGCACCAGCAGAGATTTGTGGAAATGGGATTGATGATAATTGTATCGGTGGTGATGCCCAATGTCCTGCTACACCAATCCCTCAAGCTATACCAACTCCGACCTATTCTTTCATACCTGATGGCGGAATCATAATAGCAGATAAGGACTCCTGGACATTTAATCTTTCAAAAGCAAAAGAAGGTGACGTTTTATCCGTAAGAGTATGGAAAAATGGTAATTTTGAAAGTGAATATAGTTTGTGTACTGTGGCTGCAGGCTCCACATCATGTGGATTGAGTGCAACTCCTACAAAGCAAAATGTAGGCAATTGGAATGGAACTGTGTATATCAATGGTGAAGAAAAGGGCCACATAACTTTCACAGTGAAAACACAACAAATTACAATTATTCAACAAAATCCAAAGTTAGAATTGATAGGAATGCCGCCTGGCAGCTTGTCTAATATTAAATTAGGAGTAACAGCTTACGCCACTATTAAAGATGCCGCCCCTAATTCTCAAATTCTATTAACAATAATCGACTCGGTAGGCAGCAAACTCTTTGATGATAATCTAGACTGGGGCATTACCAGAAGCGATGGGACATACTCAATTACATTTACTGCAGACAACACTGCAGGTTGGCCAAGAGGCACATATACCACATTTGTACGTGTAGGCGGCAAAGTGTCAGACCAAAATTACAGATTTACGGTGAGTTAATGAAAAATGAAAACACATTAATCCCTTTTGTTTTTTTGTTGCTAATTATAGTGCTATTTTCCACTTTAGTAATTGCACAGGAAAACAATCAAGTCTATGAAATTAATTTAAATTATAAAAAACAAGGAATTTTCGAGTCATTAAATTTAGTTGATATTCAAGTGAAGCAAGGTATTGTTCCAGATACTGTATCTCAGTCGGACCAGGACTATAGGCTTGATATTATTTCAGTTGATAATCTCTTGCTTAAGTCTGTTAGATTTAACGTCCCATTTGGATCAATTATCATGAAAGGGATGGTAAATGATAGTGCAAGTGGTTCTGCTAATGACATGAATTTCAAAATACCCATTCCTTATTACAATTCTGCTAAAATATTGAATATTTATGACAAAAATAACAACAAAGTTTTGGATATTCTATTAAATCCAATGTATGATCAAGAACCTCATGTGGAAATTGACGGAGTGCTAGAAGTAATCCATGAGGATGACTTTGAGCATCCGAAAAATTCAAGATTTAATTTTTATTTAAGAACCAGCAGCAAAAGGTATGCTCTGGAATCTGACAGGCAATTGCCTGTAGTTTTATCAGGCACTCCCGTTAGAGTTAAGGGAAAGATTTTAGGTGATAAGATTTTGGTCAATAGCTTAGAACTCTTAAACCCATCACAACAATTAAAACAGGAAACTGCAGATTTTAAACAATTGGAGAATTTACCGCCAAAGGAGAGTTCAAAATTACATATTGACTGGATTTTCGTATTAATGCCAGTACTGTTAATATTATCATACTTAACATATCTTGAAATGAGGAGAATAAAATCCCATAAATCGCTTGAGCAGCAGCGTCAGCAGCAAAGTAACATAGCCTTAAGAAATTATGTTGCAATCAACTTAAGGAAAGGTTATAATAAGGAACAAATTAGGAGTGCTCTAATTAAAAATAATTATTCTAATGAAGAATTTGAAGAAGCATTTAAGGGATTGAAATAAAGATATTATTTATTTTTAATGTTTTTCTTTATTGTTCAACTGTCAATGAAATTGAATTCATTTTTTCCTCGCCCTTTGACTTCCGCCACTCTTATATACAGAATATTCTCCTTTGGCTTTTTGATTTGTTTTCTGCTCGGGAAAGACATTAAGAAGAAGGCTTTCATCAAATCCGCAGTTCTTGCACTTGATAGTTTTAATGCCTAAATAATTAATTAATTTTATATTTGAATTGCCGCATTTAGGGCATTTGTCCATAAACACTCAGAAACTCTAATGTTTAAATTATTTTCTCTCCGGTTTGCTTATTTATGATGTGGATAACATTTACAGGGCAGGAATCAGCAGCTTCCTTATTAATTTGATAGTCTTTCTCTTCTACATCAAGCTCTTCCCATTCGTCATCTCTTTTCCTGCAGCCCACAATGTCTGATTTGCCGTCATCGCTCATTGTCCAGAAATCAGGGGCAACAGCAGCGCACGCAGCGCAGCCTATGCAATTTGGCCTGTCGTGCTGTATCTGAAATTTTTTGGTTGTTTCTGCAATCTGATTTTCGTCTGCCATTTTATAACTTAACTATTGTTAACTTATATATAAAATTTGTCATTTTGGAATTTTACACTGATATTTAAGATTTGTTGTTTAAGTTAAAAATTAACTAAAATAATGCCAATAATTGTGAGGGCTATGGCAAAAATTTTTGCCAAAACAGCTTCCCTCTTAAAATCTTCTTTCAATACGTATGGAAAATATATTGCGGCTATTGATGTAATGATAAAAATAAATAATGGCGCTGCTGCGGTTCCCAAGGCACTAATCAATGATATTGGTCCGTAAAAAGTTGCATAGCCTAAAGTTACAAATGCAGAAAAGTCAATGAGCATCTTAAATCCAAGCAATGACTTAGTTCTTGCGCTGGATATCTGATAAGTTTTTGCAAATTCCCTTCTGACTGATGGCAGTAATAAAACAAGGATGCCTGAAAAGCTTGCAAGCCTTAACCACATAAAAGCGCTCCAAAAGCTAGTAACACCGTAAACATGCTTCGCCAGCACGTAATGGAAAGAAATAAGCAAAGTGGATGCAAGCATGTAATAGAACGCTTTGCTTAATTTGAATTTTTTATTTATTTTCCGATAAGAAATTAAAAATCCTGCTGACAACAGGAAAGCAAACCCTATAAAACTGAATTTTGTAAGCCTTTCGCCGAGAAATAGAAACGACATAATCAAAACAAAAATTGGTATTAACTGCCATAGAACAACAACCCTTGAGATCTCCTCATATTGGACCGCTTTGTAATAAAAAATAACACCAAGGCTTAAAAAAATTCCAGCACCCAGCACGCTAAAAAAGCCCAAAAAATTCAATGGCTCTAAGCTGAAAAAAGGCAGCAAAAAAACTACAAGAACATTCATAGAGCCATTCAGAACAATAAATACAAAAGGGCTTTTTATGTATCCCTTGGAAAATACTATCTTGTCTATAAAAGAAGTGAAAGACCATATCAGCTCTGCCAAAAGCGTAAAATAAATCCAGTTTTCCATTATTCTTGGTAAATTATTTTATTTTTTAGACGCTCTAGATAGGTACACGCATTACATATATCATTAGCGCTTGGCTCTTGGCATTGCTTGCAGATTTTTATTATTCCATCCCTGAATTGCTGCTTTAATAGCGGCAATATTTGCAAAAATGAGCTGGCAATTGAGTATTTTGTGCCTGGAAATTTCTGCTCCATTTCATTCATCATGTCCCTCACTTTGGCCCTGAATGAATGAACTGCATTCGGGCACTCATTAAAGTCATCTAGCAATCCATTTACATATGCATAGGTTGTCACTTCCTTTTCCGTGCACAAATACAAAGGCTTAATCCTTTGGACGAATCTTTCATGATGCACAAGACCAACCTTTGGACCAAGTCTTGCGCTTGCTTGAATAGTATTTTTTAATTGGTTCATCAGAATAGACTGGCATTCATCGTCAAGATTATGGCCCGTTGCCAATTTTGTCAATTTCATTTCTCTTGATTTTTTGTTAAGCAAATATCGCCTGAAAATGCCGCAAATAGTGCATGGCTTCACATCAAGAATTTTTAGCATTTCATCAAGCGTCAATCCAAATTCTTCTTTGTAGGAAAAAATATGTAAATTTATTTGATTTTTTTGGCAAAATTCATCCGCTGTCTTTAATGTTTTGTCTCGATAACCTTCAATTCCTTCGTCTATTGCGATCGCATTTAGCTTTATTTTAGGATTTTGCCTGGACAATTTATTGAGAATATGCAATACTGTCAATGAATCCTTTCCACCTGACAATGCAATCCCAAGATTTTCTTCTTTTTCAACTAATTCAAATTGCCTAATAGTTTTGAATACCTTATTTTCAAAATATTCTATAAAGTGATTCTTGCATAATCTTTCTCCCGACGTCAATGCAATAAGTGACTTTTCGTTGCAGCAACTTAATTTATTTATTATCATTTTAGTTTTTAATTGATTTGTTTTTAATGTTAAATAGTTAATGCGTTGGTTATTTAAGTTTTAGTCAAAGTTATCCTTCAGTTTGTCTTTTAGTTCTTATAGCCGTACACAATATGGCACATACATTGAAGATATATTTTAAAAATAATAAAATTATCCACCTGAAATAACCGACAAAATCTTTATATTATCATTATTATTCAAACTTTCATCTTCCAAAATCAATTCATTGTTTCTTGACACAATAACTGTGACTGGATTTATGCATAATTTATTCAATAAAACCGAAACTGGTGAATTCCTTTCTAATTCAAGTTTCACATGTTTGTTTTCCCTATCTATGAAAATATTAACATTGATTTTATTCATATATCTAATAGAAATAAATATCTATTAATAAAGATTATTAAATATAAAAACAAAATTTATCCGACAGAATGCCCGCAGCCGCAACTTCTTTTGACGTTAGGATTGATTATCTTGAAGCCTGAGTTCTGCAGAGTTTCAACATAATCTACTGTTGAGCCTTTCATGAAGGCAATGCTTTCAGGATTCATGAATATTTTTACACCTTTTTCTTCCAAAACTGTATCGTTTTCCTTCGGTGCTTTTTCCAATCCAATGTCATAAGTATAGCCGGAGCAGCCGCCTTGCATAATTCCAACTCTTAGTCCATAATCTTTTTTATTTTCCTTCTCAAGCAATACTTTTACCTTGCCTGCAGCTTTGTCTGTCAAGCTTACAATAATTTCTTTAGTTTGTTGTTGCATTGTTATTACCTATTATTTTAGTTTTAAACAACTCTATTTAAAAATTTTTTGTTTTTCTAAGACTTTTTGTTATTTTACAAAACAAAGTTTATAAATAGGAATGATTTTAAAGATTTATACGGTAGTATTGGGGTGGAATATATTTCATTTATAAAAAGACTTACTCTTATTGTAATCTTCGTATTAATTTTACCTATCTCTCTTGCTCAATCAGTCATAGACTTCAATAAAATAGACCAAACAGCTCAAATTCTTGAAAAAGAATTTAAGGAACTTGAATCGGCTAATGACCCGAATGATGTTGCTCTTGTTGTTGAAGGTGAAAAGCTGAATGGTATAGAACTTATATTAATTGATTACTTAAAGAAAAAATATCCTTATATTGCGAAAGTAAGACCAAAATCAGATGAAGAAGTAAATTTAAATGATTTACTTAATACCAATAAGATGGTAGTTTTATTAGGAGGGCATTCCCAAAATAAAATAACCTCTCAAATTATTGAAAAATATATATTAAAAGAAAAGGAACATCCGTCGAAGACTATTCTTCTTATATACGAAGGTAAGAATAATGCAGGTTCGAAAATTCTAGTAGTTTCTGATAGGAGAGGATTTAACAATGTAGCTAGACTGGGTCCAGAAAGATCTCCTCTTAGAAAATTTATGCCGCCAGCAGCAGTAGTTGCAGTAGCTTCTTTTTTATCTGTACTGCTTGCTTCATTATGGCAAAGAATAAGTGGCCCAATCAGAGTAATACTTGCAAAAGTGGTGACCGGCTTGAGAAAGAAAAAAGTGCGGGTTCAAGCAGAAGCCAAATATTTTACCATCGGAAAGTTTAGTATGAAATATAGAGAAATTATTGCGATTATTATTGGAGCTTTTATTTATGCACTGGCAGTTACTTTAGCTGTTACTGGGCTAGGGATACCAATACTGGAAGTTTTAAAGATTAGTGTAATTGGCTCATTAATATTTTTTGTAGTGCGCGAAATTGGGAGAATATTTATGTGCTTTTATATGGAGTTGCATACAGAGTACTTGTTTTGGTTTCCAGGAGCAATTTTTTCTGTTTTGACGGGATATTTAGGAAACACATTAAATACCCCGGGATTTGTAGTGGAACATAAAGACAAAGAAATATTATTCAATAAATATTCCCGTGTTAAATATTTTATTGTTCTGGGAACTTTTATTATATCCTTTATTTTCTTTATATTAAATATATTATTCCCGTCCATAAGTTTCCAGTTATTTGCAATAATCTCTTCAACCTATGCAGCGACTGAGATTATACCATTCAAACCATGCCCTGGAAAAGACATCATGAAATGGAGGCCGATACTATGGGGAATAACATTGATTATTGTTTTTTCTTCATATATTATGTTTAATTTTGTGATTTGATGAGTACTAAAGAGTAAGAAAAATACAAAGCTTTAAAAATGATATCTACTAACCTATTAACAAAATGACACAAGGGGATTTAGAACTACGACTTGAATCTGATGAAATGACATTAGAACTTTTTGATTCAGCTGAAATTATTAGAAGAATTAATAGTATTTCTGATGATGCAATTGAAGTAACGGTATTCTATGGAGTGGTTGCCAAAGGTGAAGTTGACTTGACAAATAGCACTGTAGTGTTTCAGATTCTTAAAGAGCATGGTATCAGAGGAACTATGTTCACAACGCAAATTAAGAAGAATGTGCGCCCAATTGTGGAGAAATATAAAGGATATTGGGAAGGTGCTAAGGGAGACAATGCGATGTATATTTTTGGGGGTCTTGAAACTGCAATAAGATGCAGCACGGAAATTATGCATTGGGTGGACCGTGATTTGACTGAATACCTTAAAGATTATATTGTTGCAGTCGAAATCCTGAGAGAAAGAGGACAATTAAAAAGTACGGCGAAGGAACAAAATCTAATAATTGATGCATTTATTCAGGAATTAAGACAAATTAAGGATATTTACGGTGACTATGTGCCGGAAAATAAGAGGGAATTGAAAGAACAGTACGAAAAAAGATACCAAGAAGTTGATATAGAATTAAGATCTAAATTAGAAGAAAAAAGAGGCAGACTAGTGGCAAAATCCGGGATAATATATGGTGAAACCGAGATAAAAGTCACTAGGGATGATTTGTTCCATTATCCTAAACCCGATTTCCAAGGGGATGTCCCTTACCTTGATAAGGCATTAAATGACAAGATAAGTGGACCGCTAAGTGGAAATAAGGACAAAATTTTTGTTGCTTCAAGCGAACCGATAAAGGACTGGCCCTCTCATATACTTTTTAGGCCATTAGGTCTGCAAACTTATGGCGAGAAAAAGAAAGACGGAAAACAAACATTCCATCTTTATGAAATAACAGGGATAGATAACTTTGGTCATCCTTCTTTCGACGGTCGAATTCCAAAAGACGCGCCTTTGCTTGAAAGACTTCCGCAGTATCGCGATGAAGTCTTAAATGGCTTTAAGACTCTCGATGAATTAGAACAAACATATTCAGATTCCTCGCTCCCTTCTTTGACTATTGCTATTGATGAATATATGGATCGTTATAAAAACGGAAGAAGTTTTATGATGTCAGCCATTTCCTTGGCGATTGCGGATGAATTAGTTAACATTTATGAAAAAGTTGTTGGAGAGTATGCATCCCAAAGTGCTTTACCAGTGTCACAAGAAATGTGGTACTTAACAAATGTTCAATTTGCTTCGTCAATTAGGGAATTTATGGATCTTTTAAAAGACCAAAGTGGAAAATTCCGAGAAACGTTGCTACTATCTGCCCTTTTATATAATATTGGTGGTTCAATAGCTAGGGCTACCTCAAAAACAACACCGCAATATGCAACACGGAGATTAAGTCCAGAAAACAATGCAGTTCGACTTGAAAATGAGGCTGCAAACGCTTACACTGTAACAAGCAGTTATCAAGAGTTGCAAGAAAGAGGACTACCGGATATTTTGAAGGTACAAACCACACCAATTTCAAGAATTGCTTCCACAAAAGAACGTTATGCTGCACTTATCCTTCGATTTGCCAATAGGTTTGTTCATAATAGTTCTTACAGGGCGTGGAAAGTACCTCTTGAATCACCTAATCAGGTGGTCATTGAAATAAGAAATGACCTTTCAGACATTATTGACAAACTTGGTTACATAGATAGGATGTATTGGCTCACAGAAAATGCTCTAACAAATATCTTGGGAATAACTGAACAAGTCCAAATGCGCAGATATGTAGAATAAAATTTTAGTTAATCAGTTTAGGTTTAATTTATTATTCTAATTCACTTTGATTTCTCAACTGGATGCCCGTTCTTTTGCCATTCGTCAAAGCCGCCAATCATCTCCATGACCTTATAGCCTTTATTAGCAAGTCCTAAAGCAACCCTTGGCGCTGCGAAACAAGTTACATGATAGCAATAAAATATAAGTATTTTGTTTTTTGGCAATTTGTTTATAAATTTAGCAACGTCTCTGCTTGGTATATTTATGGCAGTTGGCACATGGCCGGCCTTATACGAATTGCTGTCCCTAACGTCCACAATTATATAATTCTTATCTTTTTCATCAACTATGTGCCTGACTGTATATGGGTCAATCTCATATTTTAATTTTTCCTCAAAAAACTTGACTGCGCCTTTGTTCATTTTGTTCTGCATTTAAGCTTCCACTTCCGGCTCTTCAACATACTCGTCATAACCTTTTGCTTCAAGCTCATGAGCCAGTTCTTTCCCTCCGCTTTTTACAATCTTTCCTTTAACCATAATGTGAACTCTGTCTGGAGTAATGTAATTTAGCAGCCGTTGGTAATGTGTTATGACCAAAACTCCAATGTTAGGCCCAAGCAATGTATTGACGCCTTCTGCAACTATCTTCAATGAATCAATATCCAATCCGGAATCTGTTTCATCAAGGATAGCCATGTCAGGCTGCAAAACAGCTAACTGCAGAATCTCTGTCCTTTTTTTTTCTCCGCCTGAAAATCCCTCGTTTAAATATCTTCGGCTGAATGAATCGTCAATCTTCAGCAATTTCATCTTATCCTTCAGCAGCTTGACAAAATCAGGAACGCTGATTTTCTGAGGCTTTACGGCATTGTATGCTGTCCTCAAGAAATTTGAAACAGAAACTCCTGGAATCTCCTGAGGGTACTGGAACGACAAAAATATTCCAAGCCTCGCCCTGGCGTCTGGGCTTAACTCAAAAATATTCTGGCTCTTGTACCATGCTTCGCCTTTGTCAATTATGTAATTTGGGTGGCCCATTAAAGTAAATGCCAATGTGCTTTTTCCTGAGCCGTTTGGCCCCATCAAAGCGCAGACTTCCCCTTTTCTAACTACTAAGTTTACGCCATTCAAAATCTTTTTTCCTTCTACGCTTACATGCAAATCTTTTATTATTAGCTCGTCTGTCATTGTAATCCCCCTTATTTTATTTATTTATATACTTCTCATAGATTATTATGCTGTTTTTTAATGTATCTAATGAAAGCAATGCGCATTTCAATCTTACAGGGCTGATTGGAATCCCCAGCATTTCCAAAATGTTTTCTTTTGTCATTTTTTTCAATTCATCCAGGCTTTTGCCTTTTATATGTTCGCTCAGCATTGAGGCACTTGCTTGAGAGATTGCGCAGCCGTGGCCGTTGATTTTGACATCAGCAACTTTGTTATTTTCAATAATTAAAAATAAGTCTAATTCGTCTCCGCAAAGAGGGTTGTATTCATGATGATGTACGCTTGCATTCTTCAGAGTGCCAAAATTCCTTGGATTTTTGTAGTGGTCCAATATTTGTTCCTGATACATCATTTCTGTATTGTCCATTTTTTATTGTATTTAGCCTACAATTTTTTAATTATTTTGTGGATTTTTAATTTTGATTATATTTTTTGTATTTATAGCAAATCACACTAATATCCGTAACTTTTTATTGTGATTTGCTTATTAGGAAATAACAAATGTATCCGAAAATTAAAGTTATTTCCTATAGTTAATGTTCAATTAGTAATGGATTAATTTTTTATATTGGTTTATTATTTTCTGAAAGCTATCCTTTAGTTCATTCTTTTTGCTCTGCTTGTCTTTGACATTGAGACAATCCAATACTTATTTTAAAAAATAATATAAAATATTTTTTCATATCGCAAAAATTTTTTTAACCTTGCCTAGTGCACCAATAAATTTGTCAATCTCTTCTTCTGTGTTGTATAAGTAAAAGCTTGCCCTGGCAGTTGCTGGAACTTTCAAAATGCTCATCAAAGGCATGCAGCAGTGATGGCCTGCCCTTATCGCAATCCCGTCGCTGTCAAGTATTTGGGAAACATCGTGGGCATGAACTCCGGCAATATTGAATGAAACAACTGCGCCCCTTTCTTTTGGCCCGTAGGTAGTGGTTCCTTTTATTCCTTTTATTTTATCCATTGCATACTGAACAAGCTTAATATCTTTATTTTGGATTTGCTTCATTCCAACATTTTTCAAATAGTCAATTGCAGCGCCTAAGCCAATGCCCTCTCCAATATTCATGGTTCCAGCTTCAAATTTCCATGGCAAATCATTAAATTTTGTATCATCAAAAGTAACTTCTCTTATCATTTCTCCGCCGTACAAGAACGGCTGCATTCTTTCAAGCAGCTCCTTTTTGCCGTACAAAACACCGATACCGGTTGGGCCCAGCATTTTATGGCCGCTGAAGCAATAAAAATCTGCGTCAATCTTTTTAACATCAACTGGCAGGTGCGGAACAGATTGAGCGCCATCTACAACAAATAAAGCTCCATTTTCATGCGAAATCTTTGCAATCTCTTCAACGTCATTAATTGTTCCCAAAACATTTGAAACATGGGTTAGCGAAACAATTTTTGTATTCTTTGTAATGTTATTCTTTATGCTTTCCTCGTCAAGGTTTCCCTCTCCATCAATCTCAATGAACTTTAATTTTAAATTTCGCTGCTTTGCCAATTGCTGCCATGGGACAAAATTGCTGTGGTGCTCCATCTGCGAAATAACAATCTCATCGCCTTTTTTAAGGCCATCTGTCAATGAATAAGCCAATAAATTTAATGACTCAGTTGTGTTTTTAGTGAATACAATGTTTTCATATGAGTCAGCATGTATGAATCCTGCAACCTTTTCATGAGCTTCCTCGTATTTTGCTGTTGCCTCTTCTCCCAATTGGTGAATGCTCCTGTGGATGTTCGCATTGTAATTCCTGTAGTAAAAATCCATCGCGTCTATAACCTGCTTTGGCTTTTGTGATGTTGCAGCATTGTCGAAGTAAATTAATTGCTTTCCATGTACTTTTCTCCTTAAAATAGGAAAATCTTTTCTAATCGTTTCACTGTCGAAAATTGTTTTTGTTGATTGCATTTTATTAGATATTTTTTTATTTCTGATTAGTTTATTGGATTTTTTAAAATTAGTTTTCAATCATTTTATTTTTACTTGAGGCAATTCTATACCAACTTCACTAAATATTTCATAAGTTATGTGACCTAATCCTTTGCCATAATTTATTAATTTTAAAGTCCCTCTCACACTTCTTGCTGCATCATCGAATAATGTTATAACATCCTCAACAGTTGCCTCTAATCCTAATTCGCTCAATAGGGCTCTTAATGCCCTTCTATTCATTTTATTTTTACCCCATTGAAGATATTTAATCTCTAATTTTAGCAAGTCTTTTCTTCTTAGGCTACCATTTCTTATCAACTCTTCGACAGCTTTTTCGCGAGAATGTCTTAGCAATAGCCGGTAGACCTTATGCTCTAACTCTCTTACCCTGGTCGGACTGATATCGAATAATCTTGCAACCTCTTCTACAGATCGATGATCATAGGATGGGAAAGGAAATCTATATTGTACTATATCATAAGACCTGCGATCTATAATTTTATCTTCTAGTGCTACTTTAGCTATTCTTCGTATTTCTGCCATAGGGTTACTTGTATAATTACTTACCCTATCATATAGTGTCTGAAAATTTGTCATTTTATTGCCTCACCAATCCCCTAATCTTCTCCCTTAATTCTTCCAATGGTATTTTTTCAATTACCGGCTCGAAAAATCCTTCAACAATTAATTTTTCTGCTTCCTGCCTTGACAATCCCCTTGCCATAAGGTAAAACATATGCTCTTCGTTAATCTGGCCAACAGTGGCTCCGTGGCTTGCCTTGACATCATTAGCGTCAATTTTCAGGCTCGGAATGCTGTTTGCTAAGGTTTTGTCGCCTAATTTCAAGATATGGTTTTCAAGGTAGGAGCGCGTTTTCTGGGCTGCTTTCTCTATTTTAATTAAACCCCTGTAAACAGAAGAGGAATTATCTTTTAAGATTCCGTCAACTAAGATTTCATTCGTAGTATCGGTAGTATTATGATAAACATTGGTTGTGAAATCAATGTGCTCCTTTCCTTTACCAAGAAAAACCCCAATATTATTGCTTTGGGAGCCTTGGCCGTTAAAAATTGTATCTATTCTAATCCTATTTAGTTTTCCTCCAAAGCAGCCTGAAATCCAGTTTATGGATGCATTTCTTTCTGCAGTCCCAATAATGTTTGTGAAATTATAAGCGTTTTTTGTCCAGTCGTTAAGGTGGTAAAACTTTATTTGAGAATTATTGTTTGCATAAACTTCTGTAACGCATGCGTTAAGCTGATCTCCCCCATTGTCTTTATTTGAATATTCCTCTATAAACTCAATTTTGGTGTTTGCCTCAGCAATAATTAAATTATGAATAATGCTTGTTTTTCCTTCAAAATCAAAATTGACTTTAATCGGTTCATCAAGCTCGATGTTTTTTGGCACGTATAGGAAGATTCCATTTGTGAAATGTGCAGCGCACAAAGAAATAAACTTTTCCCTGTCAATATTTATATTTTTGAAATAATAATTAAGCGCAGCAGGATATTTTTCCAAAGCTGTGTTTATATCAGTTAAAATAATTCCTTTTTCTATCAGATAATCGCTTAATATTGAGGCGGAAATTCTGGTGCTTGGCCTGAAAGGCTCGAATGTCTCCAGCTTTAATTTCTCAATCTCTGTATATCTCCAGTCTTCTTCCTTTTCCTTTGGCATGGTAATTGATCTATAAGAATTCAAAGCTTCGATTTTTTTGCTTTTTGCAAAGTCGCTTTCAAACTGTGGCATTAATTCCATAGCGTTTTTAGTAACCAGATTTTGCTGCTTCATAATGAGAATCACCAAGTAAAAATACCTTTAACCTACAGAACCTTCCATGTTTAAAGCTATTAACCTGTTCAGCTCAATAGCATATTCGAGAGGAAGCTCTTTGGTGAAAGGTTCCATAAATCCGCTGACAATCATAGTCATTGCCTGATCTTGAGATAATCCCCTGGACATTAAGTAAAATAATTGTTCTTCCCCAATTTTTCCAACTGTTGCTTCATGCTCTATTGTGACATCCTTTTCATTGACTTCCATATAAGGCACAGTGTCAGAAGCTGATTTTTCATCCAAAATTAAGGCATCGCAGCTAACATGGGACTTAACGTTTTTGCAGCCTTCTTCAACTCTTAATAATCCCCTATATGTTGTTCTTCCGCCGTCTTTGCTAACTGACTTTGATGTAATCCTTGATGTTGTGTTGGGTGCGAAATGCAATATTTTTCCGCCTGCATCCTGATGCTGGCCTTTGCCTGCAAAAGCAACGCTCAGAATTTCAGCTTTTGCTCCTTCTCCAAGCAGGTAAATGCTCGGGTATTTCATAGTAATCTTGCTTCCCAAATTTCCATCTACCCAGAAGACGGTTGCATTTTTGTATGCAAATGCCCTCTTTGTAACAAGATTATAAACATTGTTGCTCCAGTTCTGAATTGTAGTGTACTGGATTCTAGAGCCTTCCATTGCAATTAATTCAACAACAGCAGAATGCAATGAATCGCTTGAATAAACCGGGGCTGTACAACCCTCGATGTAATGCACTGAAGCGCCTGGCTCTGTAATTATTAATGTCCTTTCAAACTGCCCCATGTTTTTTGCGTTAATCCTGAAATAAGCTTGTAATGGCAAATCAACTTTGACGCCTGCTGGAATATAAACAAATGAGCCCCCTGACCAAACTGCTGTATTTAGCGCAGCAAATTTGTTGTCGTTGTATGGTATAACAGTTCCAAAATATTTCTTCACAATTTCAGGAAATTCCCTTAAACCCCCATCCATATCAAGGAATTTGACCCCTAGCTTTTCCAAATCTTCCCTTACTTTATGATAGACAACCTCACTTTCGTATTGGGCACCAACTCCACCTAAAAATTTCTGCTCAGCTTCCGGAATTCCCAGCTTGTTGAATGTATTCTTAATATATTCAGGCACGTCATCCCACGAGCCTTCTGTCTTGCTGCTAGGCTTGATGTAATAGAAAATATTGTCAAAGTCAATTGTGTTTAAGTTAGCGCCCCATTGTGGCATTGGCTTTTTATAGAATTCTTCGAGGGCTTTCAATCTGATTTTTAGCATCCATTCAGGCTCATTCTTCATTCTTGATATTTCTTCAACTATCTCTTTTGAAAGTCCTCTTTTTGCCTTGAAAACATAGTCTTCCTTGTCGGAAAATCCATACTTGCTGTAATCCTTATCGAAAACCTGTTCTGTTGCTGCTGCCGGTGCCATTTTAGTTTGAATTTTTTATTTGTAATTTTATTGCATTTTATTTTTAAAATAACCACTTATTGGAATTTAGTTATTGTTCAACCGTTAATGGACGATTCAATTGAAATTTTTTAATTCATTCCGTTTTTATTGCTATCAATCCTTCCTCAAAGCAAATATTGCAGTTGCTTAATTCTTTTGATTGTGACCTGTGCAAATCACATAAAATCTGCTTCACTTTTGTAAGGTTGCTTATCCTGTATATTTCCGCAATAAGCCTTTGCCTGCTGTTCCTGTCCTTTGAAATTTTTTCAGCGGATTTCTTTATTTCCTCAATGACATTATCGCTGAAAACAACTTCCTTTGCCCTTTTTGAATGCTGGTATTGTGATACAGCTGCCTCTGTCAATCCAAGCAATTTGGCTGCTTCCTTCTGGCTGAGCTTGTGCTCTTTTATGAATATCCTTGCTAATTCCCGTCTTATAGCAGGAAGAATGTACCTAACCTCTATCTCCTGCGGCATAGTTTCTTGCATAGAAGTTAACAATTGTTAAGTAATATATAAAGTTTGTGGTTAATGGCCAATATAAGACACTAAGAAATATATCAATCCCCCGACTATCGCACCACCACTAATATCCAATATGTCATGTTTTTTCAGATGAATTCTTGAATAAAATACGGCTAATGAAACTATAACTATGATTAATGAAATCAAATTTTCATTAAAAAATTCAATCAAAGTGAGGCACATATAAGCTGTTCTTGCCGCATGCAGGCTTGGGAACGATGAAGCATCAAGCCTCTCAATATATGATTTGTATTCGAACTTTTCAGGCCTGTGCTTGAAGTAGAATGTTCTTATTGGAATGACAACAACATAAATCAAAACCAACCCAATTGCAAGTTTCCTAAAGATTGTATAATTATTTAATAAAAGAAATATTAATGAAGTAATTAAATAGAATGACAGGCTTCCTAATGATGTAATATCCCTTATCAAATCTTTTGCCTGCCTTTTAAGGAAAATTGACATTTTATGACGTTTTTGGCTTTTCATATATTAAACTTACTCAAAGCGATTATGATAAACTTTTAAAAACACGAGTTGGATACTTGCCTTTATGCGCTATATTCGCCAGGAAGTCTTCAGCGAAATAGGGAAAAAAGGACAGCAAAATCTAAGCCAAAGCACTGTAGCCATTATAGGATTAGGCGCTCTTGGCTCTGTTTCTGCTGAATTATTAACAAGAGCAGGAATCGGAAAGCTGATCTTAGTAGACAGGGATATTGTTGAATTACCAAATCTTCAGAGACAGAATTTGTATGAAGAGAAAGATGTCGGAAAGCCAAAAGCTTTGGCAGCAAAAGAGCATTTAAAAACAATAAACAATGAGGTAAAATTTGAAGTATTTGCAGATGATTTAAACCATAAAAATATTGACCAACTAATTCCAATAAAAAAATCCATTGACGATAAAAACAAAATAAATGATAAGAAAAACAAGGTAATCTTGGTATTGGACTGCACCGACAATCTTGAAACAAGATTTTTAATAAACGATTTTTGCATTAAAAACAAGATTTCGTTTATCTATTCTTCAGCTGTCGGGAGCAAAGGTTATATTTTTAATGTAATTCCAAGTAAGAATGATCCCTGCATAAGATGTTTTTTAAAAGAAGCTATGCAGTTAGATACATGCGAAACTTTTGGGGTGCTAAACACAATAACTAATCTTATATCCTCAATCCAAGTAAATGAAGCAGTAAAAATAATATTGAAAAAGAGTAATATTGAAAAAAATCTTCTATTTTTTGACGTCTGGAAAAATGAATTGTCTAAAATTAAAATTAACAAAAATAAAAATTGCAATTGCTGTGCAAAAAATAACTTTGAATACCTAGATGGAAAAAAATTTTCAAAGGCTGCGAAAATGTGCGGCGACAGCATTTTTCAGATAAAAACAAAATCTATTAATTCAAAACAATTCATGGAATTAAAAAATAAATTAAAAAAAAATGGAAAAGTCATTGATTTTGGATATTGCGTTAATTTTGATGATAAAATTACAATATTCAAAGATGGAAGAGCTTTGATAAAAGCAAAGGATGATAATGAAGCGAAAAGTTTGTATTCTAAGTTTGTTGGGAATTGAAAACAGGAAAATTTAAATAGTACTTAAGTACGTAAGTACCTATGGTATTAAAAGTTGAGCTGGAAAAAGAATTGGAGCATAAGTTCAGGGAAGCTGCTATGAGCAAATTTGGCCATTCAAAAGGCTCGATTAAAAAAGCATCGCAGGAAGCATTGAGCAGCTGGATAATGCAGCAATCCACAAAATTGCCAAAAGTAGAGGACCCTTTCAAATTGGTTGAAGGTATTTTAAGCCACGTAAAAGGCAAAAAAACATCTGTCCAATTGCAGCACGAGGCAACAAAATTATGGGCGAAGAAATATTTGTAGATGCCAATATTTTTCTTGAAATTTTTTTGAAGGATGCAAAGTCCGAAGAATGCAAAATCTTTCTTAAATCCGGGCAGGAACAAGACAAATTATTGTTTACGTCCGATTTTTTAATTTACAGCTGCTTTATAGGCATTGAAAATAAGTTAGATGATAAAACCTCGCTCAAAAATGCAATTTTATTTTTTAACAGCTCTTTGAATTTAAAGATACTAAAGCCCTCATTTGAGGATTTTTATACTGCAACTGAAATAATGGAAAATAACAAATTGGATTTTGACGACAGCCTGGTTGTTGCGTGCATGAAAAATTACGGAATAAAGGAGCTTGCTTCTTTCGACAGGCATTTTGACAAGGTAAAAGGGATTGAAAGAGTCAGGATTTGAATAAATAAGTTATAGAAGTTGGAGGGGAATTGAAAATATATTACTAACTATTTAGTAGTAACTAATAGAAAGATTTAAATATGGTGGGGTTTCTCTTAGAATGGATTAAGCAAAATGAATTACAAATTATCAGAAAGCAAGGGTTTTGATGGCATGAAAATACATGGCTCAGACATGTTATCTGTATTGACCTCTCAAACTAGGGAACAGCCACAAACTGCAATGGATTTATATAATGCGACAGAGGGAAATGGATTTGGCGATAAGTTGATGCCATTCATCCAGAGGTGGGGTGACAATCCGGGCTTGTTGAATTTTTCTGGATCTATAATCTCTTTAGCCTTGTCGAATAAGCTACTCTCTCCGGAGCAATTAGCAGAAGCTGTAAAAGCCATTAACGAAAGGGCTGAAAAATATAAAGATGGAGAAAGATTTGGGTATTTTGATGTTCCATTTAAATCAAGCAATCCAAAAGGGAGAATACTAGTTAGAGATCCAAATTACGATTTAGTTATTGTTGCAAAAGATATGGGTAATGCACAAGAATATGCTAAACATGTTGAATCAACTGGACGTAATCTTATGACACATATACTTGAAATTGTTAAAAGTCACGGCATAGAAAGATCGCTTATAGTAGGGCCGGTTATTGATGATTTAGCAGAATAAAATTCTGGCATTTTAAATACAATAAAAATTCTAACACTCGCACTTTTCCAAAACACCTTTAATAATTGCTGCAGACTTCCTCAGCTGCTTCTTCTCCAAAGAATTCAACGGTAATAAAATCTGTTCTTTTATCCCATTACGATTAACGACAGTGGGCACGCTAAGGCAAACATCCTTAATACCATAGTAATTCTTAACATAGCTAGACAAGGCAAGGACTTCATTCTGGTCAGACAAAATTGCCCTGATGACTTTTGCAATTCCCAATCCAATTGCGTAATAAGTTGCGCCTTTTTTTGCAATTACTTCATAAGCAGCATTTTTTGTCTCAAGATATATTTTATCCATTGCCTTTCTGTTGTATTTTTTAAACAATTTTAAATTTACTCCTGCTATGTTTGCAGTGCTCCACACAGGAAAAGATGAATCGCCATGTTCGCCTAAAATATAAGCATGAACACTGTTAGGGCTGACTTCAAAATATTCTGCAAGCATGTACCTGAATCTTGCAGTGTCTAGGATGGTGCCAGAGCCAAAAACCTTGTTTTTTGAAAATTTTGAGTATTTTAATGCTAAATAAGTGAGGACATCAAGTGGATTGGAGACAACAAGCAGAATGCAATCTTTGTTGTGCTTCGTAATATTAGGAATTATCTCTTTAAAGATTGCAGAATTTTTGTTGACTAAATCAACCCTTGTTTCGCCTGGCTTTTGATGTGCTCCTGCTGTTATGACAATAATTTCAGCGTCTTTGCACAATTCATAGCTGCTGCCAAAATGCACTCTTACATTTTGCTTAAACTGCAATCCATGCTGCAAGTCCATTGCCTCCCCTTCTGCCTTTTCCCTGTTGACATCAATCAATGCTATTTCAGAAGCAGCACCGTCAATCAGGCACGCATAAGCTGCTGTGCTGCCTACGAATCCGGCTCCAACAATTGCAATCTTAGAAGTCCTTTTTCCTCTTTTATCTGCCAATATATTTCACTTAAAGAATTTTTATTAAATAAGTATATATAATTTTCTGATTTAAAGCTCTTTCTGGTCAACAGGAATATTTATCAATTCAATACTCAATCTTTTTGCGACATCAAAAATCCTCTGGTCTCTGTAGAATTCTCCGTAATAAATTTTCTTGATTCCTGCATTTGCGAGCATCTTGAAGCAGTTCCAGCAAGGGCTTGCCGTTATGTAAACCTCTGCTCCATCTATCATGACGCCGTTTTTTGCAGCCTGCAGAATTGCATTAGTTTCTGCATGAATAGTCGCAACGCAATGGCCTTCTTCCATCAAATGCCCCACTTCATCGCAATGCGCCATTCCCCTGATGCTGCCATTATATCCAGTGGAAAGAATTGTCCTGTCCCTTACAATAACAGATCCAACATGCTTTCTGTCGCAAGTGCTTCTCGTTGCAACCTGCTTTGCAATGTTCATAAAATAATTTTCCCAGTTTACTCTTGACATTTTGATTAGTTGTATTGTTTATTTTTTATTAAATTTTCTTTATTAATTTTTTAAATCGGTTCGCTTCGCTCACAATATTTCGCACACAACATTTAGTACTTAGCATTTCTCAGCCAACCACATCGAAATGCCTTGCCTATTCATTCAATTCCTTTAACATACTATCAATCTTCTTATGCAACTCTTCCAACGAGCTGTCATTTGAAATAATCCTTTGAGCCATCCCAAAAGTTTTATCAAGCTGTTGATTTGTATCACTTTTTAAATTTTCCCGTTGCTCGTGCTCTTTAAATTCAGCCAATGTTTTTGAATCCCCCAGCCTGTTTCTTTCAAGCAATCTTTTAAACCTTAATTCTACAGGAGCATCAACTCCAATTAGGACAAAATCACTATTCTTCATTAATTCGTTTGCTTCAAAAGGGCTCCTAATGCTGTCAATTGCAAAATCCTCGACGTGGGAAGCTCTAATTTTTTCATTTATCTTTTTTGCAAGATAATCAGGCCCAAATTTTTCCCTTAGCTCATTGCCCAAGTTAATTAAGTTTTCCCTTGAATGATCAAGTCCTCTTCTTGTTGCTTCATCTCTTATGACATCAGAAAGAGAATAATAAACAAATCCCTTTGATTTCAAATAATTTGCAGCTTCTCCTTTGCCAGCTGCATTTTTTCCCGTAAGGCCTATTATCATAAAAAAATAGAATATGAATTTATTTAATAAGGTTTTTATTTAAAATTACATTCTATTATCACAATTTTATTGCCTAATCCTTTGTATTTCATTCATAAACTCAAGACTACTATATCTCCTACTTACTTCTCCAATTCCTTCATCATATCCAGGTCTATTTGTATATATTTTCCTAATAGTTTCTACAACTTCAAGCAACATACTTATGTCTGGTCTTTCGAGTGGCGTTCCTCCAGCCTTAATAGAAGCTTTTATTGCATCTATTTCTGGTTCATAAATCACTCTCATATCTCTCCTATAAGATTCATATTCATATTTAGGTTTTCGAGCAGCACAAAGTGAACCGCGAAGCAGAAATACTGGAACTCCCAATTCTGTTGCTCTTCTAATAAAAGTAATAAATGAAAATTCTCCTTCATTTGGTACACCACCAGTTGGAACAGTACCAATAATAATTGCGTCTAAACCCGACTCTAGAAGTGGAGAATATAATTCAGGTTCAAGACCAGGCATAACCTGAAAACATAATATATTTGGTTGATAAGCTTCTCCTTTCTTTCCTTGTACCGTATTTGATTTAATCATATTAATAAGTAACCATTATCGCTTTATAAATTTTTCTTTTGTTACTACTTATTAATAGTTTATTTGAGAATTATAAATAAAAACACCATACTTATTTCTTCTGCAATTTTTCCAACTCTTCCTCAAATCTTTCAAGGTCCTCAAATTCACGATAAACAGAAGCAAACCTAATGTAAGCGACTTTGTCAATGCTTTTTAATTTTTTTATTGCAATTTCTCCTATTATTTTGCTGTCGACTTCAACTGAATCTCTTTTTCTTAAATCTGATTCAACTTCATCAACAAGCTTTTCAACTTTATCAAGGCTAATCGGCCGTTTTTCACATGCCTTCAAAATTCCATTCAGCAGCTTTTGCCTCTGAAATCTTTCTCTTCTGCCGTCTTTCTTGACAACAACAATATCAGCTTCCTCAACTCTTTCGTAGCTAGTAAACCTCTTATTGCACTTGAGGCATTCTCTTCTTCGCCTTGTTGCTTCAAGATTTTCTGTTTCTCTTGTATCAATAACTTGGGTCTCTTCGTAATTGCAGTAAGGGCATTTCATTTTCTAGAGTTGTAAAATAAGATAGTTGCTAAGCTACATTAATTTATTTGTCCATTTCTTTGCTTCTCTTAGCTTTTCTTCCAATTTGTCGTGTAATTTCATTGCAGCTTGTAGCTGGTTCTTTGCTATTGCAATAGCACCTTTGATATTATAAGCTTTAAGTCCTTCCTTACAATTTTGCACGTTTACCACATAAGCCGTCAATATTGGAATTAATTCGGCAATAAGGTTTTGCAGGATAACAGCTTCCTTTAAGTGATCAGCTAATATAGATATTGTTTCTCTTACCTTATTGATATCATCTCCTATTAATTTTTCTTCATTAACCTTGTCAAGTTTAACTCTTACATACTGAAGAGTCTGGCTAAATAGTCCCATGTTATATCACCTTTTGCCATCAAAGCAAGTTATTATTTAATTCTTTCTTTTTATTATATCTAAATAAGTTGCAGATCTGTCATTGAGAAGAAAGCCTATTTTGGTGAAAGTGATTTTGGATGTTGAAGCGATTAGGGTGTTGAATAGAAATAATTATTTTACCCTGACAGTCTCCAGATTTCTCGGAGCAACTGTTTCAATCCTAAATCCCTTATGTATTGAACTGGCTAAATCCAAGCAACGAGAATTCTCGCCGTGATTGACAATGACCTTTTTCGGCCTGGGCTCGCATTTTGCAACAAAATTCATTAATTGATTTCTTGAGGAATGCCCTGAAAATCCCTCAACTGTATAAACTTGCATCTTAATCTGAAGCATCTCCTGTTTTCCGCCATCGGAGAATGTAAATTCCCTTTCCCCTTGCTGAATCCTTTTTCCCATTGAGCCTTCGCCTTGATAATTTACAAACCCAATTGCATTTTTCGGATTGTCGCAAAGATGCTTCAAGTATTCAACAGAAGGCCCTCCAGTCAACATACCAGAAGTTGCCAAAACTACACAAGCCCCTTTGTTTTCAATGACATCCATCCTTTCTTTTTGTGAGCCTACTCTTTTAAAAATCTCATGCAAAAAGGGATTTTGGTCCTTATGAAATATTAATTTCCTCACAGAATTGTTCAGGTATTCGGGATAAGCTGTATGAATTGCTGTAACATCCCATACCATGCCGTCAATGTATACAGAAACAGGCTCCATTTTGCCTCCCCTTACCATTTGCTCAATCGCAAGCATCACTTCTTGGGCCCTTCCAACTCCCAAAGTGGGTATAAGAACTTTACCACCCTTTTCAATGGTATCCTTTATTATAGTCATTAATTCTTCATCAGTTTCCTGCCTATGAGGCATAATGTTGTCCTTGCCGCCGTAAGTTGCTTCAAGCATTAATGTTTCAAGCCTTGGAAACATGGTAACTGCAGGCTCAAGCAGCAATGTTCTTCCATATTTCTGGTCGCCGCTGTATAAAATATTGTGTAATCCGTTTCCAACATGAAGATGAACCATTGCGCTGCCAAGAATGTGGCCTGCATTGTACATTGTAATCCTTACATCAGGAGTTACATCGCTTACTTCATCATACTCAAGAGTAATTGTATGCTTCATCATTTCTTTGATTTCTTCTGAAGTAAAAATCGGGTCTTGGCCGTCTGCCCTTTGAATTTTTATATAATCTAGCAGCAGCAATGCAGCAACATCCCTAGATGGTTCTGTACAATAAACAGGGCCCCTATAGCCATATTTGAATAAATAGGGAATAAACCCGCAATGATCCATGTGCGCATGGCTTAATATTACGGCATCCAAATCATTAATGTTAAATTCCGGTGCATCAAGATATGGGTATGGCTTGTCGACAGATGCAACGTTTATTCCACAATCAAGCAAAATTCTTGACTCCGGCGTCTGCAAGAATATGCAGCTTCTTCCTACTTGCCTTCCGCTTCCCAAATATGTTAACCTAATCCATTCGTTCTTTTTTTCCCTTCTCCAGCCGTCATAAATCCTGTGTCCGACTTTGTCAAGAAATTTTCTCCTGTAATCGCTGTTTTGGTAAAGGACAGCCCTTATATTTTCAATCAATTTTGAGCGAATCGCTGGCTTTCTCCTTATTAACGGAACCCATAAGGTTTGGACTCTTATATCCCTAAGAATTGAGCCTTGCTTTCCAATAGCCAAGCCCGGCTTGTCAGCTTCAATAATTACCCTGCTTCTTTGCGAATCAAAAATAACCTGATCAACTCCGGCTTCTTCAGGAATTGTTGAACGAATGACTTTTTCAGCCGCTTCCATCTCCATCGTTATGCTTGGATCAGGCCTCAGCTCCACCCTTTTCTTGATGTCGTCGACAATCTTCTTTATCATTCCATTATTATTTAAGAAAAAGTCCTTGTCTTTTGTATAGAGCACTATGTTAGCGCCTTCAAAATTCACATCACTTATTTTGTTTTCAGGAAGATTCTTTAGAATTTCCTTTGTTATGTCAGCCATTTTAGAAGTTTATATTTTATTATTTTTTAAAGCAATATCGAATGTATTTTTTAATGTTAATAGTTATCGGATTCTTATTTTATTGGGTATATTTTTGATAAAGTTACCCTTAAGCTTTTTCCTTATTTGCTGTTTGCCTTTAACAATTAGGCAATTCAAAACACGCTTTTGCCATTTCTATTTTAAAAAAATAAATAAAAATACTTTAAAAGTTAAAATACAAAAGCTTTGTCAATTGTTTTTCAGACGTATTTACTTATTGATTTTCGTGACAATGAAATTATGTTTTAGAAGTTTATGCTTCAATCTTGTATTCTATCTCTTTTGAATACACCTTTTTAATTCCGTCTTTTGTAATGGTTACTATGTCTACACCATTGCCAGATGCTATGTCGCGCTGAACTGCCGCATTTATTCCTTTAGCAGCAAGCTTGACTCCTTCATCAACGCTTAATCCTTTCTTGAATAGTGTTTCCAAAACTCCAAATGCTATAACAGAACCTGAGCCAGAGGAAATATAATCATCCACTTCAACAATTGAGCCGTCAGGGCTTAAATCATAAAGGTGAAATCCACTTGAGTCTTTTCCTCCAACAATAAAGTGTGAAATTCCAGGAATCAGGCTTAGTTTTCTAATGTTGTTGTATACAAAGTTTGCCAACAAGCTGGCAGCTTCTTTTACGGTTGTTTCTCTTCCTGTCCTTATATCCTTTAATTTGAGCTCTGCTTTCAAGTACTTTACCAGTAACTGAACGTCAGAAACAGTGCCTGCAACTGTAACAGCAACATTATCTGTTATCGTTATAATTTTGTCAAACTTTTTCCATGAAATCAAGTATCCTGATGTTGCTCTCTTGTCTGCAGCCAATATTAATCCATCTTTGCAAACTATGCCTATAGTTGTTGTACCTGTTTTGATTTCTTGAGTATCCATCATGAAAACCTTATTAGAATTTCTCATTGTTGGATATATCGATGTAGTATTTAAAGTTTACGTTTTAATTACTGAGGATTTGATGGTAATTGCATCCTTAGTCCATGTTCGTACTTATATTCTACTATTGGCAGAGCTGTTTCAAGCAAAGGATAATGCCCTGTATTCCGTGCGATTGCAAGTGTTCCTAGTGCTTTTGGATTTATTTCTCTTCCAATAGCCTCGTCAACACTTGTATATTTTCGCTGCGATACCTGTTTTAATTTTGTGTGCAGATTTCCACCTTCACATCTGAAGGTTGAGATTTTATAGACTTGAAAACATGAAGGTCCATAAGTAGGAATAACAATAAAACCTTGAGCCAGATAAACAATTTCGTTGTGAAAAAAAGAGTTAGGGCGAACTTCTAATTGTATTTCACTCATTATAGAACGACACAATTCAGTTAATTTTTTATCTCTTGATTCCACATTTAAAACCAATTGAGCAAGTCTTTCAAGCGACTGGTCTGCCTGTTCTCCTTGAATTTCCAGGCAAAAATCATCAAAGCCAAATGTAGTTGGATACAAGCGGGAATTCATAGTATAAATAGTCTGTAAAGCAGGGACTAAATCCCTTGATTCTTTAACGCTTCCAATTAATCGATTCAGTCGGCTCAAAAAAGATCTAACTTCGAAATTGTATGGTTCCAACGCCTTTCTTTCAATCGCTCCATCAAAATATTTTAAATAATCACTAACAACCTCTTCCAAGCCTTCGATTGTCTGAAATCTTCCATTTCCATTGGCGCCTACTCCATTCGAATTGTGTCTTCCAAATTGTTTATTCATGTTTAGCATTAGAAATTGTTTAGTCTCTTTTTAAAAAACTTGCTAAATCCTTCACTTCAAGCTTTCTTCAAAAAGAACATTAACCGAATTGACAAAAAAAGGGCTATTAATCCAGATTGCCACTTCATATTCTGGCGAAACGATTTGGTTTGAAACTAAAAACAGCATTTCATTACTATCAACTATTATGAAAGCTGTGTTTGCATTAAATTCAACTTGCTCTAGATTTCGCAGCTTTTTAGCTACATCCTCGCTGTACGGAGAATAAAGCCTTGCTTTAATCTCTTTTTTTGCAAAACCCGGCATAAAGCCCTTTAGCAATTTCGTAATTCTGGTTAAATGCTCTTTGGTTGTTACTACAACAACCTTAGATTTTGCTTTAGAAAGCATGTCTTTGACGAATCTGTTGATGCTTGTCCTGCCAACAATGGATTTTGAAATGCTAGAAATGTCCACATGCTGAATTCCAGACTTCTGGAGCAATTCAAGCTCTTTAAACTCCTCTGTTTCCTTTACTTTTTCAATCTGCTGAGCCAGTTCTTCTGACTCTTCTTTTATGTTTTTCTTCACCCGTTCAAGAATTGCTTCAGGATGAACAGCAAGATATTTTATTGGCTTCCCTATCTTCATTATTATAAATCCTTTCTTTTCCAATGATTCAAGGACATCATAGCACCTGCTTCTTGGCACGCCAGAAATATCAGCAAGCTCACCTGCTGAGGCCATTCCCCTGCTTAATAATGCTGTCCAAATCTTGACTTCATAAATGTTAAGCCTGAAATATTTTCTTAATTCCTGCAAAAACTGCTTTTCCTGATGCATTTTTAATCAAAAGTAATGATAATTTGTATTTAAAGGTTTCTATTACATAACTACTTAAAAGTGGTTATAATGAAATTTTTGAATCATTGTAGTTTTTTAATTTAAAAATAATATGAAAAAAGATTTAGCTCCTTTTCCTGAACAATGTTGTTACTGCAATGCTTCCGATAATAACCGCAATTACCTCGGCAATTATTACAATTAATATTAATCCATTTCCTGATATGAAGCTTTCCTGTGTTAGGACAGTGCCTTCTGGTAATAGTTCATCTGGTTTTGGCTCAGGCTTTTTTTCAGGCGGCGGCATTATAACCTCAGTTCCCTCTTGGTCTTTTGTGCCAATTGCAACAACTGGCTGCAGCTTGCCGCATTCGCTAACTGTTAATGTAACGGATTCGTCTGTAACTTGCCTGTCGTCATTGTATAAAACTTTTATATTAATTGGATAGCTTCCAGCCTCAGCATCGTCAGAAATTCTTAATGGATATACTTTTGAAAATCTGCTTTCAGGCTCGTTTGGCCGTGATTTTAATTCCCCAATTTGGTCTTTTATGTCTATTCCCAGATCCCTATTTTTTATCATAACCGTAACAGCTTCTTCATCAAAATTGCCTGTGTTTAAAATTACCAAGGTCAGCTGGATGTTTTTCCTGCTGCAGCTCACTTCAATTGGTGTCAATGCCTTTTTGATTACAATCAACTTGTGATTGTCTTTTTGAACTTCAAGTTTCAGCTTGCTTTCAACAAAGTGCAAGGTGCCATTTTCATCCTGGCCTTCTGCCTCTATGATCACGTTAAATGAATCTTCCAGAACTTCCAATGGAATATCGAACTTGAATATTACTTTCCTTTCTGTATCAGCCCTCAAGTCAAACCTGTCCGACTCGATTTCAAGATCATTTCCATCATCAATGCCTTCAATAGTAGTTTTGACAGTTATATCCTCTATCCTTACATCATCGGTATTTGAGAAATTATTTGCCACTTCAACCCGGAATTCAACGAGCTGGCCAGGCCTTGCATCCTCTGGAATAACATCGCCATTATGGAGGTTTCTGACTGTTTTGCTGACTAGCTTTACATCTATGTTGGATATGGCCAAATGCTCTCCGCTGGCATATGCAATATTTAAAAGAAGTAAACCTATTGTCAAGCTTATTATTAGTTGCCTTAGTTTGATTTTAACCACCTTTTGCATGAAAATATAAAGCTATTTATAAATTTTTCGTTATTTTACAATGGTAACAAAATGGGTTTTTAGTGATTTAAGTAATTCATTAATTTATAGAAAACTAAAATGTAATATAGAAATCTAGGGTGGGCAGTAATTAATTAAAAATATTGGTCAAAGAATATCATTGGAAGGTGATATTCAATGAAACCAATCGATATTGTAAAAACAGTTGTATATAAAAGCATTACGAAAAAAGTTGAAAGAAAAAGAAGAGGACCAAAGGGTTATGGCTTATTAAGAATAATAAGACTGCTTCTTTATGCAGTCTTAATGAAAATTTTCTCGACGAGAAAATTGGTAAAACATCTTAAAAAAAGAAAACGTATTTGGAAGGGATTAGGATTTATAAAATGCCATCAAAACGCTCAATCGATGAATGGAAAAAGAAATACGAAAAAGAGCTAAGCCAAGTTATAAAATTGGCAGGAAACAAATACCTTCAGATTAATGATTCCGAATGGACCATTTTGGACAGCACTCCAATTCCAGATTATGATGATGAGGAAGCCATGACTGGACATAGCAGCATGGGAGAGTTTGTTGGCTTCAAGCTTCATGTAAGCTGTGATGAATTCTGCGTTCCATTAAGAGCGGAGTTCTCAAATGCAAACGTGCATGACAGCAAAAAAGCTCATGAGCTTTTAGCCCCAACTCCAAGAGTTGGCGGTGACCCAGCTTATGATTTTAAAGAGCTAAAAGAATCTGTAAAAAAGCAAGGCTCTAAGGGAATTTTTGTGCACAATCCTCGTCGTAAAGGCAAGGAAGCTAAAAAGCCAACGCCAAAGATATTAAAGAAAGTTAGAATATGTGTAGAACAATGCAACAGTGTGCTTAAGTTGGAAGTTATGAGGGAGTATTGGACAAGGATTAAAGGCTATGCAAAAAAAGCTGTATTTGCTTTAACTGCTGTGCTTGCATTGCAAGCAGTTGCTATTTCAAATCTCATTGAATGGGGTTACCCATAAATAAGAATAAGTGATGTGAGAGCATGAAATACTGCCCACCCTAATTATTTATAAATATTTACAAAATAGAATTAAATGGTTTACCCCTGCTCACTTGCGCATCTCTCGCATAGCAAAGAGCCCCTAACTTTCTTGACGTCTTCAACGTAAGCGCCGCAGCCCTGGCAGATAGCTTCATTTGAAATTACTCTGTTAATCGGCTTTCTTGTCTCTTCTCTTAATTCAAATTTCTCAACGAGAAGCTCGAACAGCTGCGGCTCAATCTTTAAAATGTCTTTCAATGTAAGCAATCCAACCATCTTGCCGTTGTCAACAACAGGAAGATGACGAATATTAGAATCCCTCATTTTGATGAGCGCATCATATATGTCATCACTTGATTTTATCTTAATCAGTTTTTTCTCCATGAAATCCTTTACTTTCTTTGCTTGCGGATTAATTCCATTGGCTATAACTTTCCTAACGATATCCTGCTCGGTAATCAAGCCCTTAGACTCATGGTTGTCCTTTATTACCAAAGCGCCAACGTGATTTTTATCCATCACTTTAGCGCATTCCTCTAAAGTTGCAGCCGAAGAAACTGAAATAGGCTTTGTTGTCATGCAATCATAAACTTTGTAGCCTGTTTTCATTTTATGTCAAAAAAAAGAATTGTTTTTGAAGTTTATTAAGGTTTCTAATTAATTATATCTTTCAGAATATAGTTTGAAAGTTTTAGTTTTGATTATTTTTGTAGAATTTTTCCCATTGGTTTTTTACTTATCGGATTTTATATTATTTTTTTATAAAATCGTAGGGCGAATACCCACTGATTTATCTGTGGGATGAAGCCGGTCGCCTCTTTCTGCTGTTTGTGCAAGAGGCAACCATTCTATTTTTCTTGTGGCAATTGCTTTTGTTTCTTCTTTTGCGTCAAATACAGGTAATTTTCTTTTGAAACAATAGACTTGCCTATTTTTTCCTCTAATTCTTTTCTTGTGTTTTTCGCAATAGTCCCGCCTTCTACTGCTGATTCTTTGCACTCTTCAAATCCTTCAGAATCCTTAGAGATAGTTATATCGGTAGTTGCTTTTTCACCTACCATGGTAAGGATTAATTCCCAGTCAGTCATGTGGTCCCTTAAATTCTGGCTCTTTTTCTTCAATCCCTTGAATTGCTTGTATTCTTGAACAGTCTTGTTAAAAGCAGCTTTTGAGATTTCATTTGTAAGGATGGCAAAATCCTCCTGCACTTTAATTCCCCTGCCTTTCCATTCATCTGTTAAATCCTGCCTTATGGCAATGCCCCTTAATC
>JAHFQA010000069.1 GCA_023266475.1 Candidatus Woesearchaeota archaeon | reverse complement strand
TTATCAAACGCTTAACTTTATTTACTAACTTTTTTTCCTTTTCCATGGTGGGGCTATACTCCCCACCCCCAGCAGCCTAACGGCTTGCTGGGTTATATATTTTTAGATTTTGAACGGTGCCCCCTCAATCGAAAGATATTAATAATAGAAAGTAAAATGTAAATATGTTATAATTTTGATTTAAAAGGAACTCATTGATTCAAATGATCAAAACCGCGTCAGTCATAAGTCATCCTTCTTCAACTGCGGAATATCCTATTATAGGAAATTCTCCTGCAATGATTAAAGTTTATGATAAAATAAAACAAATAGGGCCTCTTAATGTTCCAGTGCTTATCCACGGTAAACATGGCACAGGAAAAAGATTAGTTGCAGAGGAATTGCATCGAGAATACAGCAAAGGTGAGAAAATACCATTTATTTCCGTTTACAACGGACATTCCATTGATACAATTACAGATCCGTCTGAAACATCCAAACCCAGAACTATATTTATAAATGAAATCGGCGAAACTAGCTGTGATCTGCAATCCACCATATTATCCATTCTAAAGGAAGGGAAACCAAGTATTGAGAATCGCACTAGGATCATTGCCACAACAAGCATGGATTTGCTGGGAGCTGTCGCCGAGGATACATTCAATAGCAGTTTATATTACAGAATTAATGGAACGCCAATATATATTCCTTCTTTGACAGAGAGAAAAGATGATATTGAGATTTTGGCAGAGCACTTCCTTAAATTATACTCCGAAGGTCATAAAACAAAACTTGTTCTTACACCTGATGGTCTTGAATATTTAAAAAATCTTGAGTGGAAGGGAAATGTAACAGAATTAATGAATTTTATTTTAAATGCAGTGCTATCAAGTAATGGAACTTCTGAATTGAATGACGAGTTCTTCGATAGAATGGCAAGACAGCCAACCACTGTGGAAGGGATGTTAACACGACGAAAATAAAAAAACCATGCATTAGTCTTTTAACCTTGCAATCAATTCTTCAATATCCAGAAAAACCTCCTTTCCGCTTCCCATATCCCTTAATTTTATCTTATTTTCTTCCAATTCTTTTTTCCCGACAAAAGCAACAAAAGGAATTCCTAAAGAATTAGCATATTCAAGATTTTTGCTTGGTCCCTTTTCCATTAAATCTATGTCTGTGTTGATTCCGGCATCTCTTAATTTCTGCGCAATTTTCATGCTTTCATTTAATGTTTTAATCGGAATTATGTAAACTTTTGTGCTTGTTTTCCGTTTTATTTCCTGCTTTTCAATTAAGGCATCGTAAATCCTGTCAACGCCAAAACTAACCCCAACAGCTGGATAATCGCCTTTGCCTAAAAACGAGCTGATTATTTTGTCGTACCTTCCTCCTGCACAAACTGCGCTCTTGACACTTCCATTGCTTAAAAAAGCCTCTATCACTACCCCGGTGTAATATGACAGTCCTCTTGCAAGAGAAACATCAAAATCAATTTCAATATTAGTATTTCTTAATAAACTAATGAGCTGTCCCATTTCATCTAAGCCCCCTGAATCCTTTAATATTTTTTTTAATTGAGATATTTTTTCATCGTTGTTTCCTGCAATATTCAGAATATCAATTAGCTTACTTATTTTTGTTTCTTCAATTTTTTGTTCTTTTAATTCATTTTTGACCACAGTCATTCCGTATTTTTCCAGCTTATCAATAGATATGATAACAGGTTCCTGCATTTCCTTTTCAATTCCACAATAAACTAAAACACTGTTCAGTAATTTTCTGTTGTTAGCTTTAATTTTAACTTTAAGATTCAATTTTGAGAAAGCAGCATTAATCAGGGTAATTACTTCAGCCTCAGTTGCCATGGACGAAGAGCCCACCACATCAACATCGCACTGAAGAAACTGCCTGTATCTTGCAGAAGCAACCGGGCCGTCCCTAAATACTTCTCCAGTCTGGTATCTCTTAAAGGGCATTTTAATGGCCGGATACATGCCAACATATCTTGCCAATGGAACAGTCAAATCATACCTTAATCCAAGCTCCCTATTGCCTTGATCCCTAAGCTTAAAAGTTTCTTTTAGTATTTCTGCTCCGCCTGCATATTTCGAAGACAAAACGTCAAACCGTTCTAGTATTGGAGTTTCAAGAGGAACAAACCCATATAGCTCAAAAATTTCCTTTAGAGCATTAACTATCTTATCCCTTAATATTTTCTCTTCGGGCGAAAAATCCCGAGTTCCTTTTGGGAGTTGTAGTTCCATTTTAAGTTCTATTTGGATTTTGGTTTAAATAGTTAACGTTCTTCAGGGATTTTATATCCATCTTTGAATGGGGATATTAAAACTAAATCGCTGAATCTTAATATATCAGCAACCTCCAATCCAGACTTTTTTCTTGAATCACCACTGTAAACCGTATCGATGCAACAAGCATTTAAATCTCTTTGGACTGAATCCTCTAAATCTCCGGCATATAAAAAAGGTCTGTAAAACCTATCTTTCATAAAAGAGCTTTTTTCAAGATATTGTCTGCTAGTCATTTCATATTTTGGATTTATCGCTACTCTTCCGGCAGATTTCTGTTTTTCTTTTTCCACTGGGAAAAGCAAACATAAAGCAGGTCTCAGGAATTCTGCTTCCGAATCAAACCAATCATAAGTATTTTCTATTTTGAGAGGATTTGAAGGATTCGTCAAACAATACTCATCAAATAAATCATCTCCGGTTAAACCAACAACCGGTTTTTTAATCCTGAATTGGTCGGCTACAATTTGAGGTATATCCTCGCCCCTTCTCAGAAGAAGAGTCAGATACCTAATCCTTAGCTCATTTTTTCCAATTTCTTGTGCTTCGTTAACATCGAGCCCTGCTTCCAGCAATACTTTCCAAGCATAACCCTTTAATCCGGAGTTTTTTGGGATGACTAAAGTTGAAATAGGACCTTCCAACGTCCCTTCTATACCGGGTTCCAGTTTCTTATTGATTGACTCAATCAACTCCCAAATGTTTTCACGATACATGGTACTCACCTTAAAATGTATAGTCCGCTATCTGGTTTGACAAACGCTTTGTATCCAAATTTATCCAGATACTTGCTTCCCTGAGCAAATGCGCTTTCAACAGCTTCCTTTGGAGTATTTGCCCCAATTACCTTGAGCCTTTGCCTCGCATCGAAATATTTGTCTGCTAACTTATCGCTCCATCCTCCGGTGTTTTTCAATGCAACCATAGGAATTCCAAGCTGGTATGCAACAACCAGCTCATTCAAAGTTCCTGAGCCTCCGCTGATTGATATCAAACAATCAGATGTTGCTGATAGAACAAACTCCCTTCCGCCGCCGCGTTCCATTCCTGAAACGATAATAATATCTGCATCCTTTTGATAAATATCCTTTCCCTTGCCGTATGTCACACCCATTGTCATGCCACCAGATTTTTTAGCGCCCCTGCAAGCCGCGGTTGAAAGGCTGTCATAATCTTTTTCGGCGCCAAAAACCAATATTGCTCCTCCTTTGGCTATCCAATAGCCCCACTTCTTCCGCAAGCTCTTCCAGTTTTTTCCCGTAATTCAGGTCTTGGGCAGAACCCATTACACCTATCTGTAATTTTCTTGTTTTTTCCATTTTAATTTACTCCCAGCCGTTCTTCAGCT
Source organism: Candidatus Woesearchaeota archaeon (assembly GCA_023266475.1). GTDB lineage: Archaea > Nanobdellota > Nanobdellia > Woesearchaeales > GW2011-AR4. The sequence continues at coordinate 2,053 of JAHFQA010000069.1, read as the reverse complement.
GAATTTTTTACTATAGTTTTTGCAAGAATGTCAAGAGTATCAATTAATACCAAATTGCCGTCTTCATTTGACAAAATCAGCGGTAACTCTGTGCAGCCAAGTATAACACATTCACCACCTCTGCCTTTAAGCGATTTTATTATAGACAGAAGTTTCATCTTGTCACTTTCCAGCTTTTTTCCAGACAAAATATTCATAATTACCTTAGTGATGATTTTTTGCTCAATTGCTGTTGGGATTAATGTTTTGATGCCGTATCTATCGAGACATTTTTCAAACAATTTTCTTTTTATTGTAAGATTAGTCCCAAGAATCCCGACTAATTTATACTGTTTTTTGGAGATTAAAGCACAAGTTTCGCCAATTAAATCTATTATTGGAATAGAAGAAGATTTTTGTAATTTCTTTAGGTAATAATATACACTATTGCAGCTTATTGCAATAAATGAGGAGCCCGCATTTTCAAGTGTTTTGACCCCATTTATAAGAGAATAAATAATTGCGTTTTCATCGATTCTTTTTTTAACTATATCTGGCAATGGAAGATTGTAAATAAAAATTTTAGGGTAATCACTATCATACTTAACACCCATGCTCTGAAAAATTCTGATAATCCTAAGGTATAATTCCGCAGTAGCCTCAGGACCCATTCCTCCAAGAATTCCGATTGGATTGTAGCTGTTGGTGAATACAACCAGTACTTTTAGGTGCAATTTCCTCACATTTTAAAGATTTGAAACTACTAAAACCAGAACAAGATTTACTCACAATGAATACAATCAACTCGCTTCATAACAATATGTAATGAAGAACTTATATATAAACCTTTCTGTTACTACTAATAAGTTTTAACTTTTAATCCTTTAATTCTTGAGAAATGTTTAACATCTTTTGTGATTATAGTTTCACAATTGTTTGCCATGCAAATTCCTGCTATAAGCACATCATGGCTTTCTATAGTCAATCCATTTTTTGAAAGCTCTCCTCCAATCTCAGCAGCTTTGTAGGCACCTGATTTGCCAAGTGTTAACAATTTAATGGAACTAAAAAATTCTTGCACTAAATCAAGTTCGTGCTGGCTCAAATCATGTTTTTTAAATACACCAAACAAGACTTCAAAATAATTAATTTCTGTGGATGCCAGCTCCCTGCCTGAAAGTGATTTTAGAGCAGAAACCGAATTCTGCCTCTTTTTCAGCAAATCCAGAATAAAATTAGTGTCTAGGCAAATCATCTAAAAACCTTTGGTTCTCTGTAAAAGCCTTTTTGCAGAGCGCTTTCTCATATTTTCTATATCTTTTTTTATGTCTTCAACAACTTTTTCCGGTACGTGCTCCCATGCCCCAATAAATTTGCTGACAGCTTCCCAGCTACCTTTTTTCTTATGCGTCCTCAGAATTACTTCCGAAAAGCTTTCACCCTTTCCTTTATCGCTAGCCAAAGCTTCATACGCTTCCTTTGTTACAGTTATTGTTTTTACTGCCATAAACATAAACATATGTTTAAACGTATATAAATCTTTCTGTTTAACGAAAAAATTTTTTGTCAATTAAGTCAATTCCATTCCTCACAGCCTCTTTTCTCTGTTCTTCATTATTATAACCCCACCCCGCTAGATGGCATTTAACTCCAAGCTTTTTAAGTTCAATAAGAATCCGAACTTGGTCGTCGATAAAATAGATATCATGAAATTCTATATTCTTTCTTTTTTTTATTATTTTAATATGGTCCATTTTGTCCAGAGAAGTTTGATTGTCAAAAATATTCTTTTCAGGAAACTTAATTTTGTAGTACTTTAAAATATTAGAAACTGTGCTTTTTCTGTTAGATGTTGAGATAAAAATATTGTCCAGATTACCGGATTTTAAATATTTCTCCATAAAGGGAAAAATTGGAGTGAGTTTAACCCACTTGTCAAACTGCTTCATGTATTCAAGCCTGTTTTTATAGAAGATTTTTGTATATCTTTCATAGCCCATTCCGGATTTCTCGGAAAATTTATCAAAATCCAGGGCATTTTTGATTTTGGCAATTTGCTCTATTGCCAGAAAAA
>JAHFQA010000068.1 GCA_023266475.1 Candidatus Woesearchaeota archaeon | reverse complement strand
TTTACCAATTTCTACAGATTGGCAAAAGGGAGGGGGAAGTCCAATAGTGACTATGTAAAATTTGAAAATTTTCAGGCGCACCTTGTTTTAAGGAAGCTCAAAAGCAAGGGTGTAACATTCTATGGAAAATTTGTCCTGGATATAGGCTGCGGCAGGGGCGGGTATTCTCTGGAATTCTTCAAGGAAAGCGCTGATGTAACCTCATTGGACATAACAAGGGAGAATTTTCAAAATATTCATGGTGCTAAATTTGTCATGGCGGATGCGTCAAAATTGCCTTTCAAATCCATGTCCTTTGATATGGTTTTTTGCTCCAGCATCATTGAGCACCTGAAAGAGCCAAAAAAATTGCTAGTGGAAATAAAGAGGGTATTAAAAAAGGATGGCATATGCTATCTGAGCTTTCCGCCCTTTTGGAGCCCGGTCGGCGCCCACCAGTTCAAGCCTTTCCACTATTTTGGGGAAAAAATGGCAATAAGATTAGCAAGAAAATTCTATAAGGTAAAAAGCTATTCCTCTTATAACGATGAGTATGGCAAACTATACATTATGACAATAAGCAAAGCACGAAGGCTCATCAGAGACAGCGGATTGAGGATAATAAGCATTTCAACAAGGCATTTTCCGGTTAATTTTGCAAAAGTGCCATTATTAAACGAGTTTTTAACATGGCATGTTGAATTCTTATTACAAAGGTAAGGTTTTTATATGGGGCTGTTTTTTTGATGAAGGGGGAATTAATGTCAACATTAAGCATAATCTTATTTTTTTTGTACAGCTGGGGATTCGGCTTCGGACTAGGATTATTAGCCAAAGAATCTGAAGATTTCCTTGAAAGAAACCTGATGAGGATAGGCACAGGCTTGGGGGCAATGCTTGCATTTGGGCTCCTGCTCAATCTTCTCAGAGTTCCATTGGACTGGAGGGTGTTCCTGTCAATAAGCCTTTTGCTGGCTTTTGTTAAAACTTACGTGGATTTTAAGAAAGAAAAAGTTATCTTTGATGCTAAAAAAATTTCAATAAGCGTATTCCCATTGCTAATGCTTGCCTTATTCTCCATTTCCCTTTACATGTATGAAAAAGGGGCTTTCGCATACCCATATCTCGAGGATGATGACTCCTGGAGCCATGCCATGGGGGTAAAGTATGTATCGCTTGAGAAAACTGTTTTTGTTGGTGCTGGAAATTCCCTCTACATAGATCCTTATCCGCCAGCATATGACATGCTGATGGGAATTTTGCATCAAACAAATGATTCAGTTTACTGGACTCTTAAGTTTTTCAATGCATTGATTGTGTCATTAAGCGTGATATTCTTCTATTTTTTTGCAAAAACTTTTACAAATAGCTCAAAAAAAGCGCTATTTTCGACATTTGCCCTGTTTGCAGTCCCGGCCTACTTAAGCCATTTTATATGGGCAATAGCCTTGACAATGCCTTTGTTTTTTGCCTCATTTTATGCAGTTGAGAAAATCAAGGACGACAAAAGATGGTTTATACCTGCAGCAATGGTTATTGCCGCGACTTTAACTTCGTCACCTACGCATAGCGCTTATTTTGGCCTGTTTTTCTTAATATACTTTATTGGAAGGACTTTAGTCCAAAAGAAGCTTTTGGTGTACGAGTTTATAGCTGGATTTTCAGGCTTATTATTATCTTTCTTGTTATGGTGGCTGCCAATGATTTTAACTCATGGCTTTAAAGGCACACTGAGGAGTTTTTTAGGCAGCGCACAAAGTGTAATAAATGTAGCAGGCACAGGGGACAGGATTTATCATTTATCTGAGTTTATCTTTGCCAGAGAAGTGAACATGATTAATAATCCCATAGGAATTGGCATTGTCCTTTCTATCTTAACCATTATTGGGCTGGTTTTTATAATTATAAAATACAAAGACATGGCAAGAGAAGAGAATTATCACAAGCTTATTACGGTGCTGTGGTTTATCTTTGCCTTTTATGCAGTTAATGCCGCAAGGTTTCCTGTAAGATTATCCCCGTTCAGGGCATGGATGCTGCTTGCAATTCCGGTTTCTTTATTATCCGGGGAAGCTATCGCCCTGATTGATAATTTTGCCAGGGCTGCTGTCAGCAATTTTGCAAAGCCAAAGACGGCAATAAAGGCAGCATCGCTCCTTGTACTTGGGCTTATAGCATACAGCATTGTCATGACATCATTTGTCCAGAAGTACACTGTAAATACAGCCATATGGCCTCCTGGTGGATTCTGGGCTTCAGGCGAGGAGCTGCAAGGATACCTTTCTCTTAAAAGCCTGCCGCCAAACACCAAAGTATTTACATTTTCCAATTTTGGGGTTATAAATGGGTTTGACAAATTTGTCTGCTCCTGGTGCAAGGAAGTCCAAGATTTCAGGAAAAACGGGTTTAACCAGAGTGCAAATGCTATAAATTTGTGGGCAAAAAGCAATGGCTATAATTACCTTGTTGTGGATGGACAGACTGCAAGAATTCATGGCGTTAATGAGACAAATAATAAGATTAATGAATTATTGAATTCGGGCTTGTTTAAGCCTGTACACGCTACAGGAGGATTTATATTGTTTCAGACAGCATAACAAAATATGATACTGATTATTTTAGATGTCAATGACAGGATACTGGAAAACAGGATTAGGCACACATTCAATCAGATAATGCCTTATCTTGGTTATTTGTATGCAATAAAAAATAAAATTGACAGGAATTTAATCAGCAATAAGCGATACTCATTATTAATATATTACGGAAATAGGACATTAAGCGCAAATAAAAAAAGCATTATCCAGATAATTCCGAATAATCCCAAGGCAACAGATATAAAACAAAAGAAACTGCATTATTTAAAAAATAAAAACAGGGCTGTATTTGATCATGATTTTGTTTTGGAGTCTTTTAAGGTACTGTCGAGGGAAGAAGAGATAGAATCAAAAAATATTGACAAGCACAAAAGGTTTATTGCGGCAAAATCAAATATATTCACTCATTTAAAAGAGCCCATAGTAAACAAATATGCGATTGCTCTTGATAAGTTAATAAAAATCCTTTACAAAGAGGGCAATATTCCTTTAATGCAGAAATGCCAGTGGCCCGAAAACAGAAAATTTGCAGTCTGCCTGAGCCACGACGTTGACAATGTAAAATTTATCAAGTCGGATTTTTTAAGCATTAATAAAGTCGCTGATTTTATTAAAGGCGAAAACCCGTACTGGCAGTTCCACAAGGTTATTGAATTAGAAGGGAAATATAATTTTAAATCAACATTTTTTTTCTGCACCGGAAAAAAGCACAGTTTAGACCCAAATTATTCTATAAAAGAAAAAAAAATAAGATACATAATCAAATTTTTGATAAATAAAGAAAATGAAGTAGGATTGCACTTAAGTTATCTTTCTTATAACAATATCAAAATGATTGAAAGCGAAAAAAGAGAACTGATGAATCTAGTGGGCGGCAAAATCGGCGCAAGAACCCATTTCTTAAGGTTTAGCGTGCCCAAGACACTTGTATTGGAAGACAAGTCAGGAATTTATTATGACAGCTCATTAGGCTACTCTGATGCAGTAGGTTACAGAAGCGGTTTCTGCTGGCCATACACGCCATATGCCATTGGCTATGAAAAAAGCCTTAATATTCTTGAACTTCCATTAAGTGTAATGGATGGCACCTTATTTGGAGAAAGCAAAACAGTTGATAACGCATTACGCTCTTTAAAAAAGCTGTTTCACCATGTCAAAAAATATAATGGAGTGATTGTGATGGACTGGCATCAAAATGTATTCAATGAAAAATATTTTAAAGGATGGTCATATGTTTATGAAAGGTGCCTGGATTATTTCCATAGGGAAGGAGCTTTTGTCGGGCCTGCCAGAATGATATTGGACTGGATTCACAAAAGGAATTCTGTGGTTATTTCAAAGGCAGCCAGCCAAAATATTTGGAGATTTAGACTAAGCCCAAAGGCTGATATCGGGGGTTTCACATTAAAAGTTGCCTATACTAAAAATTCCAGATTGAAAATCAATAATTCGGAAGATTACAAAATCACCAAGGATAAGGATGGATTTGCAGTGACATTCAAAAAAATCAAAAAGGGGCAGAATATAACAATAGACTTGCTAAATACTTGAAAATGGCTGAACTGAAAATTAGGGAGATAAATGATCAAGCAAACTGAGTGCACAAAAAAATCTCATGTCAATCGCAAACAAAAGGTAAAAAATCTAGCAATAAATCTGGGAATCTTGATTTTTTCACTATTGATTTTTTTATTGTTTATGGAGGTTATTCTAAGAGTTTCTGAACATTTAAGCAAAAATTCTAATTGTGTATATGGTAATTTTTTGCTGATTCATCAGGCTAGCGGCAATCCACTCTTGTCTTACGAACTTATACCTAACATTACGTCCAAATACCAATGTGTAACCAATATTATAAATCCGCAAGGAATACGGACAAATAATTTAGATGAAGTTTATAACTACACTTCCAATAAATTCAGGATAATAACAATAGGAGATTCATTAACTTATGGCTATAATCAGGAATTTAATGATACATATTCATACATTTTGGAGCAATTGCTGAAAGCTGACGGCTATGATGCTGAAGTCATAAATATGGGGGTTAGCGGCTATAATATAGAGCAGGAAGCAGAGAAAATATCAGATGTAGCAATGAGATTCAATCCTGATTTGATTTTATTGGGATACGCCCATAATGACCATATAATTGATGACAGAATAAGGCTGATGTTTCTTAATAGAAAGGTAAAATGCCCATTGCCCTTTGGCATTGAAATAGACTGTTTCCTGTTTGAAAGATTAAAATTATTAAATAACATAAGGACTTTTGTATTTTTTAAGGCGAGATTAATCAATTTGGCATCAAAATTCCAAAAGCAGGAACAGGATATCTATAAATACTATAAAATAGATGAAAAAAGAGAAGATTATCCCAGATATCTAAATTCATTCAGGCTCTTAGGCAAAGTTAATAAAGAAATACCGATAGTAATCGGTATTTTTCCATTGGCTTATAATCTCTCGAATTATGGACTAAAGGAGGATACACAAAAAATACATTACATCGCCCTTGAAAATGGCATTTCTACAATTGCCTTTTATGAATACTTTAAAAACTATACTGAGGGGGAAATTGCAGATGTAAATGATTTTCTGCACTATTCACATCAAGGATACCAAATAACAGCAAAAGGGTTTTATGATTACATCATAAGGAATAGACACAATTTAGGGATTGATAAACACAAATCTGGATTAAAATAACTATTTAAACAAAAGAGGTTTCCTGCAGAAATGGATTTTGCTTGATGTATACAATAATATTTAAAAATGGCCTCTTCTTCCCTATATACCAAAATGAATGTTATATTAATAGTTGTAGATGCCCTTAGGGCAGACCATTTAGGAATTTCAGGTTATCATAGAGCTACCACACCAAAGATAGACGAGCTAGGAGAGGAAGGAACGTACTTTAGGACAGCAATACCAACTATGGCAAGTACCGACCCCTCAATAGTTTCTATATTAACAGGATTATACCCCCATTCAAGCGGCGTTATGGGGGTAGGAGATAAACTAGATACTTCTACTGCTACTCTTCAAAAAATCTTACATAGTCATGGATATAAAACTATAGGGCATGATATAGAAATGCAGGAATGTAATATTAATTTAGGGTTCGATGTATTTAATCCATTAAGCTGGAGAATAGTAAATAAAATAAAGAGGAA
>JAHFQA010000030.1 GCA_023266475.1 Candidatus Woesearchaeota archaeon | reverse complement strand
ATCAAGCAAATAATAGCAACTTTTAAATAATCTCTCTTTTAGGGAATTTGTATGAAAAAGAGGTTTTTAGTCTTATTGTTCTTTATAATATTAACTATGTCTCTTTATGCAGTGCTTTCTCATGAGGGAGAGGAAGAAAAATATGATTTAGATCAGTCTGATATATTTCCAATAAGCCAGTTAACTGCCATTGGCTACGGTTCGCTCCTTCTTGGCATTATAATAATCATTATAGTTTTATTTCAAAATAGTGCAGCTGAATCACTTAAAAAAGTTTTATATTGTACAATAGCTGTTATAACTCTGCTGGTCACAGTTTATCTAGTTGTAACAACTATTTATCTTAATTCGATTTCAATAGAAAAAGGGCCTGTGCATTGGCATGCTGATTTTAAGATCTGGGTTTGCGACAAAGAGATTAAGATTGCAGAGCCAAAAGGCCTTTCAAATAGGCAAGGAACTGACTTAGTTCATGCTCATGATGATGATAGAATACACATAGAGGGAGTAATACTAGACAAGAAATCAGCCAGTTTAGGGGCTTTTTTTCATGCTAATGGAGGCTATATTTCAGATGATGAAATTAGAGTTCCAACAAATACAGGATTAATTGCAGTGCACGTAGGCGACACTTGCAATGAAAAGCCCGCTAAGCTTTATGTATTTGTCAATGGCAATTCAATAAGTAGCCCTCAAAGCTATATTATATCTCCTTATGAAAAAGTGCCACCTGGTGACAGGATAAAAATTATCTTTACAGAAAAAACAATGGATGAGATAAATCCTAATATAAGCTAAAATGGTAGTGCAAGCATATTTACCGACTTTGGGAACTGTGGTTACAACGGCTTTAATAGATTCAATTAATCCATGCGCAATAGGAGTTTTAATTCTTTTGGTGTCTATTATGGTGGTATACAAGTCAAAAAGCGAGTTGCTTTATTATGGTTTTGCTTATATCTTATTTGTTTTCTTGGCATATCTTTCTGCAGGCTTGGGCATTCTATATTTCTTAAGCTCTATTCCGTTGTTCGTGAGCGAATACATATCAATTGCAGTGGGCCTATTAATTGTAATAGCAGGGTTAATAGAAATAAAGGATTTCTTTTGGTATGGCAAAGGAATATCCTTGTCCATACCGCCAAACAAAGCTAAACAGATTCATGAAATGACAAGAAAGCTGACTTTGCCAACCATGGTGTTTCTTGGTGTTTTTGTTGCAGGCGTGGAACTGCCATGCACTGGTGGCCCTTATTTGGCAATTTTAGTGTTCCTTTCGCAAAATTTTAATTTTACAGCATTCTTGTGGCTTGTACTATATAATATAATTTTTGTAATGCCATTAATAGTGATTTTGTTAATGGTATATTTCGGGCATAAGATTCAAGATATAAAAAGATGGAAGCAGGCAAACAGAAAATACATGAGGCTCGGAACCGGAATAATTCTTATACTTTTGGGCTGGCTTCTAATTTTGATTGCAAATGGCACGATAGCCTTAAATTAAGATGAAAAAGAAAAAAATAACCAAAGGACCAAACAAAGTCTCTAAAAAAATAAGCCAACTTAACATAGTAAAGAGACGAGGCCATGTAGAGGTTTATGATGAAAGAAAGGTTTATGGCTCTTGCTATTTTGCCTGCAGAAATGCGCACCTCAGCGAAGTTGAGTCAGAATGGATAAGCAGCAAGGTTTGCTCTGCTGTCAGAAAGTATGTAAACAAAAATAAAGTTGTTATTTCAGATGACATTTTTAGGATTGTAATAGAAGAATTAAAAAGATATGACAACGATGCAGCTTTTTTGTATGAAACGCATAGGGATATTTCATAGTCGGCAAAAAATTAAACTATGCATAAAAACTAAATAATTAATTGGAAAAATTAGAATAAAAAATATACTCTGATAAGGGGTGATAAGATGTTAAATTGCGAACACTGCAAAAAAAATTGCGGTAAAACAGTAAAATACCAAAATAAGATTTTTTGTTGTGATGTTTGCGTTGAAAAATATAAAAAAAACCATAAGCCAAAAGTGTGTGAATTCTGCTGATGGTAAAAAGACTTAAGGACCATCAGGCAGAAAGGCATCAAGGCTTAAGCCGCTCAAGCATAAGGGATATAATTCTTGGCTTTCAGGATGGCTTGGTTAATACTTTAGGATTAGTTTTGGGTGTTGCAAGCGCTGTACAAAACAACAAGCTAGTCCTGATTTCAGGATTGGTAACCACAGTAGCAGAATCCATTTCTATGGCTGCTGTAGCTTATACTAGCACCAAAGCTGCGCACCAATTTTATGAAAGCCAACTTGAAAGGGAGAAACAGGAGATTGAAGAAATACCTTACATGGAAGTGCAGGAGATAAGGGATATTTATTACAAAAAAGGATTTAGGGGGAAGCAGCTTGAAGGCATTGTAAGAAAGATAACTTCAAATAAGAAATTGTGGCTTGAAACAATGATGGCAGAAGAGTTAAAGATGTTTCCAGGCGATTATGACAAGCCACTTAAGAGTGCCTTTATAGTTGGAATTTCAGCAATTATTGGCTCGCTTGTTCCAGTATTTCCATTTTTCTTTCTTGATGTCAAAATGGGCATGGGCAGCGCACTCTTGTTTTCCGTAATTGTCTTATTCATTGTAGGTGCGCTAAAAGCAAAAATTACTATTGGGAACTGGAAAAAGAATGGCATTGAAATGGCTGTTGTTGGTACCTTAGCAGCTTTGGCTGGGTATATAATAGGCTCATTGCTTGGAGTTGTTTATGCTTAATTCTTCCTAATCAAATATATTAAAAAGCCCGAATAACCCTTTATGAACGAAAATAAACCGAATTAGGCCGTTTCTGAAAAAATAAACTTTAATAACAACAAAGTTTTCATGCTAAATTATATATAAAAATATGATTTACCATGATAATATGAAAAAATCAATCTATTTGTTAATGTTATGTCTGCTTTTGATTAGTGCTTGCTCACAGCAAAAGCCAGAAGATTTAGTAGGAGGGGGAACTACAATTCCAGGGCAAGCTGCACAAGTTAGTGCACAAAGCAGTGAAGTTAAAGAGTTTAAAATTACAGCAAAGCAATTTTCTTTTGAGCCATCAACGATTGAAGTACATAAGGGCGACAAGGTAAGGCTGATTGTTACTAGCACCGATGTTCCTCATGGCATATCAATAAAGGAATATGGAATTAATGAAAGGCTAGATGTCGGCAAGCCTGTTACAATAGAATTCATAGCAGACAAGCAGGGCACTTTTACAGCATTTTGCTCAGTTTTTTGCGGCTCTGGACACAGCGGCATGAAAGGAAAGCTAGTTGTTAAATAAAAGAAAAATGAAAAACAATTTATTAATTATTTTTTTATTGGTAATTTTATTCATCAATGCCTGTGGAAAAACACAACAAGTGCAAGAGCAAAATACAAAAAATAATTTACATATTATAGAAGCAAAAGACGTAACAACTTTAACGCCAGAGCAAGTTGTAATTCTTTATTTCCAAGCTTGGAACGATGAGCAATACGATGTTATGTACGCCATTATTTCGGATGGATTTAAGAAAATAGAGCCAACTACAAAAACATTCAGTGACTTTAAATCATATATGGAAAAATTTTATGATACTGCTTCAGGAGTAAGAGTTATTGAGGCAAAAGAAGCTTATAAAAATGAAAAGGAAGCAGGTGTTGATTATAAAATCGAAATAACAAATAAAGATGGCACTAAAAAAGAATTTAGCAGCACCTATACCTTAAAGAAAAGAACAAATGGCTGGAAACTGATTCATCCTTACGGACAAAATATAGACACAACATAATCAAAATGGTCAAGAAAATTTATCTTTGCGAAATATGCAATTTTGCTTACAAAGAAAAGGATTTGGCAGACAGGTGCCAGGAGTGGTGTGATTAGTATAAAAGCTGTAATCTAGAAATAACTAAGCATTCAATTGCAGAATTAAGACAATATGATTAATAATCTAAAAGAAAAAATACTGAACGTATCTGGAAGCCTTACAGGAACTTTAAGCTTCTTAGGCGGCTATCAGGTTTGCCATAATGCATGTTTGGCTCTGATTTCTGTACTTACAATTCTTGGATTTACTGTGGCAGGCATGCCATTGCTATTTTTGACTAAGGTTGCAGTTCCATTCTGGATTGCTGCAATTTTCTTATTAACCACCATGATAATTTTAAAATATAAAAAAATAATGAATTTATCAAGTAAGGCTCTTTTATTATATTCGGGGTTAATAATTGCTGGTGTGCCTTTTCAACAAGTGCAAAAATTCAGCTATGTTTTTTGGACTGTGGGCGGTGGTTTAGTTATTTTCACAATTGGATGGTATTTTTATGACAAATTTAAGAAAAAATAAAAATCTAAATCTATTTGAAAATAATCAAGACATGATTATTGTGAGAAATATTAGGTTAGTTTACGCTAACAAAATGTATCTAGTTATATCTTTCTTAGTTTCATTAATAACATTCGTAACTCTTTACTACCTAACTTTTTATTACACAACTCCAAAGGTATTACGCAGTATGGAAGGTCCATTCTATTTGTATTTTACCTTCATTTCCAATATTATAATATCTATTTTATTTGGGTTTAATGTTTCAATACTTATCCAGAAACTAACGATGAGAACAAAAGTAGCCAAGGAAGGCTCGCTCTCGGGCAGCGGTGCATTAGTAGCTGCTTTTGCATCTGGCTGTCCTGTGTGTGGTTCTTTGTTATTGCCTTTAATTGGAATAAGCAGTGGTTTAGCAGCATTTCCATTCAGAGGGCTTGAGCTTAAGGCGTTGGCGCTATCGTTGATGCTTGTGTCAACTTATTTTGTGTTAAGAAACAGTAATAAATGTGAATTATGTGAAAATGGTGAGATCAAAAAATGAAAAAAGGCAAAAATTTTAGTGATTATTTTATTATTAAGGAGGTTGAGAAGATGAAAAATAGGGCATTGATTTTAGTGATTATTTTATTATTGAATTTGAGCTTAGCAAATGCAATTACACAACAAGAAATCAAGGAAGCCAAAAGCTTGATAGATTCAAAAGTGGACTGCAAAAGTTTATCAGATTCACAATTAGAAATAATAGGGGAGTATTCAATGGAATTAATGCATCCTGGAGAGTCCCATGAAGCTATGCACAAAATGATGGGCATCAAAGAAGGCTCTGAAGCAGAAAAACAATTTCACATCAGCATGGCGAAAACAATATATTGCGGTGAATCAGGGGGGGTGATGAAGGAAGGAATGATGAATATGATGATGGATGGCAATATGAGGGGACATGGAATGATGGGAAATTTAGGCTATGGTTTTGGATACTGGAGCTTTCTAAATATATTGTATATAGTTTTGCTGATTGGATTGATAATTTTAGTTTATCTTTGGGTTGTAAAATTGTGGAAGGATGTAAAAAATAAACGTGCTAAAAAATGAAAATAAAAGCAGATTTTGGGGTAATAGCATTAATAATCATATTATTTGTAGTTGTTGGATTGTTTGCATTTTCTTTGACAGATTTACTTAGCACTAAAGCAGGGCAAGTTAATCAAGACACTCCTCAGATGAAAAAGGTTTTAAGAATGTCATTAACGTCTTTTGACAGAAAGCTTGGAATAGAGTTAATGGACCAAAACAATGATGGCAGATGCGATACTTGCGGAATGCCAGTTGAACAATGCCTTGATTCAGGACAGGTTGAATGCAACATGGATTCTAACTCAAAAACTGGAATTCTTGGTTCGCAGCACATTCATGCGGACTTTAAGGTTTTTGTTGATGGAAAACCTTTTAATTTTGCAGACACCAAATACTACATGAAAAGCAGCTTTATACACTTAGATGACAGTCAAAATAAAGAAGATGCTTTAGGAGTGCTACACATGCATGCAACAGGAGTTCCATTATGGGTTTTCTTTAAAAGCATTGGAATGAATTTTGATAAAAACTGCATAACTCTAGAAAACAATGAAAAATTCTGCAATGATGAGAATAAAAAGCTTAAGTTTTTTGTCAACGGAAAAGAAAATAACGAGTTTGAAAATTATGTGTTTGATGATTTAGATAAAATATTAATTACATATGGAGAAGGAAATGACCTAGACCAGCAGCTCAACTCATTAGGCGATTTTGCAAAATTACATAATAATGGTTAAAATGATTAAAAACATAATTATATTTATAATTTTCATTTTATTAATTCCTCTGGCATATTCAGATGGCGGCTGCATAAAAATTGCTGATGATATATTAGTCCAATTATCTAGCGCTCCAGAGGTTCCTAGAGCTCATCAACAAGTATCTTATTTATTTTCATTCGGAAATAAGCAAGGACTCATTAATAGGGAAATTAATGGGACATTGAAAATAGTAAAATCCGATCAAACAATTTTCACTAAAAGCTTTAAAATTAAAGATGGTATTTTGGAATTAAAGCACATCTATGAAAATCCAGGAATGTACGAAATATTTTTTGATTTTCAGATTGGAAATAAGAACTACAAGCCTGAAGATTTCTTGGTCGAAGTAATAGATGTAAATAATGATTTAATGAAAAATTTAATTTATTTTATTGCTGGAATTATTATTGGTATAGTATTGATGAAATTAGTAATAAAAAAGAATAAAATCAAAAAATGATTAAAAAAATATTATTTGCTTTAATTTTAATGTCATTGTTAGCCAGTTTAGTATTTGCTCAACAAGAGCTGCCAATTGGACTGCAAAGATTAAAGCAATACGAGCAGCAACTGGCGTCAAGCATTACTTTTCTGCTTGCATTTTTTGCTGGCTTGATTTCAATGACATCACCTTGTGGGATTGCGTTGTTGCCAACATTTTTTTCTGTTGCATTCAAAGACAGAAAAAAAGGCGTTCTTATGACAAGCGCATTTTCTCTTGGATTGTTAATAGCATTTACAATTTTTGGTTTGATAGCGGGATTTTTAGGCAACTTCTTTAATACTTACAAGCTGACTTTCGCAGTTATGTCTGGCTTTATTTTGATTTTCTTTGGAATTTTATTGTTTTTTAACATAGGCTTTAGCATTTTTAACTTCGAATTAGACTATAAAAAAGAAAAAAGTTTTTTTGGTGTGGCTATGCTTGGCTTTTTCTTTGGAGTTGGCTGGACACCATGCGTGGGTCCAATTCTTGCCGGAATCTTGGTTCTTGCTGCAAATGCTGCAACAGTACTTAATGGAACTCTAATGTTGATATTTTATGGCATTGGAATAGTTGCACCTTTAATTTTTCTGGCATATTTTTCTGACAGATACGATTGGGCGAATTCAAAAATATTGAGGGGCAAGCAAATTGAATTCAAATTATCCAATCGAAAAATAATAACCCATACCTATAATCTAATTGGAGGTATTTTGTTGGTTATTATTGGAATTTTGATGGTCCTTTTTCAAGGAACATTCTTTTTTCAGACAGAATTGCCAAAGTATGTTCCTTGGTCTATGTCATTCTGGGGCTATTTAAATGAAAGAGCATTGGAATCAAAAATATTTTTGTCAACAATTGGAAATATATTAGGCTTTATTATTGCTTTATCAATAGTTGTTTTTGTTGTTTGGCATCTGAACAGAACAGAAAAAGGTGAATAAATTGAAATTAAGCAATTTATTTTTTATTATTTTTCTTGTTGTTTTATTTTTTATTGCAAGCTGTGCAAAAAATGAACAAAATAAGCAAAGCACAGAGGGTGATGAAGAATTCAAAAAAATGTGCGCTGGTGCAGGGTATGAATGGATGCACATGAAGCCAACAAAAGATGGAAAATTCATGAAGGATGCGCAAGAATGCTGGGGCTGCATGGTTGAAGGTATTGAGCACATTTGTAATAAAGGGAAGTTTATACAATTTTTGGGGAATAATAAGAATAGTGCTGAGCTATTATCAGTTGAATTTAAGACTATTCCTGATAAAATTAATGCAAAAGACACAGCAATATTAATGTTCAAATTTGAAGATGCTGGAGGAAAACCCTTAAAATTAGAGATTGGACATGAAAAATTGGTTCATGTCATAGTAATTAATGATGATTTTAGTATATTTTCTCATGTGCACCCTGAAGATTCCATTCTTACAACAAATGATATGAAAAATGGAGGAATTTACACTATAAATTATACATTTTCAAAAGCAGGCAAATATCTAATTGGGGTAGATTTTGTAGCCGATAATCAGGACTATTCTAAAATATTTTATGTCGATGTTGCAGGCAATAAAATTAAGCTGATTGTAAAAAATCTATCAAGACAGGAAATATTTGGTGGTTATACTGTCAACTTATCATTGCCGCAAAAAATTGCTGCAGGAAAAGAAACTACTTTGTTGTATCATTTTGCAAAAGACAATAAGCCTTTAACTGAAATGGAGCCTTACCTTGGAGCCCCTATGCACATTGCAATCATAAAAGATGACTTAACGGGCTTCATTCATACACACGCAATGATTCCTGATAATATGCCGATGATGAATCATGCAATGGCAGACATGAGTCATATGGGATTACTGGAACATTTTGGTCCTGACTTAATGGCGCATGTAACATTTCCAGAAAAAGGGTTTTACATTATTTTTGGTGAGTTTAAGCATAACGACAAAGCTGTTGTAACAAAATTTAGGGTGGAGGTTGAATAATACTGTATTTGAATTAACATGTATTAGCAGGTGCTTATTTAATATATAATCAGATTGAGCTGTGAAGACTAATTGCTTATACCTAATTTACAAGAAAAAAGTCCAAATAATCCTCTATGAACGATAATAAACCATTTTAAGCCTTTTTATGCTTAAAAAAGATATTTAAACCAAACTGTTTTTTAAGTAAAATATATATAAATGTTATAATTACCTAATAAAATGATTCATGAAACTAAAGATGACGCTTTTTTAGAGAACATTATACTGTTCTTAGTTATTGTAGTTGGGGTGATACTTACTTTCAACCAATTCCAATATCTTCAATTATCATCAAACATTTTCATGAGTGCTATTTCCTTTCTATTAATACTAACATTAGTTGTTTTGGTAACTTTGGCGTTCACGCAGAAAAAATCAATTGAAATTCACCATAGCCAAGAATCTGCTGGTAAACATTCCGCACATGAATATCGTGAAATAAAACATGAGAGTAAGCCATGGACTTTAATGGAAAAATTAGGTTATGGAATGGTGGCTTTTGTTGGTGTTCTGATACTCTTTAATCAATTTCAGATTTCGCAAGTAAGTGCCTTTGTGGGCGGCACAGCATCGTCTAGCAGCTTTGTAAGCTCTGTCTCATCAAAATTATTAGGCTCTTCCAGTGGAGGAAATCTGAAACTAGGCAAATATGAGTTCGGCTCAAAGATTACGCTTAAGCCTATGCCACTTGCTCCTGGTGAGCAGCCAGTTATATCAGGATACAAAACTAAAGTAAAGCCAATACCAACGATAAGCGAACTGACTGTTAAGCCATCAACTGGAGATACAGCTAAAGATTTACTGAATAATGTTATCCCGACAGGAACCCCATGGTATGGCCAGCAGGCTGGCGTCACTTTTGACGATCCCATAGCGGCACAAAAAAAGTGGGCTGCTTTTAGGGCGTTGAAATTAAACGAACAAGAAAATCAGAGATGGAGCAAGATAGTAAACTCATTTACTTGCGATTACTGTTGTGGTTCGCCGCAAAATCCCACAATTATAACAAGATGCGGTTGCGCACACTCGGCAGCTGCTCAAGGAATGGCAAAATGGTTTGTAAGAAATTATGCGGATAAATACTCAGATGAGGAAATTTACGGAGAGATGGGAAGGTGGTATGCACTATGGTATCCTGGACCTACAATAAAAAGAATAGTGCAAGAGCTACAGACTCAAGCATAATGTTAAAGATTTTAAAATAATAAAAACTAAAAACACAAGGAGGAAGCAAAAATGAACAGAAACGTAATTATTGTGATTGTGCTTGTTGTTTTGGTGCTATTGACAGCAGTTCAGGCAATCCAGTTAAGTAGCTTGAAGTCAAGCATAAGCACAGGCAAGGTGAGTGTTGGAAATGCGCCAGCTCAAAGTTCTGGCAGCGGTGCAAGTGCTCCATCCAGCATACAAGATTTGCCATCAATGGTAGGTGGATGTTAGTATTGTAACGGAGGTATTAGAAATGAATATAAAACTTGCAATATTGGTAGCTTTAGTTTTTAGTGCTTTGCTGGTTGGCTGCACTTCAAGCCCAAGCAATGGATATGCAACATACAACCAGCCTCAAGGCCAGCCACAAGGTGGCCAGTATGTAGGCGGTGGATGCGGTGTTGCCCCTAATGCGGATTATTCCGAGCCTGAAATCGTGGAAACTGCTGCATTGTAAAATGGATTTAACTAAACGGGAAAAGCGCAGGCTTAGACTGGAGAAAGTTAGGCAGGAAAGCCAACAATCTCAAGTGGAATATGAGCAGAGGCTTGAGCACCAAAAACAGGTACAGGAACATCATACCAAATCAAACAAAACAAAATACTATGTTATTGCAGCTATAATTGGAACTATTGTATTGACAACTGCTGCTTACTCTATTTATTCAATCAACAAGCCAGGTCCTTATGACAGTTTTGCAAAATGCTTAAGTGAGAAAGGTGCCATAATGTACGGCGCTTTGGACTGGTGCAAATTCACCCAAGCCCAAAGAGCAATGTTCGGCAGCTCTTTCAAATATGTAAATTATCACGAGTATCAAGAACTGACTGGCATAAAGAAAACGCCCACATGGGTAATAAATGGGGCTTGGTATGAGAATGTTCAGTCATTTGACAAATTATCATCGTTAACAGGATGCAAGTTGTGAAGTTATATGGAAACAGAAAAAAAAGAGGGACATCATAGTAATCCGGTGCATCATAAAAAGAATGTTTCTAAGAAATTGAATCTTGGAAATGTGTTTGTTGGATTAGGCTTACTTCTTTGCATTATGTTGATAGTTAATGTTATTTTGACTTCAAAATTAAGCCTGCAATTAAAAAAGAATATTCAAGAGACTCAAGAAAAATTAAGGCCCGCTAAAATTGAAATTGTTGCCATTAAGAATTCTAAATGCACAGACTGCTTTGATATTTCAACAATTCTTAATCATGTAAAAAGCTCAAATGTAAATGTGACAAAAGAAACGGCACTTGAATTTAACTCTAAAGAAGCCAAAGAATTGGAAAATAAATATAAAATTGAAAAAATCCCTGCACTTGTTGTGACAGGAGAAATTGAAAAAGTCAATATTCAGGGTCTGGTGAAAAAAGAGAATGCAATGCTCTTGTCAGCGATCAATCCGCCATATACAAATGCTGCAAGTGGAAAAATTGAAGGAAGGGTTATATTATTTGTCCTAAAAGATTCAAAATGCGAGAAGTGCAATGACCTAAAGACATTTGTAAATCAAATTAAGATCTCCGGCATTAAAATTGGCGAAGAAAAGGACATAGATAAAAACAGTGATGAGGGAAAAGAAATTATGAAGAAGTATAATATTGAGTTTGTGCCAACATTAGTAATGTCAAAAGATGCATCGGCATATGATGTAATGCAGAAAGCATGGCTGCAAGTAGGAACAAAGGAATCTGACGGCTCATATATCCTTAGGGTTGCCTATCCGCCATTTATTAATTTGACAACAAATAAATTAAGGGGCATAGTAAATGTTATCTACTTGAATGACACCAGCTGTACAGACTGCTATAATGTTAATGTTCATAAGGAGATTCTTACAAGCCCTCAAAGTTTTGCAATGCATCTTAATAAAGAAGAAACAGTGGACATAAGAGACTCAAAAGGCAAAGAGCTGATTGCAAAGTACAACATTAGTCAAGTTCCTACTGTAATCATGTCTGAAGAAACATCAGCATATCCTTCAAGCCAGGCATTGAAGCAGTTTTTTTCTGTTGAAAATGATGGCTCTTACATTTTCAGAAAGCTTTCTGTGCTTGGAAATTACAAAGATTTAACAACAAACCAGGTCGTGAAGGCAAAACAGCAAAGCCAAGACTCACCAGTATGAGGAAGAGAGATTTGTTTTTATATGGATTAATTCTTCTTTTGGTAATATTATTTATGTGGCAATTGATGTCAAAAGGTGCTTTAGCAAATCAAATAACTCAGTTGCAAAAATATAATTCCCAATTGATGATTTTAGGTGGAATTGGAGCTTTAAAGTCTACCCACATTCATGCAGATGTAAAAGTCTATTTAAATGGGCAATCGATTGATTTTTCCCAGAGAAAATACCAGCTGGCAAGCAGTTATATTCATTTTGAAGACGGCCTTGGTGACGTTATTCATATTCATGCAACCGGCATGACACTTGGCCATTTGTTTAAGTCGCTGGGAATGGATTTTAACAACAATTGTTTAGTGGCACAAGGACAGAGCTATTGCAATGGTGGAGATAAAACCTTAAAGTTTTATGTCAATGGCAATCCTAATACTTTATTTGACAATTATGTTATTAAGGATTTGGACAAGTATCTGATTTCTTATGGCGATGATAATGATTCAGAAATACAAAAGCAATTGAGTTCTATTACAAACTTAGCGCCAAAATACAGTGCAAATGGGTAAAACTATTATTTTTGGTTTAAATTTTTTTAATTGAATTTCTTAGATATTATAAAGATTTAAACTAAAAATCAAAAAAACGAAATCTTTAAATACTACTTAGATAATGCAAAATATATTCTGAAGACAATAGATTTGGGGGTTGTATGAATGGTTAATCAAAATAAGGAAATATTCAATGTCTTTTTTCGGGAAAAGCCAGCAATGATGCTGGTCGAGCTCAAAAACGCAAAAGGCGAAGTTTATGCATCTTCGGTTGCAAAGCAAGTTGACTGCACGTATTCTCATGTAGTAAAGATACTTCAAGAGATGCAAAAAGCTGGATTAATCAATTTTGAAAAGCAGGGTAGGTTGAAGCTTCTTACACTGACAAAAACAGGCGCAGACGTAGCAGACAAGATTGACAATATTAGGGCGATATTATAGCTTTAGTTTTTATATTTCAAAAAGTTCATTGATTATGTTCAGAAGTTCTTTATGGATTGGATATTTTTAAACATCGGAATTCCACCAACTCTATAAGTGGTGGTTTCGTAAAATCAACCATAATATTATTGTGAAATTCCGAGTGTGCTCAAAAACCACTGAATATCATTTGCGATAGCAACATGCCACCCTTCTATGCAGGGTAGTTTTTGACATCTTTTAATTCACTTTCTCTTCCATCACATACTTCCCAAGAATTTCTTTGGCAGTTCCTATAAACATTTCTTCCTTATCAGTTGGAATCACAGCTCCAGCAGCATTTTGGTGGCCTCCAGATTCTGAATTGCCAATGCCATCAATCATCTCTTCTACAATTTTCCTTAAATCAAGATTGCCATTAAGATTGTTAGTTGTTCGTAAAGAAACTTTTGTGTTGCCATCAAGAGCCTGAGCCATTGAAAGTATAAATAAGTTATTTGTCATTACATTCGATTTTGAAAGAATTGAGGCAAGCGTGCCAATCATCGTTGACATAACTTTGTCCTTTGCATTAATCAAAACAAACCCACTGCCCCAATATATGTCATCGCTGTATTTATTTTCATTGTACCAGTTCATTGCGTTCACAATTTCCTTTTTGTAATCGGCCAAGCTTCTTATTGCCTGCTGCCTTATCTTTTTATCCCCCAAGCAGGCACCAATGCCAAAGGAAGCCCTTCCTAATCTTCCACATGCATTAAGCAGGGTAGCAAACTCCTTAGCATCCCTTGTAGGGCTCTCCTCTTCTTCATGAGGCAAGATATAAACATTTCCAAGAACATCATCTGGGTTTGCTTCGTTCAGCCTTTTCATTATGATACCTGTTACTAATTTTTTCATATCTTCTTCATCAAGATGGACTATCTTTTTCCATCCTGGTCCGTTTTTTGGGTCAATCCCAATCTGATAAAGGAATTGAATTGCGCCAGATTCACTTCCACTAACCCCAGGTATATAAGGGTCCGTGCAATACTCAAGAGCCTTGTGCAATGGCTTTGTTTGTGAGCCAAAAATCCTTAAGCCTTTGCTGACATTAATCTTGTTCTTTTCAACTGCTATTTTGAGTATTTCATCATTAAGCCTTGAAAAACCATTTTGTTCCTGAAGGTCACCTATTGCACCTATTATGGCAATATGAGCAAAATCCTCCATACTCTTGTCAACAGCACATGCAAACCTGAAAACTACCCCGGCTCCTGATATCTCTTTGCCACCGTCGATGCCACAAGTATGCGGGTTAACGAAAATTATCTCTCCAAAATCTTTTGTTTGGGCAACGCTGTGATGGTCCAGTACAAAAACCTTCTTTCCTTGAAGAAGCTCTTTTATATCGCCAATGACGCCAGACCCAATATCTGTAAAAATAAAACAATTATGGGATTCTAAAGCAAGCTGGGATAAAACAGCCTTATTAAGCTGCTGCACAATGGATACGGAGTATTTTCTGTTGTCAAAATTAAGCAATTTTATCATTAAAGAGCAAGCGCTTATGCCATCAGCATCCAAGTGGCTTACTAGCCTTATAACATCTTTTTTATCAATATTCTTGAATGCTTCAGCGGCAATCTTTACACTTTCATCAAATTGTTCATAAGCATCCATAAAAGGCACCTAATTCAAAGTATAGTTTCATTCACATTAATTGTATATTTCCTAATGCAGACTTTATTTCCTTTATTATTATATTATATCAATCTTAGCGCATGAAGCGTTTTTCGCATTAATACTAGATATTAAAAAATATTTATTGATTTTTTATTAATGTTCAGTAATCAATATGTGGTTTTAATCGATTTTTCTAATTGTACTAGTTTTTATACTTTTGGTTTTACCTTCCAAATCTTCTTTCCCTTAGGTTAAACTCTTCAACACAATCAATTAAATCTTTTTTAGTGAAGTCTGGCCATAGCTTGTTTATAAATATCCATTCCGAATATGCACTTTGCCAAGTCAGGAAGTTGGAAGTTCTAATTTCGCCGCCCGGTCTTATTACTAGGTCCGGCTCACTTTTTAAGTAAAGATTTTGTGTAATTATTTTTTCATTTATATCGTTCGGATTAATTTTATTGTTTTTGATTAATATTGCTATTTTCTTTAATGAGTCAACTATCTCCTGTCTTCCTCCGTAAGCCATTGCAAAATTCACAATGAAATTTTTGTGATTTCTTGTCTTTTTCATAATATGGAGCATTGATTTCCTTATTTCCTTTGGAAACATATCAAGCCTCCCTATCACATTTATTCTTATCTTGTTTTTGAAAATTTCCTTTTTGTATTTCATTTTTTCGAATTCCTCTTTAAATATTTTAAACAAGAAGTTCTTTTCTGCCTTTGTTCTTTTGAAATTTTCAATTGAGAAGGAATATAGCGTAATCTCTTTTATGCCAAGCTCTCTGCACCAACTCAGCAGCTCATTGAGCTTTTTGACACCGTATATGTGGCCTTTCCAAGGCTGCAAACCAAGTTTTTTGGCATATCTTCTATTGCCATCCAAAATGATTGCGACGTGCCTGGGAACCTTAGAATCCATTAGAATCAGTGAATGTCAATGATTTATATAGGTTTTGACTTAAAGCCTAAACAGGAAAACAATTCCGACCATTAAGCTCACTATCGAATAAGATATGGCCCCTCCAGCTACATAATCATATAAAGACATTGGAGTTACTGTCTGGCTTAGGATATTTTCAATTACATTTCCTGTAATTTGAATTTCGCTTCCATACTTGATTTCTATTAACGCACCTGCAATTAGCGAAAGCAAGCTGCTTACAATTAATAGCACACCAATAGACTTTGTCATTCCGTCAATTATGATCCCTAGTTTTATATAATTTTCCAAATAAGCCAATGAAAATCTCTTGAGGCACCCTTATACCAGCTTCCACCAAAGCCCTTGCAAGTCTGTAGCCATCACTTTCTTCATTACCATCTGGCTTAAATTCAAGCAAATTTTGCAGAGTTAGGAAGCACATGAAGCCATCGTTAATCAACAAAACAACATTTTTCTTATTTTTTTGAATAATCTTATTGTTTACGTCTGTTGAAAAATCATTTTTATTAACGTTAAACTTAAAAAATTCCCATTCAATAAGATCATTTATTATTTTTTTTATGTCGTTTTCTTCTATATAATTTTTGATATCTCCGATATTTAAATAACTTAAAAAATCAACATTATTTTTCAATTCAAATCTATAAGCTCTCCCAAGGTAACCTTTTACTTTTTGTCTGCTGCATTTATTCAACCATTCATTTTCAACTATATAGGCGTATTCTTTGCCTTTTATTTTCTTAATTCTGAAAAACATTATAAAAATTAGGCACTATGAATTTATAAGCTTTTTGGTGGTATTTTAGATTTATTTTCATACATAATTTGTCATTTAGACGAACTTTTTAGAGAAACAATAATAATCCCTATCTAATCTCTTTCAAAAATTCCTTTTTGAACTTTTCATTGGTTTTGTGAATTTTTTGCACAGCATTTATCAAAGCATTTCGTGGGCTTTCTTCTCCATCAGTTTCAACTATAATCTGAGGCACGCTTATCTGAGGATGCCTGATGCTGTAAGTAGCTATCTTTACATGCTTGTCGTTCCACAACTCAGTCTTTAGGACATTGCATAATGTATGATCTGCACCTTTAACTTCAAGAATTATCTTGTTTTTTTTGTCGTCGAGAATTTTTATTTCCAT
>JAHFQA010000029.1:16166-17035 GCA_023266475.1 Candidatus Woesearchaeota archaeon | reverse complement strand
TCAAGTTTCCCAAATATGCGGAGCAAACGATTGTGGAAAAAGTGTTACATATGGAATTGGTTGTCCTGGAGTAATAACTCGTGTAACTAAATATTGCAATGCTAACAGACAATTACAAGATACTGCACCGAATTGCAGAACCACAACAACCCCTCCACCAGCAACTAGATGCGCGCCTGGTTGTAACTGCGATGGAATTTGCACCGGCACAGAACCAGGACTGGACTGCACAACAATAGGGTCTGGATGCAGGTCAAAATGCATTAATGATTGTATATGCCCCGGAACTCAGTCAAATCCTGGATGCTATAACAAGAATCAAGGAATACCCCCATCTACTGTTTATACATGTGTTTTACCTGGAGCTACAGATATTAGAAGGAGAAACTCCCATTCAATTGTACTGGGAGAGTATTATTTTCCGAAAAATAGCGTGAGCTGGATTCTCCGCGGAAGCAAGACTCAATTTGAGCCAGGAGATGTCATTGTTATTAAGGATTCAAGAGCCCAGCTTTTCCCTAATCCAACCTCGGGACAGTTGTTACAAAATGTGGGAATTCCATACTATTTAATGAATGAAGGCGGCAACGCTTATGTAGGCAGAGGAACAATTCGCTCAGAAGAAGCTGGATTGGAATATCCACAGATTGTTGTTTCTCCATGGGGAGATAGCTTTGGAGATGGTGGAGCGTGGGCTACTTCAGTAATGGTAAGAGAGCCAATTGGCGCCTCAGTTGGAGCTGAATTTTGTTATATAGATAACGACCAACGTGGTGCGGGCATAAGCGGTTTATTAACAACATATTTGGATGTAACAACCACCTCAAATTTAGCCACAGTCATTCCTGCAAGCTCTTCCCAGCTCAAAA
>JAHFQA010000029.1:0-16156 GCA_023266475.1 Candidatus Woesearchaeota archaeon | reverse complement strand
TATATAAGGGGAGTTGCAACTCAGGGAGACAGAATATATGAATCAACATCAAACACATTGATTGGAGTTGCGGGATATTTAGGTGCAATTAGTTTCAATTCAGGGCAGAGTTCTGCCAGCGTTATTGGAGGAAAACTCGGATTGTCATGTATAATAATTGACCCCAATAATGTAAAATGCTCTCTTACTGCGGACAAAGACACCAATTCTTTAACTCTTTCAATAAAAA
Organism: Candidatus Woesearchaeota archaeon; assembly: GCA_023266475.1. GTDB lineage: Archaea > Nanobdellota > Nanobdellia > Woesearchaeales > GW2011-AR4. Next base: position 15,927 of record JAHFQA010000029.1, on the reverse strand, counting down.
TAGGAAATAATGGAAATCCAGTAAGTAAAATAGCGCAGTCTGCAACAGGCTCAAATAAATATGTTGACGAAGATTATATCATTGATTTAAGCACAAATCCTGTGCAACCAAACCCAATTCCAACAATATGCAATCCAAATGATTGCACTTCTGCAAGTTCATGTACTGCAAAATGCACTGAAAATGGGCAGGAAAAACAATGCAGGTGCATAAACGGGGCTTGCAGGTGGATGACGGCAGCAGATGGAAATGCGCTTTGCGGAACCTCAAGCGGGCCTTATTGCAATCAAGCACAGTGTGGAAGTGCAACTTATTACTGCTTAGCAGGAAATGCATGGCAGACTCTTGCATCAGGACAAACTTGCAATCCAGCAACCGGCACTTTATCTGGAGGGAATGGATGCCCAACAATAGGCAGCTCCTGTAGCAACCCTCCTTCATGCAAACGGGAATGCAACGGGCAAACATATTATTGTGTGATGTATGATAATGCAAATGATTACAGATGGACTTTTGGCGTACCTTCTGAAATATGCGGCAATGGCAAGGATGATAATTGCAATGGGCAAATTGATGATGGATGTGGTTGCCCTGGAGAAGGAAGCATCTGCAATCCAAGCCAAGGTTGTGCTCAGCCCTGTGGTGGTTTAACACTTTATTGCGTGAAAGAAACTAACTCTCCTGTTTATAGATTAAGAACAACTCCTCCAAGTGGTGGATGCCCTGCAACTAGCGGCTGCAATAATAATGGTTATTGCGACGCAGGTGAGCAAGGAGGAGAAATTGTAATTGGAACTTCGAGTTACCTTTATTCTCCCAGATGTAGTTTAGATTGTAAATGTGTCCCAAATAACCAGCCAACTTGCAATACAAACAGATGCGGAGATGGAATTTGCGACACAAGCGGACTTGATGAAAGAACAACTTGTACCCAGGACTGCTTAAGCATCCAAAATCCAGTTTGTCCAATTGTTGGAGGCCATTGTCTTGGCTCGATAAATGCCGGAGACTGCCAGCAAACTTGTGGTAACCCTCCTGTAAAATATTATTGTGTCAATTCAAAATGGGCCACTGAACAGCCATCTTGTGGTCCTTCAAATAACTGCCAAACTGCATCATTCTGTGCAGATACTGTAAAATGCTTTTCTGCTTTGCCAAATTCTCTAACAGGAACATTAGGAAGATTTGGTTATCCAAGCGAAGCCCCACCAGAAGATTGCAGTACGCCAAGTATAGACGAGAATTGCAATAATATATTCAATGGTCAAGACGAAGGATGTGCTCCGCCTCCACCAACATGCCCTGAAGTGGGAAGTATTTGCAATCCTCTTTCATCGCCTTGTAGCCAGACGTGTAGTGGGCGAAAATATTATTGTGTAAATTACAGAATAGCAACTTCATTGCCTAACCAATGCTATGATGAAAATGAAATAATGTGCCAAGCTGGCACTGAAAAGAAAAAATGTGTAAAAACAGGAAACTGTTTTGAGTGGCAAATGATAGAAAACTGCCCGTACGGATGCGATGGTAATATAAACTGCAAGCCAGATCCAAATTCATGCTCACAGAAAAGCTGCTCTGATTTAACTTCCTGCAGTGATACTTGCACAGAAAATGGAGTAACAAAATATTGCAGAGCGCATTTAGGGTGGGTTGATGAAGTTGGATTAAATGCTCAATGCAAGCTGACTTTGGAAAGTGATTATTGCAAGACAGCGCAATGCACAGCAAATGGGCAGATTATAACGAGTTATTGCACTTCAAGCGGAACATGGCAGACAGCTCTTTTAGGGCAGACGTGCCAAAATGGCGTTGTTTCTTGAGTCTGGTCTTAATTAAATCACCGTAACTTTAAGTAATATGAGTATTATTAAGTACCAAAATGAATCCCTCAACAAAAAGATTACTTCAAGAATTGGAAGTTTTTGGACAGAAACATGACGGCTATTACAATATTCCTCCAGATACAGGTGAATTTTTCTATTTGTTAGTTAAAATATCAAAAGCAAGAAATATTCTTGAAGTTGGAACATCAAATGGCTATTCTGCAATCTGGCTTGGTGCAGCAGCCAAACAGAATAAAGGAAAAGTCACAACAATTGAAATAGCAGAGCATAAAGCAAAAATTGCATCAGAAAATTTCAGGAGAGCAAACCTAGATGAAACAATAAGAATAATTCATGGAGATGCTTTAAAGGAAATTCCAAAATTGAATGGGAAGTTTGACTTTCTCTTTATAGACGCTGTGAAGGAAGATTACATTAACTACTTTAGATTGGCTTATCCAAAACTTACAAGAAATTCAATAATTGTTGCGGACAATGCAATTATGTTTGAAAAATACATGAGGGATTACTTAAATTACGTTAGGAACCACAAAAATTTAAGAAGCGTTCTTGTTCCAATAGGAAGCGGTGTGGAATTTAGCTTAAAAATATCATAAGATTTTTGTTAGTTTTTTGAAAATATTAAATTATAATGGGAAGAATATTTGGTGAGATAGGAATAATAGATTAATAATCAAAAATAAATAAAAATTCATTAACAATTTAACATTAACGAAACTCAATAAAAATATCTAAAAAAATAACTCTAAAATGGATATCTTTGCCCATGGCTTGTGGAGTTATGCTATATTTCACAGGAAGAGATATGTCTGGCTTGCTGTATTATTTGGAGTTTTGCCTGATATTTTGTCTTTTGGAGTTTTTGTTGCAGAGAACTTGATTAATGGAAATATTCAAAGAGGCCCACCCCCTATTAACACCATTCCATTGTGGGTTTTTGCATCTTACAATCTAACACACAGTTTTGTGGTCTTTATTGCCACATTTCTCTTGATTTATTTGCTAACAAAAAGCTTGTTTTGGCCATTGACAGCATGGGGAATTCACATTATGATCGATATACCAACACATTCATCTAGATTTTTTCCAACTCCATTCCTATGGCCATTGTCAAGCTATATTTTTGACGGCATAAGCTGGTTTTCGCCATGGTTTATGATACTCAATTATTCAACTTTATTGGTGGTTTTTGTTGTTATTGCGCGCAATAGGGCTAAAGGAAAAAAGCCTACAACAAAGTTTAAAAAATAGAGAAAAATACTAGATGTATGGACAGCATAGAAAAGCTAAAATCAGAATATAACAACAAAAAAGAAAAAATAATGGAAAGGCTGCGTCAGTTCGAGAAATTCTTCAACGAGCCTTATTCCTGGCATTATGGAAATAATGAATTAAAATTACTGCCTGCTGAAAAAGACGACAACAACCGAATATTTGAAGAGCTTGCATTCTGCATCTTCACCGCAAACACAAGTGCAGAGATGGGATTAAGAGCAGTGGATTCAGTAAGGAATGTACTTGTCAATGGAACTGCAGATGACATGACAAGAAGGCTTGAAGGGATTTACAGGTTTAACAATGTAAGGCCTGCACATATTATCCACACAAGAAATTATTTAAAAAACACATTAAATTTTGAATTAAAAAAGAAAATATGCTCATTTAAGGACAAAAACGAATTGAGGAATTTTTTTGCTCTAAATAAAGATATTAAAGGCTTGGCATATAAGGAAGCGTCACATTTCTTAAGAAATATTGGATTCAAAGGCTATGCAATCCTTGACAAACATATTATAAACTCATTGCACGAATTCGGAGTCATAGAAACTAATGAAAAGCCGAAAAACGCAGCAGAATATCTGGAAATTGAGCAAAAGTTTATTGATTTTTCAAAACTAACCGGAATTGATATGGATGAGTTGGACTTATTGCTGTGGAGCAGAAAGAACGGCAGGATTTTGAAATGAAATGCAAAAAGTAAAAGTTGGAATTGCAAAATGCAGTTCTGTTGAAGAGTCTTTAAGAAAAGCTGCTGAATTAGCCGGGGGATTGAATTTTATTAAAAATGATGAGCGTGTTTTAATTAAACCAAATGCAAACACTGCTGATGAGCATCCAGGCAGCACAAGCCCTGAATTCTTAAGAAATTCTATAAGGCTTTTAAAGGAAAAAACAAATAAGATTGTTGTTGGAGAAAAATCCATGGCTAGCTTGAATACTATAAGCGTTCTTAAAGAAACTGGCATGTACGATGCTGCTATTAATGAAGGCGTTGATGTTGTGTCTTTTGATGACTATGGGTGGAAAAAAATTGCACGCAAAGATTTAACAGCGTGGCCATTTGGATTTTCAGTTCCCAAGATACTTGATGAAATTGACCATTATGTACATCTTTGTATTGCAAAAACGCACTGGACAGCAACCTTTACAATGGCTTTGAAAGGTGCCATTGGACTAACAAGAAATGAAGATAGGATGCAATTGCCGCATGGTATGCATAATAATGACAAGCTGTTTGGAGCTATGATTGCAGAAGCAAATTTGGCAAGGAAGCCTGACTTAATTCTTATGGATGCAACAAAATGCTTTGTGACAGATGGGCCAAATATTGGAACATTAAAAAAGCCCGGCATTGTAATTGCAACTAAGGACATAATAGCTAATGATATAGTTGGACTTGCACTGTTAAAATCACTAGGCACAATTCCAAAAATACAAAATAAATCAGTTTGGCAACAGCCACAAATAAAAAAAGCAGTTGAATTAAACCTTGGTGTCAAAGGTCCCCAAGAAATTGAGCTCAGATTTCATAATGTTGAGATAGAAGATGATATAGAAAAATTTGTTTTAGAGAATTGATCAAATGATTAAAGAAATAGAAAACATAGATAAAATAATAAAATTATTGAAAAAAGAGGTCAAAGATTTTGAGAACCCAGTTGTTTCCAAGATTGGAAAAATCCAAAAAGACCCTTTCAAGGTCTTAATTTCTTGCATTCTAAGTTTGCGAACCCAGGACAAAACAACTGGACCAATTGCATTAAAACTTTTTGAAGTAGCTGATAATACACAAAAATTATCAAAAATGCCTTTAAGCAAAATTCAAAAAATTATCAGGCCAGTCAATTATTACATAACAAAGTCAAAAAGAATAAAGGAAATCGCAAAAACTATAATTAAAAATTATAAGGGAAAAGTGCCTGATAGTTTTGAGGAATTGATGAAATTAAGAGGAGTTGGAAAGAAAACTGCAGCGATAACTATGGTTTATGGCCACAAAAAAGCCGATTATATACCTGTTGATATTCACGTGCACATAATATCAAACAGGTTAGGCTGGGTAAAAACCAAGAATGCAGAGCAGACAATGGATGAGTTAATGAAAATTATCCCAAAAAAATATTGGGGGGATTTGAATGATTTATTTGTATTACACGGGCAAAATGTGTGTGTTACAAGCTCTCCAATTTGTTCAAAATGTGTAATAAATGAGTATTGCCCAAAAATTGGTGTTGCCAGAAGCAGGTAAATTCTCTAAAAACAATAATATTTATTAACCAATAACGCAATGATATTTGCATGGCATCAAGGGATAGTCTGCAGAAGGATTTGAAGATTTTTATTTCTATAACTTCGTTAGTACTATTATTAGAACTTACTGGAGGTATATTCACAAACAGCTTGGCCCTTATCAGCGATTCAGCACATGTTTTTGTTGATTTGCTTGCCCTGTCATTGACATATTTTTCATTCCAGATATCAAAGAGAGCAATAAGCAAAGAATACACTTTTGGATATTTCAGAGCAGAGATTATTGCTGCCATTATCAACGGCGTTATTCTCGTGCTTATTTCGATTTTTATCTTTTACGAATCATATATGCGAATTTTTTCCCCGCAGCAGATTAAAGTTAAAGAAATGATTGTAATATCAATAGCTGGATTTCTTGCTAATCTTTACATAATTTTGAAAATGCGCAAAAGCCATGAAAACCTAAACGCAAAGGGGGCTTATCTACACGTTCTAAGTGATACAATATCGTCAATAGGGGTTATTTTGGCTGCCTTGTTAATAATTGCAACAGGCAACTATGTATTTGACGCCTTAATCAGCGCAGTGATTGGCATTTTTGTTTTGACAAATTCCATTGGATTGCTCAAGGAATCGGTGCATGTGATTATGGAAGGCACTCCAAAAAATATTGACTTGATTATGCTTTCAAGCGACATGGAAAAAATTGAAGGCGTAAATGAAGTTCACGATTTGCATGTATGGAGCATTGCTTCTGACATATTTTACTTAAGCTCCCACATTTTAATAGACGCTAAAAATATTAGGTCAGCTAAGAAAATAATTGGCAATGTAAACAAAATGCTGAAATCAAAATACAAAATAACTCATTCTGTTATACAATTAGAATGTGATAATTGCATAAACCTAATAAAAATGAATAATTAAATGCCAACACCTTGGAATATAACTTGATAAAGAAGGTATGCATTAAATCCAAGAATTACAAATGCAAAAATAACTGCAAATACACTTGTGATTTTCTTGTTTACAAGACCATGCATTATACTCTTATCAGCTGTATAAATTATTAATGGTATTAAAGGCAATGGAATTAGCAAACTCAAAGCAACCTGGCTTAGAACAAGAATTCTTAAGGGCTCAATGCCAAGAATGATTGCTATTGTCACTGGTATTACATTAATAAATCTTGTTATGAGTCTTCTAACCCAAAGCCTAATCCTAAATCCAGTTAGCCCGTCCATAACAGCCTGTCCGGCAAGAGTTCCTGTAACAGAAGAGGATATTCCAGCTGAAAGCAATGCAAGGGCAAAAATCAATGCTGCAAGGCTTCCAAATAAAGGAATTAGAGTTCTGTATGCCTGATCAAGAGTTCCAACATTAATGCCAGTCTTGTAAAAGGCAGCTGCTGACATTATGATAATTGCGGCATTAATAAATCCTGCAATTGTAAGGGATACAACATTATCAATTAAATGAAACTTTAACATTTTGAACTTATCTCCAAAGTTGCCGTTAATAATTTTATTCTTAATCAGCCATGAATGCACGAACAAGGCATGCGGCATGACAGTAGCACCAATAATTCCGACTGCAATAAGAGCGCTTTCTTTAGTCAAAATCGGCTTTATGGAATGAATAAGAACAGGCGTCATTTCAGGCTTTGTAATAAATAATTCGTAGACAAACCCAAGCCCAATAATTGAAACAAAAATAATAAATGCCTGCTCCAAAATTCTAAATCTATTCTGAGTAAGCAAAATGATAATTAAAATATCTGCAACTGCTATGTAAGTCCCCCATAGCAAAGGAATTCCAAACAGCAAATTCAATGCAACAACAATTCCAAGAAATTCTGCAAGATCAGTCGCAAGAATTACTATTTCAGCAAGCACCCAGTAAGAGAAAACTAGCCATTTATTTCGCAGCTTTTCTTTAACCAGTTCAGGCAAAGAATAACCTGCAATGCCAAGCTTTCCAGACAAATATTGAAACAGCATGGCCATTCCAGAAGCAAGCCAAACAACCCAAAGCAAATCATAGTTGAATAATGCCCCTCCGCTGATGTCCGTTCCCCAATTGCCTGGATCCATGTAAGCAACGCTTACTATTAATCCAGAACCCATAAATGCCAATAATTTTCTATCAGAAAATATTTTAAAATAATTTACAAATCTTTGAAAAATTGCCATTTTGTACTTATTTATTATAGGTTTTTGTCTTACAGATTTTTTATGCTTAAAAAATTCATGAAAGCTTATTGAGGTATCGGCTTCCCATGCGGGTCTTTTTTTGGGTATCCAAGAATTTTCCTAAGCTTTTCTATTGACTCATCACTGAACGCGTGCTCCAAGCGATGCGCCTCTTGATGAATGCTTGTTGAATCAATCTTAAGCAATTTCTTTAGAAAGGTTTCAATTATCCTATGTTTAGAAGTTAATTTCTCTGCAATTTCTCTGCCTTTCTGCGTAAATCTAATTTTTGAATACTTCTTGCTTAATATTAAGCCTTCCTTATTAAGTTCCTGCATCATTTCAGAAACGCTTGGCTTTGATACATTTAAGTAATGTGCCAAGTCTGTGGATTTAATTTCCCCTTTTTCCTCTTTAAGTATATATAATCCCCTAAGATAGTCTTCCCTGTTTGCCGTGAACATAAAAGTTAGGCTAACCTAACTTATATATAAAGGTTGTGTTTGGACAACTTTATTCGGTGAATATCAAAAACGTTATAAATAAAGAAATAACACCTTTGACTATGGCAAAAAAATACTTCACTCTTGAAAGCGCGCAAGAGCAAATTCAAAAAATAAAAAAATCATTAATAAAGCTTCAAAACTTACAGAAATCTATAGATGCAATCCTTTCAGTAAAAATAGACCCACAAGCCATAGAGCCATATGAATTTGTTGATACTAATACTAAGCTTAACAAGGAGTATCACCAGCTTTCTTATGAATTTTATTTGGAATTGGAAAAATTGGGAAAAATCGGATGCATCTTGAAGGATTTAGACTTAGGACTCGTGGATTTCTACTTTAGATTTGAAGACAGGGATGTTTTTTTGTGCTGGAAGCTTGGAGAAAACAGAATTAAGGCATGGCATGAAATTGATTCTGGATATTCTGGGAGGCAGCCTATTATCGATCTTGAAGACTTTCAAAAATGAAAACCAAGGTTAATTGGATGGAATGGGGCAACGAGGCATTTGAAAAAGCACAAAAACAAGACAAACCGATTTTACTTGATTTAACTGCAGTTTGGTGCCATTGGTGCCATGTGATGGATTCAACCACCTACTCCGAAGAAGAGATTGCAAAAATAATAAACTGTGATTTTGTTCCCATAAAAGTTTACATAGACAAAAGGCCTGATATAAAAGAAAGGTACAATATGGGCGGATTCCCGTCAACCGTTTTTCTGAATCCTAAAGGATACATAATTGCAGGCGAGACTTACGTCCTTCCTGAAAAATTCATGCTGATGCTTGAAAGTGTCAGAGATTCCTACAAGAAAAGAAAAAATGAAATTGAAAATAATGTCAAAGAAGTTGCCAAAAAACTAGGACATTTTTCGAAAAAAAATACTAATTCAGAAATAAATGAAAATATTGTAAAAGAGATTTTAATTTCTGTGGGGGATAATTTTGACAGTTTTTACGGCGGCTTTGGAACGCAGCCAAAGTTTCCTTCTCCTGAAGTCATTGATTTATTATTCCTCCAATATAAAAAAACCAAAACAAAAAAATATCTAGATATGGCAACTAAAACATTAGATGGAATGTATGAAGGAATATTTGACAAAATTGATTTTGGTTTTTTCAGGTATTCTGTAACTCAGGATTGGAAATTACCGCACTATGAAAAAATGCTTGACACTAATGCCGGCTTGCTAAGAAATTATGCAGTTGCCTTTAACATCACAAAGAATGAAAAATTCAAGAAAATAGCTATTGAAACTGTATGGTATATAGTCAAATTCCTATCCGACCAGCATAATGGCGGCTTTTATGGCTCACAGGATGCCGACGAAGAGTTTTATCATAAAAATGCCGAAGAAAGAAAAAGGCTGCCTCAGCCATATGTTGACAAAACAATTTATGCTGATTGGAATTCAATGATGATTTCTTCGTTCCTAAAGGCAGGTGCAATATTAAATGATGAAAATGCAATAAAATTTGCATTAAGAACGGTTGATTTCATATTACAAAACTGCTACGACAAGGAAAATGGGGTGTTCCATTATTTTGACAGGAAATCTAATATTAATGGATTATTATGCGACAATGTGCATTTCTTAAATTGCTTAATAGATGCCTATTTTGCTACTCAGAACCAAGAATATCTTGAAAAAATAAGTGAAATTGTGGGATTTATTTTAAATAATTTTTATGACAAGAAAAACTATGGTTTTTTCGACCGAATATTAAAAAAAGATGACTTGGGAACTTTAAAGCATCAAGATAAGCAGTTTCTTGAAAATTCTTTTTGTGCGGTTGTTTTTTTAAGATTGTATTTCATAACTAAAAATGAAAAATACAAAAATGCAGCAGAAAATACTATTTTATACTTCAGCGACATTTATTTGAATTTTAGCTATTTTGCATCAATTTGTGCGGTTGCTGTTGATACGCTTTTAAACGGTGAGATAAAGGTTGATATTTTAGGCAAGAGGGAAATGATAAACGCGTGCATTGCTGCAAATAATCCCAGTATAGTTGTAAATTTTTATGAAAAAAATGATAAAAAAAACCCAGGCTATTCTGTAGCAGGCGCTTATGTCTGCAAAGGAACAATGTGCAAAGGCCCAATAACTGATATTGAAAAATTAAATGAAGAATTGGCTAGTTGATTTAAGATTAGTCAGTTTTACCTATATATTAATAATGAATGAAATCTGATCACAGCGCTTTGTAAAATTGGGCAAAAAGCCGCAAATTTAATAAAGTACTTACTAATTTCTATTTCTATGGAGAAAGCAACTACTTCTGTAAGGGTATTGAAGGTTGAACTAACAAAAATCAAAGATAATGATTTGCTAATAGGTTTTTTTAAGGAAAAATTAAGATTAGGGAATGAATTTAGGGAGTTTGAAAATATTATTAGTTCTTATATAAAAGACAATGACTTTAAGGGAGAAAAAGGAGAAGTGAAGAGCATTTATGCAAATAAAAATGTTAAAAATATTGTTTTAGTTGGCTTGGGAGAGGAAGAAAGATACAATTTTGAAGTTTTGACAAATACAATTGGCGATGTTTCCAAACGACTTAGGGATAATGGAACACAAAGCTTCAGCATTTATTTGAATTCTTTTATCAATTCAAAATTAAAAGGCGATGAAGCTGTTGAAAAAATAACATTGGCTTGTTTGATTGGCTTATACAAATTTACAGAATACAAAACAAAAGACATGGACAAGATAAAGGCAATTAAGCAAATAACAATTCTAACAAACTCAAATAAAAATTTTGACAGGGAATTAAAATACTCTTCTGTTGTTGCAGAAGCTCTTAATAAGACAAGGGACTTTGTGAATACGCCTCCTAATATTGCGACGCCTGAATACATTGCTTCTTATGCAAAAGAAATTGCCAAAAATTACAGCTTGAAATGCTCGGTTTTTGATGAAAAGCAGATTGAAAAGATGAAGATGGGCTGTTTAATAGGAGTTGCACAAGGAAGCGTCAACAAGCCAAGACTTGTTGTGCTTGAGTATCATGGAAATGATAAAAAGCAGAAGCCGATTGCTCTTGTTGGAAAGGGTGTAACATTTGACAGCGGCGGATTAAATTTAAAGCCATACCCTTACATTTTGAATATGAAGGATGACAAAGGAGGGGCTCTTGCGTCCATTCACGTAATTGAAGCTTGTGCCAGATTGAAATTTCCAATTAATTTAGTTGTCATAACTCCTCTTTGTGAAAACATGATTGATGCTACATCATTCAGGCCAGATGATATTTTGACTGCTTACAATGGGATGACTGTTGAAATTAAAAATACAGATGCAGAAGGACGATTAATCCTTGCAGATGCGCTTTCTTATGTTGCTGAACTAAAGCCGGAAGTGATAATTGACATTGCTACCTTGACAGGAGCTAGTATGATAACGCTTGGGTATGTTGCAACACCATTTCTCAGCACAGACGAAAAATTAAGCCAAAAAGTTAAAGCAGCTTCGCAAAAAAGCCTGGAGAAAGTATGGGAGCTGCCATTATGGCCGGAATTTGAGGATAATTTGAAAAGCGATGTTGCTGACATCAAAAACATAAGCGAAGAAGGAGATGCTGGAGTAATAATAGGTGCAACATTTTTGAAGAATTTTGTTAATGATGTTCCTTGGGTTCACATTGATATAGGCACAACAGTATGGTCAAAAGTGGATAAAGGAATTCTGACAAAAGGAGCAACTGGTGCGACTGTAAGGCTGATGATGGAGATGTTTAGGGAGTGGAGGTAATGTTTTACTTATGGCTCAATTGCGCTTTTCCATAATAGATTAAAGTACTGTATGTAACTATTGGCAACTTCTTTATTTTGTACCAAAAAACAGACTTTTTGTTCTTCTGTTACTATAACGTTTGCGACTTTGTCATTAAATATCCAGGCCCATGTTGGAGTTATTACGCCTTTTGGCATATACCTATAGTAGGACATTTTTCTTCCTGTCCTTTTCTTTAGGAACCATGCATCATAATCATAGATAACCCTTCTTAGTATACCTTTTTTGTCACATTTTTTATAGTATTCCCTCCAATAGGCATCAAATAATTTGCTTGCATAAGCCGGGTAGCCAAAAGCATACACTGTACTTCCCTTTTTTAATTCATTAAGTGACATATCAAAGACTGTTATAAGGCCGCTGACGCTCTCAAAAATTTCCGCATTAAAATTTTTAATTTCTGATTTCTGCTTTGCCTCAAGCAAAGGTATGATTTTTTTGAATTTATTTTTGCTTTCCATTAATGTATTTGCCTTTCTTTCAATATAATTTAAAATATTTTTTGGCTGCGCTGACTTAAAATGCTTGACATTTCCTTCTATGATGTAGCTTGCCAAACCCTTTCCTATCAACCTATTCAACACATCATAAATTTTTGAAGGCGAAACCTTAGAGTGTTCGATAATTTTTCCTGCTGTTGATTTTCCTAACTCTAGTAAAGACAAATACACCCTTATTTCACCATCTGTAAGGCCTAATTCTTTTAATATAGTTAGCTCCATTTTCCTTGACTTAATCATAGAACATATAAAAATGTTTCTATTCATACCCTAGTAAGGGGGTTGTAAAATTTAAATACAAGGAATTAAAAATAAGTAGTTATTGGGTGGTTATAAAAATGAGTAAAGGTTATCATCATTTCAAGGGCAATAAGCTAAATAGGTCGGAATTTATCCAGCGCAAGGTAGTTCAATTAATATTAAATGGCAAGCTAACCGATAAAGAGAGGGAAAGCTCAAAGGTATTTGAATTAAAACATTCCTCTGGCTGCACTCAAGTTGGAAGGATATTGGCGGAGAAAAGAAGATTGAATAAAGAATATGCGGAACTAATATGCGTTTTGCACGATATTTATGTCATAGTAAAAGGAAGATACAAGAATCATGCCCATCTTGGAGCGCCTATAGCAGCAAGAATATTAAGAAGCACTAACAAATTCAGGCTAAGTGAGATTAAGCTCATTACAGAAGCCATATTCAATCACAGCGATAAACACATTTACTCAAAAAATCCCTATGTGGAACTGGCTAAAGATGCTGATACTTTAGATTGCTTTTTATATGACAATGTTGAAGGATACTATACTGGCAACAAGCCTCCAAAAGTTGCCAAAGAATACTTCAAGAGAATCATAAAGCTAAGAAAAGAGCTTGGACTGAGGCCTGTTAAGAGGTATAATAAACTCATCAAAGAGCTTGAACAAAAATCAAGAGAGAAAAAATGAAGCCAATAAACCCAAATGCAAAGTGGAAAAAATTGTTTTCAAGAGAGTATGGGGTACAATACACTGAAGTGTCTTTGCACTCTTTAAGCAATGAGGTAAAAGGCCTAGCACCATTTACATTTTTTGAGCAGATATATGTCCCTGAAGAGAATAATCAAGCCTGCTTCGTTGATGAGAACAAATGGGCAGCTTTCCTTAATAAAATACAAACTGAATGGGTGCGAAAAGATGTAAAAAAATTCCAGAAATTATTTTTTAAGATTGGAAAGGAATATGTGGATTTTGCAAAGAAAGTTGCAAAACTTAATCTTAGAAATAAAGATAGTAAGGAATTAATTGAAATATATAGTAAATACCAAAGACTATGTGTAAGGTACACTTTGTTTATTTGGGCTGCCTACTTCTTAAATGATTTTTGTGCAGAAAGGGCCAGGCAGCTTATACAAAAAAAGCTAAAAGATCAAGATCCTCATACGTATGTTGATGCAATTTTTAGTCCATTAAAGAAGGCAGCGATATTAGAGCTAACCCGTACAGTCAGCGCCAAAGACCCATTAACTAAAAAAGAAATCAAGCTGTTGTTTGAAAAATATAAATGGATTCCTTGTCTTGATTTACACAACCAGCCTTGGACTTTCGAGGAATTCAAAGAACATTTGAAGGATTTCAAGAAAAAGGAGCGGAAGCAAGAGATGACATACAAGCAAGCACTCGAAAATCTGGCAGTAAATAAAGAAGAAAAGAAAATTTTAGACAACGCAAAACTTTTTGCTTACTTCAAGGACTTAAGAGATGATTTCAGAAGACAGGGAATTTTCTACATTCAAAACTCCTTGTTTAAGGAACTAGCCAACAGATTAAGTACAAATATTCGAGATATGGCATACTTACAAGAAAATGAAATAGTAAAATGTCTAGAGAAAGGCATAGGATGTGACAAAAATTTGATTGAAGAGAGAAAAAAGGGATTTGTCATATTTTATGATTCAAACAAAAAAATAATATGCATTAGCGGTCATGAAATTAAAAATGCTCTAATAAAACTTGAGCTAATTAAGGAAGAAAGCAAGGCAGATTTGCGTGGAACACCTGCATCAAAAGGCATTGCAAAAGGAAAAGTTGCAATTGTCAAAGGGGTAAAAGACCTTCCAAACGTCCAAAAAGGCGATATTTTGGTTGCCATAACAACGCATCCTGACTATGTACCGGCAATGCAAAAAGCTGTCGCGATCGTAACAGATGAAGGGGGAGTTACAAGCCATGCAGCCATTGTATCAAGGGAATTGGGTATTCCATGTATTGTAGGGACAAAAACAGCAACTAACATACTCCAAAATGGGGATTTTATTGAAGCGAATGGGAATACAGGATTAGCCAGGATCCTAAAAAAGAAAGCTTAAATATTAATAGAAATATTATTTCTATTATGACAAAGAATAATCTTATTAAATGGTTTAAAAATATCAGCAAGAATGATACATTTTCAGTTGGAGGCAAGGCAGCAAATCTTGGAGAAATGTTCTCTAAATTTTCAATTCCTGATGGGTTTTGCATAACTGTCAACGCATTTGAAAAATTTCTTGAAGAATCAAAGATAAGAGAAAAAATAGCTTCAAATATCAAAAAAATTGACGTAAATGATTTAAATAAGACAGCGCACATCTCAAAAGATATTAAAAAATTAATTTTAAAATCAAAAATGCCAAAAGAAATTGAGAAATCAATAATTGATAATTACAATAAAATAAATGGTTTTGTGGCAGTAAGAAGCTCTGCTGTTGCCGAGGATTTGGAAGAGGCTTCTTTTGCCGGACAGCAGGCTACTTTCCTGAATGTTAACGGAAATTCAAAATTGATAAAGTCAATTAAAGAATGCTGGGCATCATTCTATACCTCAAGAGCGATTGTCTATAGAGGAAGGAATAAGTTTAGCCACGAGCCTAAAATGGCTGTTATAGTGCAAAAAATGATAGATGCCAAAAAATCTGGCGTTGTTTTTACAGCCAATCCAGTTACAAAAAACAGAAATGAAATGGTTATTGAATCAATTTTCGGGCTTGGAGAAGCAATTGTTTCAGGAATTGTAACTCCTGATAATTTTATTATTGATAAGAAGGATAAAAAAATAACCAATGAAACAGTAAATGAAAAAAATATAATGATTATAAGGCAAAATGGCAAGAATAAAACAATCAAACTTGATTCTAAAAAGGCAAATGAAAAGACTTTGAATGAAAAAGAGCTTAATGACTTAATAGCAGAATCAATCAAAATTGAAAAATATTACAAAAAACCTATGGATGTTGAGTGGGCAATTGACGATAAATTATATATCCTCCAAGCAAGGCCAATTACAACGCTCTAATCAACAGATTAGTCTTTAAAAACAATAACCTTTTTAAAATAAACATTTTTTCTAAACATCATGTATGACGTACTTATTATCGGAGCAGGGGCTGCTGGATTGACAGCAGCAATCTACACTTGCAGAAAGAAGCTTAAAACAGCTATAGTAAGCATTGATGTCGGAGGCCAGACTAATTTGACAAGCCACATTGAAAACTACCCTGGCACAGGCCCGATGAGCGGTATTGAGCTTATGCGA
>JAHFQA010000067.1 GCA_023266475.1 Candidatus Woesearchaeota archaeon | reverse complement strand
GTAATAAGATTCTACCTAAAGAAGTGCTTAATGATGTTTCTACTATTATAATAGGGCATGAGCATCCTGCTGTCTCGCTAAAGGAAGGCGCAAGGGTTGAGCAGTTCAAATGCTTTTTGAAGGGGAAGTTTAAAGGAAAGAACTTAATAGTTCAGCCGTCTTTTAACACAATGATTGAAGGGACTGATGTATTGAGGGACAAGATTTTGAGCCCGTTTCTTAAACAAAATCTTAATAACTTTGAGGTCTATGCTGTTGAAGACAAGGTTTATGAGTTTGGGAAATTGAAGGGATTGAGGAAGAATTAAGTTTTGTTCTTATTGAATAGAGATAAATTTAAAAGGTGAAGTATTGTACTTCATTCATGGATGGCGGTTTGGAGCGCAGAGTCAAAACGAAAGCAGCAGACAGGGTTCCTTACAGGGAAGCTCAAAAAGAATTTGATGCTTTATCTATGGTTATACCGACAAAAGATACAATATACTGGCTCATGTATCAGGGAACTAACTACAAAACAGAAGCCAGCCGAAAAATATTTGGAAGAAAACAGGTAAAAACTGTTCCAGGGGATTATTTTGATTACTTACATTCTCTACGCGTGAAATTTGATGGCCTGAAATTGCTGGAAGGGCAAAATCTAACTGACCATACTAGGGAATTGGCCATCCATTTGGTCGAATCAGGGGCATTTAGGAATAAAGCTTCTTTATCGGCTTATGTTACTGAACAGCTGAAAGATTCTTATCCTCAGCTCAAGCCCGGTACAGTAAATGAAACTTTGTTTCATGCCAGGCGCAAAACAGTGGATAGATGGCTTTATTCTGCATATAGATTACTCGAGGATACAAAAAATGGAGAGGTTAATATTGATACAAGATTCTCGGATTCCGAATTTTTTGCTTATCAGGGACTGCTGAAACTCACATTTGAATATCTTAGAAGCAGGCATAAACAAAACAAGAAAGTTGCATATAATGTATTAAGCAAAACACTGGGCTTATCAAAAACGTCTGTAATCTCTCACTTGAGCAGGAAATCACCATTGAATACGAATACCTTTTTCGGTGTTGACGGATATCATGACAGATTAATGGTGTACTTGTTAAATCAATTTTTTATTACAATGAATTTAAGAGATGATTCCAGATTCAGCGAAGAAGCTGAAAGGGTTGATAATTTCAGCAAAATGTACCCGAACAGAAACAAGGTCATAGTTTTGCTGAATCCTGATGCATCCGAACTTGAAATTAAGTGCGTTAAAAAAAATATTGCGGGAATACTCCCAAGAAGGTATAATGTCAGATACGAATCAGATACATCGAAGTTAAGAACGGAGATAGGGCGCTTGATTACGCCTTATACAACTTCCCAATCAAGTCGCTCTTAGTAATGACTCCAATGAGCTTACCTTCTTCAGAAACAAGCATCATGGGGAAATGCTTCAAGAGATTTGACACAACTTCAATTGATGTTTGCTTAGACACAATTGGGGGTGATTCCTGCATAACTTCTTTTACCTGTTTTGCCTTTGCGTTTAGAAGGGCATCTAAAACAGTAGATTCTGAAACAAAGCCTACAAGATGATTGTCATCAATTACCGGAAGCTGGGAAATCTGGAATTTCTTCATTTTGACAATTACATCCTTGATTGGCTCATGAGAATTCACGCTCACAATCTTATCTGTCATAATCTGCCCAGCCTTAATCGCTTCTTTTTGCTCAAGATCACTCAACGCAGCAAATATTTTTTTTGTCTTTGTGTAAGTTGGGTCAATCCTGCCAGATTCAATCTTTGCGATAAGAGATTGGGAGACCCCAGAACGATTTGCCAGCTCTGTCTGTGTCAATCCTAATTTTTTCCTTATTTTTTTTACTTCTTCTAATTCATAAGTCATTTTATTGGCGTTGGATATATTACTATTGGAATCTTAATTCTTTGTACTATTGTTTGCACAAAAAGCGCAAATCCATGAATATTAAATTGAGCTGGTTCTTGAGAAGACTGGCCATAATTGTAATTGTAATGGTTTAGGACTTGACCATTTTCTCTTATATATAAAAAGTAAATTTCGTTAAATAGAAGTGTTGACGACCGACTAAGATTATTACCCCGCCTACTATCATTTTTTTGTACACCAATTGATAATATGGGGTCATTTTCTGAATATTCTGAATACCCCATTTGTATCCGGTACCCATTCTCAAGTGTATAAGAATCTTCAATTATAATTTGAATACCTGTAACTCTATCATTACTTGTAACAAAATAAAATTTGAATTTTTCATTCTGTACACCTGTTTTTCCAGTAATCACACCATCACCTTTATTAATTTCCCAGTAATCCAAATCTTGCGACATCTCTTCAAACACCGTTCCAAGTTTTTGAAAATCAGGATAATTTGAATCAAAACCTTTCAAAATATCATCAAGTTTATTGGCGTAATAATTTTTTGGTTTCGGTCCTCTTTCGATTGTATAATTCTCGACTGCCTCTCCTGTGGCATTAAGCCCGGCGTACGATGATGTAGAGCCACTTACATATCTCTCCTCTTTTTTAACTATTTTTTCCAAGAGGTTAGTTTGTTGTGGAAGTGTTTTTTTGTCGTCCGTGGCTCGCTCGCTTATCGAACCATTATGAAAAATAGAATTAAATCTATGATGCATATCTTTAACATCAAAAGTTCTTGCTGCATACCAAATAGAACCTAAAGCTGCAAACCCCAGTATAGTTTTTGTTATTCTATCCATCTACTCAATGAAGAAAAACTAATCTTCTATTTAAAATTATTCCTTTTGGAATATTTCTTTCAGAAAGCTTTTTAAAAACTGTGGGAATTGAAGCTATTAATGGTTAATTCTATAAGAAGGAGGTGGTAAAATGGCTAATATAACTTATGTTACTAGTGAGAGCGTTACAGAAGGTCATCCCGACAAGATTTGTGACCAGATAAGCGATGCAATTCTGGATTCTTTGTTTGCACAAGACCCATACTCAAGGGTAGCTGTTGAATGCTTGACAACAACAGGATTGGTTGTTGTTGCTGGAGAAGTCACTACTAGAGGCTATGCTGATGTTCAAAGCATTGTGAGAAAAACATTGAAGGAGATAGGCTACACAAATCCCCAGTTTGGAATTGACTGTGAAGATGCTGGAGTTCTTGTAAGCATACATGGCCAGAGTCCTGACATTTCGCAAGGAGTTGACAAAGAAGGCGCTGGTGACCAAGGAATGATGTATGGATATGCATGCAATGAAACTCCTGAATTGATGCCTTTGCCAATAATGTTGGCGCACAAGCTGACGAGAAGGCTTGCAGAAGCAAGGAAAAAGGGGATTGTTGAGGGGCTTGGCCCAGACGGCAAATCTCAAGTCAGTGTAGAATATCATGACAATGTTCCAAAAAGGTTAAGCGCAGTTGTGATTGCCCAGCAGCATCTTGACGATATAAGCGAGGAAAATCTCAAGCAGCAGTTGAGGGAAAAAGTCATTGAGCCTGTGTGCGGCAAGTGGATGGATGACAAAACTCAAGTTCATATTAATGCAACAGGGAAGTTCGTCATTGGGGGGCCTGAAGGAGATTCTGGAGTAACAGGAAGAAAAATAATAGTTGACACTTATGGCGGCGTTGGCAGGCATGGCGGAGGGGCATTTTCCGGCAAAGATCCAACAAAGGTTGACAGGAGCGGAGCTTATGCTGCAAGATACGTTGCAAAGAACATTATTGCTGCTGGCTTGGCAGACAAATGTGAAGTCCAATTATCTTATGCTATAGGCGTTGCACAGCCGACATCAGTCAATGTGGATACTTTTGGAACAAGCAAGATTCCAGAAGCAAAGATTGTTGAGTTAGTAAAAAAACATTTTAAATTGACTCCAAGAGGTATAATTGAGCACCTTAACTTGAGAAGGCCAATATACAGAAAGGTAGCATCCTACGGCCACTTTGGAAGGGAAGATTCTGATTTCACATGGGAGAAAACTGATTTAGCAGACACTTTGAGAATGGAAGCAGGATTGTCGAAGCCATTGAAGGCAGAGGCTAAGGTTATTTATTAAGGTGTTTTCAATTATTTTTTATTTTGATTCTTTTCATTTTTTTATTATTGAATTTTAGTTTAATGTTAATCGTTAATGTTCAATCTTTATTTGATTATTAGTTATGTATTTGCGTAATAGAGAAAAGCTACTACGAGAAGGTTTTAGACCTACAGATGAGTTCTATAAATTACTACAGGATATCCGAATGAGAGAATGGAAATATGCAAGAGATTTTGGTGACGAATCCCAACACCTAAAAATAGACAAAAAGGCACGAGATGAATGGGAACATCAATCCAGAGAACCTGGGTGTTTCATCGCAACATCAGCGTATGAAGGCAATCAAAATCATCCAACGGTTGTTAAGTTAAGGCAATATAGAGACGATATATTAAGCAATAGCTCAGCAGGACAAAAGTTTATTGAATTCTATTATGGTGGATTTGGGCAAAATGCAGCAAAAGTTTTAGATGCTGTTACAAGTTTAAAACCTTTTGTAAGAAATAGTCTAGACCTTTTGGTTGAAAAAATAGTGAATCCTGCATTAGAAAGAAGGCAAACTTTCTCTTCACAATCAAAAAGTTACGCTGCTTAATTTTTATAAAACTTTCGGCTCCTGCTGGCTGCAGCAATGCAAAGCTCCAAACCCATAAACCATTGCCGTGCAATCAATTCCAGCAACTTTTCTGTTTTTAAACAATTTTTGCAATATTTTTAATGCTTTCTCATCATTTTCATGCCTGAAAACTGGAACGCAGACAGTTTCATTGCCAATATAAAAATTGCAGTAGCTTGCAGGATACCTTCTTTCATCATCGCCAACAAATCCCGGCATTGGAAGTTTGACTATATTCAGATTTTTGCCATTTTCATCCTTCATCTCCAACAATAACTCATAATTTTCCTTTAAAATCTTGTAATTTTCATCATTTTTGTTGTCTTCAACAGCACAAACAACAGTGTTTTGGTTCACAAACCTAGCAATGTCATCAATATGGCCGTCTGTATCATCTCCAGCAATTCCTTCTTTAAGCCATAAAATATTAGAAACATTTAGGTAATCTTTGAGACATTGCTCAATTTCTTCTTTTTTTATGTTTGGATTTCGGTTCTTATTTAACAGGCATTGCTCTGTTGTCAGCAATGTTCCGCTTCCATTTACATCAATTGAGCCCATTTCAAGCATAATTCCAGGTTCAAACATTGAAAGTTTCATTATTTTGTTCATTTCATACGGAATCTGATTGTCTTCCTTTAATTCTTCATATTTATCTCCCCAGGCATTGAAAGTCCACTTTACCATTGCTTTTTGCTTTGTTTTATGGTTGATAACGAATGTTGGCCCATAATCCCTGATCCAAGCATCAATATTCTTAATCTTGTAGAATATAATTTGAGAAAAATTGATTTTTTTTGATTTCAATTTCTGAATAGTTTTTTCTTTGGAATTTTCATCATTCACCAAAATCTTGACTTTTTGCCCGGTATGCAATGCCTCGACAAACTCAATATAACTATTTTCAACTTCTTCAAGCGTTATGCCAGTCCAAGTTACCTCATTATGCGGCCAAGAAATCCAAACTGCTTCCTGATTTTCCCACTCTGCAGGCATCCGAAAGCCAAAGGACTTTGGAGTTTTAGCAGAATTAATCATTCTAAGAGCTCCGTATAACTTTGTGGCTTCCTATTCTTCAAAAAGCCCCATCCTTCCTGTGAGCTTGCAACCTTTCCAAGATCGATTTCAACAACTAAAACTTCCTCTTTTGTCCTGCTTGCCCGCTTAACAACCTGTCCAAAA
>JAHFQA010000066.1 GCA_023266475.1 Candidatus Woesearchaeota archaeon | reverse complement strand
GCAGCCAGCGTTATTCCCACCACCATACCAGCCGTCTTGGTTGTTGCAGTTCTGCGTTTGGGTTACAGAGTAAGTGCACGAGCCGCCAGAACAACCATAGTCCCTATATTCAGAAGATGCATCATTATCCACACTGCCACAAGTTGCTGTTTGGGTATTGCCGCCGCCGTACCATCCATCTTGAGTGTTGCAGTTCTGTCCACTTTGCCACTGGCAGTTCGAGCCGCAAGTTAGTGTTGTGTCGCCTGAGCAGCTGGTTTGTCCAGAACTACAAGGGCCTTGATTGATGCAATTTCCAGAGCAGTCAATTGTACCGCAATTGCCGCAGGATTGTCCCTGATTTGAAGCACAACAATATAGAGTTGTGAATGAACCTGATGTCATTGTATTAATAAGAGCCCAATTAGCCTGAGACTCAGGTAATATTACTTCATAAGTGTATGTTGTGCTACTCTGTGCACCATTCCATGTTTTACTGCTTGATGGATTAGATGGGTCATAGCACAAATCCTCAGTAAAGCCCCCTGGTCCAGAAACAATCAATCTCTGAAGAGCGTATGGCCAATTACAAATACCGATGCCTACAGCAGCAGGAGTGCCAGTGGGAACTAACCAGGAGATTGTAACTGATGGGTTTGAACCAACACAACTGCAATCTCCGCTGCAATACCAGCCACCCCAATTAGTATTAGCATCGCAGTCTCTTTTCATAGTGAAACCGCAACCCCCGCATATACCGCCAGATTCTGATGTTCCAGGAGTGCAACCATCACATTGTGCGTTTACATTAATATTTAAATAAACAGCAAAGAAAATCAGAGATACTATAAGCAGCAAAACCCTCTTTTTTTTCATCTATACAACTCCTTTTAATAATAGTATTAAAAGTTTTTGGTTTTCACTTAAGCATGGAAATCAAAGCAGCGTAATCTTTAGTTGATATGTAGTAGCCATTCTCAATGAGTTGATTCAAAATACTGGGCGCTTGGGCTTTAGTTATAATTTTCTTTTTGAGGGCTGTAAAAACAACAGTTGTTGTCCTCGCGACAGAAATGTTCAATGCCTTAGCGGCTTTTATTGCAACAGCATCATCTAGTATAATGCTGTCTCTTCTCTCCATTGCAAGACTTATTGCTTGAGTTTCTCCTTTTCCAAGCCCTAGGTTAATGTCCTTCTTTGGCTCAATAACCCTAATCCAGCCATTCTTAATAGCATTGTTGATACTGGCATAGCCTTCCTTTCCCTCTATCAGAATTTCAGCTTTTACAGCAGAAGGAATTATTATGGCAGAATGCACTTTCCTAAGCAACTCAATCTTGTTTATTTTACTCAAACAAATAAGCGCTGTCGCATTTGATATCAATCTTTTCCCCCTAAAACTTTTAGGTCTCTCTCAAGGTCTTGTTTGGAATAGCCTGTCCAGTCTATATCATTTTCTTTTGCAATATCAATCATTTCCCACAAAGAAAGCTCGCATTCCTCAGCAGCCTTGCCTATTGAAACTTTATGCATTCTCAGCTTCTCAAGCGCGTTTTGCACCTTCCAGGAATTTACAGCTTTGGCTAACAATCTCCGTATAGCTTCGGAGCGGTCTGCCTGCCAATTCTTTTCAATTTGAGACAAGTCTTTCAACAGAGCCTTGTCGAGCCTCACTGAAATTGTTGTTGCCATGTGTATTCAATGTACTACAATGTAAACATATTTAAACCTTTCGGTTTTATGATTAAATTAAACTATTTTCTGGTCTTTTTCCTTTGCTTCTTCGATAATTTAAACTTATAAAATCCAATAGCTAACAAAACAATCAAAACTAGAATAATCAACAAATTTATCTTATCAAATTTGTTTTCTTTCAAGCCTAAGGCAATTATTCCGTTCTCTCTTCCTATTCTGCCCCTGCTTCCAAAAGGAACAAATATTCTCATTTTGCCGTCGGAATCAGCACCGACAGTGATTGGCGCTCCGATTGGCGGACCAACTTTAAATTGGAACAATAATCTTCCATTGTTCCTATCCAAGATATAAACAAATCCATTATCGGCTCCCAATAATACTAAATCGCCTGTCACAGTAGCTGAGCCTTTTCTGTATGTGCTGTTCATAAAAAAGCTCCACAATATTTTTCCAGTCGGTGCATCAATAGCATACAAAGTTGAGTTTTCTTTTAATCCAACATCGATTGTCTTACCACCATAATATTGGTTTCTTGAGGTAATATTTTTAGAACCAATCATTTTCTGGCACTGGTTTTGGGAAACTGCATATATTATGTTGTCTGCCAAGCCGACTGAAGACTGAATGCCGCCGTTAGAAGACTGGCATACAACTTTTCCTTCAGCACTTTCTAAAGTTAGGTCTGCATTAGGATTGTTGTCATTCATGCCAGGCGTATGAATAGAAACTGAAACAGGTGGATAAATTGGCTTGCCATTGTCAGCTCGCAAAACCAGAACATAACCCGCTTTGCCACCCGCAATCACAACTTTTTCTTTCTTGCCGTTTAAGTGAATTTCATCAAAAATGACACTGAACCCAATATCGTGGTCGTAAATATCATGACTAGTAAGTTGGTAATACCACAGCATTTTCCCAGTTGATATATTTAATGCAACAACACTGTTAGCATAAAGATTTGGACCTGGCCTTGTTGCTCCGTTTAAATCAGGTGAAGGATTTCCCGTCCCAAAAAACAAAACATTATTTTCTGTGTCAATTGCAGGCCATGCCCAAACTGCAGCTCCTCCAATCTCTGATGAATTGCCCCAGTCATTTTTATACGGCTTAATATTACCTTTGTAAGCTTCAACATCCCAATTCTTTGGTCCCTCAACAGATGGTGGTACAGTAAACCATCTCCACAGCAATTTTTTTGTTGTTATGTTGTAAGCGGCTATAAATCCTCTTGAACCAAATTCACTGCCTCCATTTTCAAATATCAAATAATCCTTATAAACTACAGGCGGATTCAAAAGAGTATAAAATCCCAAATTCCCAGGAATGTTATCACATGTGCTGGGAAAAACCCATTTTACGCTGCAATCTTTCAATTCAAAAGCATAGATGCTGCAGTCAGCTGCTGTCATCAAAATGCTGTTGTTATAATATGTCACGCCCCTGCCAGAATATTGCGCTCTTCCGTTGATTTTTTCCCTCGGAACTTCGTTCTTGCAAATTTCCTTTCCAGTTTTTGTATCAAGCGCAAAGAATTGGTTATCAAAAGTTCCAGTATAAACGATGCCATCAATAACCAAAGGGCTTGCCCAGCTTCCCCTGACTATTTCTCCAGTCATTCTTGTAATGGGTGGATTTCTTCTTGGTATTTCCCAACTCCATTTTATCTCGAGATTATTTGCATTTTTTGAGTTTATTTGCGACTGTTTATGGTAAAAATTGTTTTTATACTGGTCAAAGCCTGGAAATTTCCAGTCTTTATCCTCAGCAGTTTGAGAAAATACACTTATTATTAATATTGTAGATAAAGTAACTAAAATTGCCATCAAAATTAATTTTTTAGTGCCCATTTTTAATGTTCACAACAATGAGTTAAACACAATTTCCATCAAATTTATATAATTTTCGAAATTTTCATTGCTTTCCGCAAACTTTCTCGCGTTATTGCCTATTTCCTCAATTTGTTTCGGACTATTGATTACAAATCTCAAAGTATCTGAAAAATCTTCTTTATTTGTTGAATCCACCACCAAAATATCATGTTTTTCGGTTGTATTTTTATATATTCCCTTTTCCTTGACGCCTTTTCCTATAATAACCGGCTTTCCGACAGCCATTGATTCCCTTGCAATCTGCGGCCCATGGGTTCCTTTTGGCAAGTAAGGTGTTTCCTCGCTTTCAGGGCAGACAATGCAGGTTGAAGCTTTCATTATTGAAGGTATTTTCCACGGCGACATGAAAGGCATAAAAATCAGTTTGTCCAAAACTCCTGATTTTTTCGCATGCTCTTTCAATTCTTCTGCGCTGTTTCCAGCTTCTGTTACAAAAACAATCCTGAAATCTTCATTTTTTATTTCGGCTGCTGAATTTACGAATTCATAAGTTTTCTTCAAGCCTGAAATTTTCCCAAAATAAGTAAAGATTGTTGTATTTTTTCCAATTCCATACTTTGAAAAATCAAATGGCTTTGCATTTGGATTAAATTCATTCAAATTAATGCTCTTTGGAATATAAATCAGTTTGTTGACATCTAAATCATGTTCAATCATTTTTTCTCTTGTGTTTGCATAGCCTACCACTTTATCTGCGTTATTAAAGCATTCAACAAAAATTGATTTCAACTGTAAGAAAGAGAATAATCTTGTTATGTCAGAGCCAGCATGCTGCAGAATCCATGGCTTGTTTGTTAATTTTTTTGTCAATAAAGCAGAAACTCCATAAGGCAAAAGATAATGAGAATAAATTGCGTCTATATTGTGTTTTTTTATTATATCAATGGCAATGCTCGTTATTCTTGATTCATAATATCTTGAGAAAGGAATTGAAGATTTGAAATCCGGAGAGGTGCTGAAAAGCTCGACGTTTTTCGGCTCGAGCAAACTTAATTCATTTTCCTCTATATTTTCCCTATATCGTGATTCAACCTCCCAGCAGTTTGATACAATATAGACTTTGTGGCCTTTCTCGCCCAAAGCTTTCGCAAGCCAATAGGTTTGTGCGGAAACTCCGCCTTCTATCGGAGGGTATTTGCTGATGAATAAGAGGTTCATAGAAGGTGAGAATTAGCAAGTTTATAAATACTTTTTCAATTATTTAAAAGATTATCATAAAATTTTATTATTTTTTACCTTTCCACAGAGCAAGGGTCAATGTTAGAGTAAGACTTTAATTCTTCTTTTTCTGAGGAATTTAAGCTTTGTAAACAAAAATTCCTTATTACTACATATTTATTTATCATAACTTTTTTATTTTCTCTAAATATATTTTGATTAAACGCATCTTGAAACACAGGTTTATAGATGCAAACACTATTAATATCTGTAACATCATAATTTTTTAAGTCTCTAACAGTATTAATACCTAAACTCTGTAGCACTCTAACCCTGTTATATGTCTGAGGAAACAATGGCTGTGATTCATCTAATTTCATCCTTGAATATTGATTTACCCAAAATTTCTTTTCTGACTCATTTAGTAAGTTAAGCCAATTCATTAAAGTTAAAGTTTTCCAAAGTCTATTATCGCGAACTGCCAGATAATCTTTAATAAATATATTCCTATTTTTTTCATAGGAACTATTGACAATAGTTGTTACTTTATTTATTTCATAGTTATCAAATTTATTAAGCAAAATCTTGATATTAACATAATGATATATATTTCCGATATAACAATGTGCCCTTGGATTGAAGCTGTAATAACATAAATTACTGCACTCCTTAAATTTTTCATTTATTAATTTATTTAATTGTTCCCTTAGGTCGGTATTTGTTGAGTATTCTTTGTTATGTCTCAAACGACAAGGTAATTCGTGGATTAAATCATTAAATTGGGTATTATTTAGCTCTCTCAAAATTTTATTATTATCGCTAGAGTTAGTATTCTTCAATTTAACAAAAATTAAAGCAATAACAAAAATGATTACCAATAAAATATATAGAAAAACTTTTGATAAATTCTTAGATTTTCTCCTCATTAGGTATTACTTTTATAGTTATTATTTAAAGGTTTTTATATTGTTACTTTAATCAATTCCTCTTTAGGCTTCTGCAACCTTTTCGGCTTATTGTGGAAGAAGGAAAAATATTCGTAAATTTGGGCTCTGCTCGGCATATATTTTAATTTAGGACCATCAATATTTATTATATTACTTATTTTTATTTGCCCGTTTTCAATATAAAACAATTCCATGCTTTCCCTCCAAGATGTTGGCACA
>JAHFQA010000028.1:12299-17508 GCA_023266475.1 Candidatus Woesearchaeota archaeon | reverse complement strand
GGCTTCCTATTCTTCAAAAAGCCCCATCCTTCCTGTGAGCTTGCAACCTTTCCAAGATCGATTTCAACAACTAAAACTTCCTCTTTTGTCCTGCTTGCCCGCTTAACAACCTGTCCAAAAGGATCAGCAACAAAAGACCCGCCCCAAAAATCAATTTCATCTTCTTTTCCAACGCGGTTGGCAGCAACAACAAAAGTGCCATTCATTGACGCATGGCTACACATTGCATTTTCCCATCTTTGAGCTGAAAAAGGCTCATTTTGCCTCATTTCCTTTGTCCATCCAATTGCGGTCGGGTAAAATATTATCTGCGCACCCTTCAGCGCATTAATTCTTGCAGCTTCAGGAAACCACTGATCGTAGCATATCAAAGGCGCAATCTTAACTCCTTTAACAACAGTTTGCACATATCCAAGGTTTCCAGGCGAAAAATAAAACTGCTCGTAATATTTTGGATCGTAAGGAATGTGGATTTTGCGGTATTTAACCCTTAAACTTCCTTTTTCATCAAAAACAAGGCAGGTGTTGTAATACTTTCCATCTGCGCCCTTTTCAAATATTGAGCCGCCTACAATGGCAACCTCATTCTCTTTTGCTGTTTGTGAAAGAAAATTTGTTATTTTCCCGGGAATTTTCTCTGCAGACTCAAATAATTTCTTGTCTTCCATTTGGGCCAGATATTTGGTTGCAAACAATTCCTGCAGGCATATGATTTCCGCACCCTCTTCCGCTGCCTGGTTGATAAAATTTCCAGCTCTATCAAGATTTTCCCCAATTTGAGCTCCTACATTTGCCTGTACTAGTCCAATTTTTAGCCTTTTTGCCATTTTAATGCCGGAAATATGGATAGAATAAAAATTTTCTGTTAAAAAGAAACATTTACAGAAAAAGTAACATTTAATGAGTTATAACCATCTCTTGCCTTTGACTCTTTGGTGGAAAGTCGAGGCCTCTTTTCAGCACCTTGGTAGTATATTTCTTCGCTCCAAACGCATTGACAAGATACTTAATTGCATTTTCTGTATCAAAGCTTCTGCAAGAGAATATATCCATAAATACATAATCCTGGTCAGGGAAAGTGTGTATGCTAATATGGCTTTCGGCAATCATTACAAATCCAGAGATTCCTTCTGTTCCATTGGCAAACTTATCCATCCATTTTGCCACATAAGGCAGAGTCATCTTTGTCATGCCTATTTTTGCAGGCAAGTTGTTAAGAATGTCATACACCAGCGAGTACGATGCAAGTTTGCGCTTGTCGCATCCTGATGCATCGATTGTAGCGTGCAATCCAAATTCAGTCATTTTAAATTCACGGTTTGAAAATCCCTCTTTTCAATTATAAAATAATTTTAAAACTAGTATTTAAATCTTTTCTTTTTTTGAATTTTTAGACGATATTTTTTTGAAAAAAAATTGAAAATTCTTAGCTTTTTTTACGGGATAAATCCTGGCGCTAATTTTTTCGACGACAAAAAATTTTCGCTGTTTTACGCAAAATTCTTGAATAATTTATTTTCTGAAATTTCTTAATTTGTTTTTTTGGCTGTTTTCCGTTCAAAAAAAATTATTTGTGATTGTCGTTAGGTTTTTCATGGCTCTTTTCCATTTTCGAGACATCCAATTCGCAGAAATAGCAGTAAATCTCGCTGTCAGTGAGGATTCTGCCGCAGTTTGGGCACTTCAATCGATGGTGTTCCATTTTTACTTAAGCGCTATAAAGTTCTGCACAAGCATAAAAGCAAGTGCTACAACGGCAATTAATCCGTAAGCCAGCTTATTCCATTTCAGAATTTTGTAGCCGTCAAAAAGCCAAAAAGGCAGCATATTGAACAAAGCAAGCCATGAATTTATGATAAAGCCGTAAAGCACAATCGCCCCAAATAATTTTGGCAGCTCCACAAAAGTTAGTGCCAGGAATAGTGATGCCAGCACAAGGTTGACAACTGGGCCTGCCGCTGAAATTTTTCCGCTTTTTGCTGTACTGACCCTTCCAGAAATCATTACAGCGCCAGGAGCTGCGAAAACCGCCTTCAAAAAAATAGCCATAGCCAAGGCCAGAAGCAGCATCCCGTCGAAAGACCTAAACTCGGCAAAGCAGCCATACCTTTGTGCAACAAACTTGTGGCCAAGCTCATGAAGCAAAAATCCGATGCCGACTGTAAAAGAGGCAATAATAAATTTGGTATAAATGTCAGATGAGAAAATGGAATCACTTAATACTATTGCAAACGCTACAGAAACAGCTATCCATGCCTTAAGGATGTCTTTAAGCTCTGTGTCAGAGGTGCTTATACCCACAAGACTTATTTCTTTTTGACGGTAGCCCATTTTAGAATTCTCAAGTGTCAACAAAAAGCTTATGCTTTTCAGTAGCTTCAAGCTCCTGCAGGATTCTCTTGATTATGCTTTTTTCAGGGTCTGGCATTAATTTTACCCTGTTCTTAATGTCAGCAAAGCTATCAAATGGCTTTTCCTCCCTTAGCTCTATTATCTGCCACATGTGCTTTTTTCCCAAGCCGGGAAGCAGCTCAAGCTGATGCATTCTCGTGCTCAATGGCTGGGCCTTGTTGAAAAACTCAATAAACCTCTTTTCATTTTTCTTTACAATGTCCTTTATTACAAACTCAAGCTCTGATTTGGCAGTAGCTGTCAGCTTTGCAACTGTCAGCTTGCCTACAATGTGGTGAATTTTGTCCCGTTTACCATCTCCGATATATGCCTCCTCAAATGACTGCAAGTGGATGCCTTTCTTTGGCACAAGCTCCAAAAGAACAAAATGATTTTTGCCTATGACTTGTGCTATTGGAGTCTTCATGTACATTGGCCGCTCGTCATAAGAATAGCCATTTGGAAGGAAGTCCAGCACAATGGCTATTTCTTCTTTTGACCTTTCTGTTCTTTCCTGGTTTTCCATTTTATAGTGTTATTATTGTTGATAAGTTATGGATTTCTCTCCTAAGCATTGAATCTATTCTCAATTTATTCATTGATTTAGACTTTTCCTGAAGTATTGCAATTAATTTTGACTTTTCCCCTATCATTTGGGTAATCTTCCTATCTATTATAATTTTGGCTTTCTTCTTCATCTTAAGATTATTAAAAATTGATGCCTCTTGATAATATAAATGCCCTAAGTAAGACAAAAGCGCAAATACTCTTGCAACCCAATGGGTATATCTTGGCTGCCTTACCAAATCTTTGGTTAATGCTTTTGCTGGAGGCAATTTCGCTTCCAGATGCTCCAAAATCGCAGTTTCTTTTCTTAAAATCCTCTCAAGGTCTTTAACTGCAAGATTTGCGGCTGCGTCAATGATTTTTGCTTTTCTTGAATATTCGCACAGCAAATTTTTATCCAGCATAATTGCCTTTTCTATAAGCTTGTACGCAGTATATTCAAGTATTTCCAGATCATTATGGGCTAGTGCACTTACCCCATTTAACTTTAAATCACTTTTATTTTTAGTTATTTTTAAATGCCTTACCTCCTCTAAAAATGTTGTCTCGAGGTAATAATTTATGCTCCTCAGCTTATTTATAAGTTTTCTCAGCACATACACCCTAACTTTCAGCACATCAAACGTCTTTTTGCTGAACTTAGCATTACTGACTGAAAATGCCTCAATAATTGAATCATGAAGCTTCTTAATGAAAATTTTCTTTTTCTTTTCAATTGAAATGTCTTTCTTCATCAGCAAATTGCTGATATCCCTTGTATTTGAATAATTTTTGCTCGTGAATCTTTTTAACTGAAGGTTTGATTGTTGCGCCAGCATTTCATTTAAGCTAAGATGCTTCTTGTTTACCGCCACCCTCATTTTTACTGAAGAAATTTTTGTATTTATAAAGATTTTGCAAAAAAATACCAGCTACTTCTTTTCCAAGAAATCATTTATAGTATCAACAATTTTTTTCATTGATTCATTGTTTATTGTAAGGGTGTAGCTTTGAAGGACAACCTTAAGCTCGTTAACTGTGGTGGGAGTTATGTCAATAATCTTATGCACGTGCTGCTCCTTTAATCTGGCAATATTTAATTTCATTAATTTATCAAATAGCTCATCCACATTCTTATGGGCTAAAACCTGGTTTAGGTACTCTTCAGTCCTGTTTGCCCTGAAGTTGAGCTCTTGAGTTTTTTTAATTCTTTCAAGCTCTTTCTTTAGCTGATAAATATCAATAGGCGTTTCTGAAATAATTTGCATGTCTCCCATTTTAAGCCTTCCTCAAATGAACTGGGTGAACTACAAGCGTTTTATCTTTGCCCAAATCATTGATTGTGATTTCGTAGCATCGTCCCCGTTTTCCCCTCACTATACCTGACTTTCCCATGAATCGGGGATGATAATTTCCTTTTTGAACAGCTGATTCCAAGCCCAGAAAAACCCTTTCGCCTATCATAAAAGACTGGAAGTATCTTGTGAAGCTGATTTTTCCCCTTCTTCGCACTTCCTTTCTGTATTTATATCGTGTCTTTCGCCTTATCCCGCCGATTCTTTTGACCATTTTGCTGTATTCTGGAACTTAGAGTATTATAAAAATGTTTCTGTTGGATTAACCAGTCAAATTTTTCCTTTTACTACTCCCCAGAATAGAAAGATTTATATATCTGCTTGTGTATAAAAAAATTTCATTTAAGAATTAAATTAAATAAAAGGTGATTTTGATGGGATTTTTAAGCAAAATTAAGGAAAAGCTCGGCTCAAGCTCTGGTTCTGACATGTTCGAGGAGTCTGAGCAAAGCTATGTTGAGCTCGGAAGCGAAACTGCAATGGACACCAAATCAAAATTGGTTGTCAGGCCGTTTGTTATTGAAGAGTTTGAGGGAATTAAGCCAATTCTTGATGCATTAAGGGAAGGCCATACTATAGCTTTAATTAACATCAAGCCACTCAAAGACAAGGATTTGATTGAGCTGAAAAGAGCAATCAACAAGCTGAAAAAGACATGTGATGCACTTGAAGGAGATATTGCTGGCTTTGGAGAAAACTGGATTGCTGCTGTGCCTAACTTCGCCTATATATATAGGGGCCCAAAAGCTGGAAAGGAAGAAGGAAAGAAAGCAGCTGGCATGCAAGAAGTCACAGAATACGAAGAATAGGATTTTTAGCTGTTTTATTTTTCTTTATTGAAATTTTTTTAATGTGTTTAGTCAATGTTTAATCGTTAATGAATTTATTCTGTTTTTTTGTATCGAAGTTATCCTTTA
>JAHFQA010000028.1:0-12199 GCA_023266475.1 Candidatus Woesearchaeota archaeon | reverse complement strand
AATCCTTTTCTGTCACTATCTCTTAAAAACAACAAAACCTTATATATAGTTATCAATAATTATTTAAACAAACAAAATAATTTCACATAAAAAAGAGGTTGGATATGAAATTTGATATTCCCAGAAAAGAGCATCCCAACTTGGAGCGCTATTACAAGGAAGATGCTGAAACAGCATACAAGTTTGCCAACGAAATTTATAAAGAGCTTGGCAGTTTCATAAGGGCAGTTGTCTTATTTGGCTCTGCTGCAAGAAAGACAAAAGGGCTTGGAGGTGACATTGATGTTCTTGTTATTATTGATGACCTGATGATGAGCATGTCACCAGAAGTTGTTGAAGCTTACAGGCTGATAGTCCAAAAATCCATTGTCAGAATTTCCACAAATCTGCACATTACAACAATGAGATTTACTTCATTCTGGGAGTACCTTAGAAATGGCGACCCTGTTGCAATCAACTTATTAAGGGATGGTGTTGCCTTAATTGATTCCGGGTTTTTTGACCCTATGCAAGCGCTGCTAAAAAGAGGTAGGATTAGGCCGACTCAGGAAAGCATCTGGACTTATTACACAAGAGCGCCAAATACTTTGCATAATTCAAAATGGCATTTATTGCAGGGTGTAATTGATTTGTATTGGGCTGTGATTGATTCAGCGCATGCGGCCCTTATGAAAGTCGGAGAAATTCCACCTACGCCAGAGCATGTTGCTGACTTGATGGAGCAAAAACTAGTCAGGAAAAAGCTGCTTGAGCACAAATACGTCACAATTATGAGGAACTTCTACCATTTGATGAAAATGGTAACTCATCGAGAGATAGTTGAGATTAAGGGAGAAGAATTTGACAGGTATTACCAGCATGCCGAGGATTTTGTGCACAGGATGAGAAGATTCATAGAGCATGGGAAATAAAGCAAAAGGCTTTGGTTTAAATTAAGAGTAAAAAATTTATTTTGAATTTTATTATCAGAACTTTAATTTCCTAACCCATCCCTTAATCTGCTCTTTTTTCACGCCCATCAGCAGCAATCCTATGCCTATCAGAAGCAAGCCTTGAATTATTGGAAGAAATAAGCCGATAATTCCTACTATTATTATTAAAATGCCAAAAATTTTTTTGAAAATGGAAACTTTCATAAAATCAAGTCGTAATTTTCATCGTTAATACCTCTTTCCTGCCAAACAGAGAATTCCCAATTCCCTGCCCAACAGAAAATGACTGCTTGCTTAGCACTTTGCTTAAAACTTCAAGTAAGGACTTTTCTTTCTTGTATTCAACAATTTCCGCTTTTATGCCATCTTTCTTTTCTATGTATTTTATGACATCATCCTTGCCACCAAGCTGATCAACTAAACCCAATTCTTTTGCCTGTGCCCCTAAATAAAACAAGCCGTTTGCAACTTTATCAACATCCTTTTTACTTAAATGCCTGTTTTCTGCCACTTCACTGACAAAATAGTCCCTGATGCTATCGAGATCTTGCTGAAATAACTCCTTTTCCTCTTTTGTCATCTCTTTAAACGGGCTCCCTATATCTTTGTATTCTCCAGAAACTAACCTGCGATAGCTTACGTTATATTCTTCCAATAGGCCTGGAAATTCCAGATAAGAAGCAATAACCCCAATTGAGCCGGTTATTGAGGCTCTGTTGGCAACAATATGGTCGGAAGCAGAAGCAACCCAATAAGCTCCAGATGCGCCAACTTCCCTTATCCATGCAACTGTAGTCTTGTTTGCTTTAGCAACAGCGTCAGCTATTTCTTGCGATGCAACAGCTGAACCGCCTGGGCTGTTAATTTCAAGAATGATTGCTTTTATGTTTGAATTTTTGCCGGCTTTTTCAATAAGCTCAACAATATCCTGCGATGGGCTTACATCTGAAAAAATAGATGTTGAGTCTTCTGTTGCAAGTATAATCCCATTAATTGATATCAAAGCAACGTTTCCACTTAATGATTCCACATCTACACCCACAAACAAAGATGTCATTCCAACTGCTATAAATCCTAGAATAGCTAATAAAAGCAAAACAAATACAGCATAACCCCACTTAAAATTCTGTTCCGGAGCCTTATTCATCATTTATCGTCATCCTTCTTGAATGCCTGGAATATATCCTTTCTTCCCTGCTTCAAATTATCCAGTATCTGATCTTTTGCCATCTCCAAAAAGCCGATGACTTCCTGCGGAGTGACATTTTGAGTTTTCATTGAAGTCTGTATGTTATTGGACGTGACATCAACCCTCAACAAAAATATCTTTTGCTCTTCTCCCATTTTCATCAGCGTAATTCAAATTATATTATAAGCTTTTGGTTCCAAGCTGTAAAGTTCAACAACTTTTGTCTTGCTTAAGATTTCTGTCAATCTTTGGTTTGATTTTGTGAAAAACATGAACAATGGATCTGCAGCCCACAAAAGCACAAAAGGAAAAATAGGCAAAAATGCGAGGTCTCTCACCAGGAACTGCCAGGGCTTTGTGACTTCATTGTCGCTGACAACATAAATCTTCATCAGCATCTTGCCAATTGTTTGGCCCATCCTCTTTTCAAGCATAAAAAAATACATAATAATCAGAATTGACATAACAAATGATATTACAGTTGCATAAGTTGTGAAATTTGTGCTGCTTCTAAGATAATTGTAAGTTTCTGAAAAAGAAGAGCCCTTTGGAATAAGATTCTGAAAAAACTTTCTAAAAGGAAAAAGCACAGTAAGGTTTAACACCAAAATGTCAATAAAAAAAGCTGCAACCCTTTTCCAAATCAAAGCTGGTCCTGTGAAAGTCCGTTCTTGTGGAAGGTTAAGGCGCTTCATAGGTTTTGCTAATTATGTGCTGTTTATAAAAATTTGGATTTTTACGAAAGATATATAAATCATCCAAATTTCAAGTAGAACAATGAGCAGGAAGAAAGAAGAGCAGCAGAGGCAGGAAAAATTCCAGCAGGAGATTTCTAGAATTAATCTTCCAAGAGGCAAGGAATCATTGGGAATTATTGAGCAAAGGCTAGGCGGCTCAAGAATGAGAGTAAGGTGCCTTGACGGCAAAACAAGGATCTGCAGGATTCCTGGAAGATTGACAAGAAAATTATGGGTTAGGGAAAGTGACATTGTGATTGTAGAGCCATGGGAATATGGAGGGGATGGCAAAGGAGACATCATTTACAAGTACACACCGACGCAAGTTGGTTTTCTCAAGAAAAAAGGCCATTTGAAGCAGCTTGAAGAGTTTGAAGAATTTTAAAATTTATGGCAAATATTTTTTAGAAATGTTTAAATAATAGACTTCAAAACTTGCCTTTGATGGAAAAGATAAAAGTAAGTTATTTTGCAATGATTATAGTTTTGCTTTTTGCAATAATTAGCTTGATACTAATTGTTTTTGATTTGCACGGGCTTGCATTTGTGCTTGAGCTTATGCTTCTTCTGGTTTTTATGTTTTTTCTAGCCTTTTCAATGTTTTTTATTTATCATGGCAAACAGTGGGGATGGACATTATTAGGAGCGATTTTGGTTCTTTTGCTAATTAATATTTTATTCATTTCTGTGCTCAAAAGGACATTTGATACGGAGCATTTGACTGCAATATTTTTTTCGATAATTGGGATTTTAATTTCTTTGTTTAACCTAAAAGGTGCCAAGCAAGTAACTGAAGATAGCCCTAAAGGCTACTATGAAAAATTGAGCGACTACCATTTAATCATTGACAAGCTGGAAATAAAGGATGAAAAAGAGGCGAAAAAGCCAGAGGCCAAGGCTGAAAAAACTTTTACTCCTGGGAAATTTGTTGCAAGCAAAAATGCAAACAAGTTCCACAGCCCGAAATGCGACTGGGCGTTGAGGATAAGCAAAATCAATCAATTATGGTTTAACTCAAAGGAAGAGGCTGAAGCAAAAGGTTTTGAAGCTGATAAGTGCGTTGCTTAGTAATAATTTTAGGAAACCTTTTCTAATAATCCACAAGCTAGTTCTAGAATACGTTCTGCTAGAGAATCTGGTTGTCCAAATTTGGAGGTAAGTTCTATTAATACATCTCCCTTTTTACAATCTGGATCATAAAAGGATTGTATACCGGAAGCTCTTGCATACTCCTCACTAATCCAAAATGGTTTATTATTTACAAGAACCCTATCAATAAAAGAATGCGAAATACGTGTATAATTTCCTTCCCTTAGATGGGCATTTATTTCTTCAAGAGTCATTTTAGGTTTGGGCTCAATTTCATTATCCGGCCTAAATACAACCAATTTACTTTGAAGAAAATACTCTAATCCTGCTGAATACACATATAAACCTTTACCCTTTAATTGAACATGATGATTTTGTGAAGTATCCGGCATAATCATTTGATTAATGAATATTAAATATAAATTTATTGATTTTAATCAGTGAAAATACAAATCAAACTTAAATATTATAGCAAATCACACTAATATCCGTAACTTTTTATTGTGATTTGCTTATTAGGAAATAACAAATGTATCCGAAAATTAAAGTTATTTCCTATAAATTATTCTTTCCACAATAAATAAATCAGGAAAATCACGCTAACGGTGACAGCGCTGTCTGCGATATTAAAGACAGGCCAAATGCGAAAGTCTATGAAATCTATTACATGGCCGTATAACAGCCTGTCAACAAGATTTCCAATTGTACCGCCGAGCAGCAAACTAACAGCAAATTGAATTTTTGTTTCGTCTTTCTTTATTTTTTTTAGATAAAAAAAAATAGCAATAATAACAACTGCTGAAAACAAAGTGAAAAATGAACTGAAATTTTTGAATAAACCAAAAGCAGAGCCTGTGTTTGTCACATAAGTGATATGAAGGATACTTTCTATGATTGGTTTTGATTGATTTAACTGAAAGTTTTTTCTGACTAGAAATTTTGTTAATTGATCCAGAAGTAAAATGATAAATGCTGTTGAAAATATAAATATGTTTTTTTTATTCATTAATATAAAATAAAAATCGTACTATAAAAACCTTGTCAATAATACCTTTTCCTTCTGGAATCTTCCTGCTCGCCTCTTGCAATTGCCTCAATGTTTGCAATCCTTTGGTTTATGCTGTCCAATGAAGCCTTCAAGGCATCAAGCTTGCTGGAAATAACCTCCAGGTTTTTTGAAGCGATGTATGGGTCGCTTGATACAGAAGGCTGCTGATACGCTGGCTGAAAATTTTGCTGGGAGAAGCCTGGCTGCTGAAAAGAGGGATATTTTTGATATGGCTGCTGTGATTGGGGCAGTGGCTCTAAGCCCATGCCCAAGTCTGGAGACGGACCTTGGCCAATGTCCATGCCCAAGTCTTTGTCAAGACCTAAATCTTTTCCCAAGTCTGCAAAGTCGTCTTTCTTCTTCCAGAAAGCAAGTTTGCTGAACACTCCCATCTATGCACCTCTTTTATTAATTTTTACAATAGTATCTATTTAAATTTTTGGGTTAAATGCCCTTTAAAACAAAGTAAAGCACACCTAAAACAAACAAAGTCGAGACTATAAAAAGAAGCATCATGAAGAATTTTTCAAAAAGCTTGTGTAGAAAGAACAGTATGACTAGGTAAACAATTACCGCCCCAGCAACCAAAGTCCAAGCCATTTTTTCAATTGTTAGTTTTTATGAATATTTTTGTAATAATCACAATGCTGACTTACCGGGCATTTATTGCATAAAGGGTGCTTTTTGCATATGCTTTTGCCCAATTCCACTATCAATGCATGGTACTCATTAAATAATTTTTCGTTATTTGGCAGATTTTTCATGAACAAGGCTTGAAGCTTGTCATACGCTTCTTCCTTGAAGCCTATTCTATTAAACACTCTTTTTGTATACGCATCGATCACAAAAATAGGCTTTTTGGCAGCATAAAGGGTTATTGAGTCAGCTGTTTCAGGACCGATTCCATTGATTGACAATAGCTGTTTTCTCAAATCCTTAATACTTTCATTAAACAATAAACTTAGTTTCCCATTATATTTTTTAATTAAAAAATTGCAAAAATTCTTCAGCTTTTTTGCTTTTTGGTTGTTGTAGCCTGATGATTTGATTATTTCAGCCAATTTTTTATGTTCAATTTCAATAATTTTATTAATGTCGACCAAATTATTTTTATTTAATTCGGCTATTGCCTTTTCAACATTCTTCCAGTTTGTGTTTTGAGTAAGAATTGCGCCAAAGATAACCTCAAGTTGCTGACTTTCATTTTTTGGCCCGCCAGAATAAGTTGGATGCAGTTTTCCTTTTTCAGTAACAGGCCACCAATTTTGCTGGCCGAAGTGAGATGTAAGCAAATTATAGATTATATTAAGTTTCATTTTGTTTTTATTCTAATTTCTGGAGAATTCCTGAATTTAATAATATTTTCAATAAGGATGTTAAAAGACTAGCTTCGATTGGCTTCCTGATGGTTTATCACACCAAAATATTCTCGCTTTCTCTCATAAGGTCTGATATAAGATAATTTGCATCCAAAACCTTCTAGGGCGCGTTCGACTCTTTCCCTCATAAGCCTTATAGGCACGGAAGTGATAAAAGTAAAAGAAGCTTCTCTAGAATCTCGCATGTTTCCAAAATGCCATTGCACCTTGTATCTGTCTTCTTCATCCCTGATTATTATACAGCCTTCCGGCTTTGGTTCCATTTCATATAATTTCGTAACAAAGCTTACTAAAACCTCTAGGGAAAGCGAATTATTTTGCATATATCGAGTAGACTTTGCTTATTTATAGATTTTTCTATTTTTAACTTTTAATTGGTAACAACTTTCAAGAAATTAGCACAGCATTAATTATTCCATCCTGGCCTGGCCTTGATGTAATTCTTGCCTTGCCTAATTCAGTGTCAATAACAGAGCCTTTTGTCATTATGTTTCTCCTTATAAAATGCACGTTAGCTGGATTATCGGTGATTGTCTTAATCTTAACCTGCTTAAACAATTTTGTTTTTGGATTAAATAAATTAGCAGTGTCGGCGCTCAACATTCTAAGCTTCCTATTTGCCCCCATTGTTCTAATAACTTGAGTCTTTTTCTTGCCTAGCTTTGTAAATGACGGCTCCCTACCTAATTCATATTGCCTTTTTTTTCTGTAGTCTTTGTACCTAGCTCCTGTCTGCTTTCTTCTCGGTCTTGCCTGAGATAGTGCCATAGCTGTATGAAATTTTTAGAGCTTTAAATAGGTTTCTATAATTAGTCCGATTATTTTTTGCCCGCAAAATTAAAAATTGAAATTAATTAAATTCCAAATTATTTGAATAATAAAAAAGTTGAGTCAACAGAAATATTTTTTAGGATTAATTTCCGATAAATTATAGGAAATAACTTTAATTTTCGGATACATTTGTTATTTCCTAATAAGCAAATCACAATAAAAAGTTACGGATATTAGTGTGATTTGCTATAATAAAAAATATCAATTAAAAAAGTTTATAAACAAAAAAAAGAATGTGTTTTATGACGATAAAATAGTATTAGGAAAAAATGGAAAAAGAACAAAGAAGGGATGCCTCAAACTTTGCAACAGGATTTTCTGATAAGTTTGAGCCGCTAGAAGCGCTCGACATTGGCAAGGCAAAGGATTTTGACGAGCTTGCAAAAGCTATGTCAAAGACAGCATTCGGCGGCAGGACACTGGGTGAAGCTGTCGATGTTCTTCATGAAATGGCTTCTGACAAGGAATGCTTTATCGTCGGAACTTTTTCAGGAGCAATGACTGTTGCAAAGATGGGGCTGCTTATATGCGACATGATTGACAGGGGAATGCTTCATGCAATAGTAACCACAGGCGCCTTAATGACTCATGGCTTTGTCGAGTCAGTTGGAATGAGGCACTTTAAGCACAAATTCAACATGAATGATGAAGAGCTTTATGAAAAAGGCTATGACAGGGTTTATGACACTCTTG
The DNA here is from genome assembly GCA_023266475.1 of Candidatus Woesearchaeota archaeon. Lineage (GTDB taxonomy): Archaea > Nanobdellota > Nanobdellia > Woesearchaeales > GW2011-AR4. Next base: position 4,301 of record JAHFQA010000028.1, on the reverse strand, counting down.
AGCTTGAAAAAAATCTTGACGACACTGAAATTGTAATTGCCAAAGTTCTGGATGGAGACAAGAATGAGGTTATGTCAAGCTACAGGCTAAATTACCTTCTTGGCGAATACCTCCATAAAAATGTGAAAGGCAGGGCAATTCTTAAATCAGCCTACCAAAAAAAGGTTCCTGTTTACATTCCTGCATTTACAGATTCCGAGATGGGCCTTGATTTTGCAATCTACAACAGGAAAAGGGCAATGAAAAAAATCAAGCCGCTTTTGTTTGATTCGTTTTTTGACCTCGAGGAGTACACAGAAAAAATACAAAAAGCAAAAAAGATAGGAATATTTACTATTGGAGGCGGAGTTCCAAGAAACTGGGCTCAGCAAGTCGGGCCTTATTTGGACATTATAGAAAAGAGAGTTGGTTCTGGGGGCGGCTTCAAAAGATTTCACTATGGCGTTAGAATCTGCCCTGAGCCGGTTAACTGGGGCGGCTTGTCAGGATGTACATATTCTGAAGGGATTTCATGGGGAAAGTTTGTGCCGGAAAAAGACGGCGGAAGATATGCTGAAGTTTTAGCAGATGCGACCATTGCCTGGCCCATAATCCTCAAAGCAGTATTTGAAAGACTTGAAAAAAATAAATAAGCATCATGCAGTTGTTTGAGTTAATCGGAATAGCAATTATACTTCTTCTAATTTTATTTATCGGCTATATAATCGGAAAAATTGTTGCTAAAAAGGAGCTGAAAGAGCAGCTTCCAGAAATAAGAGAGGATGCAATAAATAGGTCAAGGGCAGTTTTATCAGGCCAGTTTAGCGAGCAAATTGCGCCATATCTTCCAGATTTTCCATCCAAGCCAACCGAAGCAAGGTTTATCGGAAAGCCAATTGATTTTATAGTGTTCAGGGGAATGGATGAAAAGGAAATCAATGAAGTTGTTTTTGTTGAAGTGAAGACAGGCAGATCAGAATTATCAAACGTTGAAAAAAGTTTGAAGAAGACTATTGAAAATAAAAATATTTCTTGGGAGGAGTATAAAGTACCTAATAAGTTGGCAAATAAATAGTTTTTTTTGGCGATCACTGCAATCTCTTTATTAATTCAGAAACCAGTAATTTCTTCTTTTCTTGTAACAATGCAAATAATCTCTTCTTAACCATTTTCCCCGATATTGTAAAAATATAGTTTATTTTGATGATGCTGTCCTTGACAGCACCCTCTTTCCTCGTTAATGGTATTCCTTCCATTTTTATATTGCTTGTCACACCTGCCACCACTATATTGCCGAGTTCCTCAAATAAAACAACAGCAGGTCTTGTCTTAATTTCAAACGTGTCTGTAAACTGTACTTCTGCAAGAATAACGTCGCCTGTTTTATACACTTTCCCATGCCTCGTCTTCTTTGTTATCCCAAATCTCCTTCATCTTTTGCTGCTGTATTTTGTGCAAAAACTCGTCGTAAGTATTTTTCTTTTTAGCAGCAACAAAAACCGATAGGGCTTTGTCTAAAAGCTCATTATATGTCTGCCGAGGGTGTTCCTTGGCATCCTTTAATTTCTTAAGCAGGCTCTTGTTGAGCTGTATTGTGGTCAATTCTCCCATGTATAATCATCTATATATAAATTATGGTAGTATTATATATAAAGTTTTTGGTTTGTAATTTGCGTCATAAGTTTTTATCACTTTCTAATAGCTACAAAATCGAAAGCTTTATAAAAGTGTAGTTATATTATTACTATTTATGAGTGGTATCGAATTTAGATTGTGTGAATTCTGCACTTACAGATGGATTGCTAGAGTTGATAATCCAAAATCCTGCCCACGATGCAAGAGAAGGTTCGACTACAAAGACGCAAAAATGGTTCTTGAAATTCTTGGAAAAAAATTTGGTTATAACTTATTGAGAGGCTACAATGAGCTTAGAAGATGAAGTAAATAACAGAGGAGGCAAGAAATTTATCAAGAAGGCGCTTAAGGCTGGATTTAATTTAGCAGTTGCTGCGGCTTCCGGTATTTTTAGTTATGGCATGGTTGGCATTTCAGGTCCTTTGACAGGTATTGCATTTGCAGCAGGTTCTGCAGTCTTGAATGCCATCGGAAAAAACCCAGACAAAAAATCAAAAGGGATTGAAGGTCTAATTAAAGACTTTTCAGTTGGTTCTCTTACAGGAATCGTTGGCGTATGGGGATATGATTTAGCATCAGCTTATTTTCCAACCCCTGGAATTTCAAGAGCTGTTGCTGGTGTAGCTGCTGTAAATCCCATTTTTACAGGCGCGTACATGGGCATTGATTACATTGTAAAAAACAACTTTAATCCGTCTGGAATAATTAATCATTTCAGCAGAAATTACTTGCCTGTTTTGAAAAATTCTACATTATGGCTTGGATTACCGGTTGCACTTACAATAAATGGTTACGGAATTCCAGCAACAATAAGTGGTTTAGACTTAAGAGGGTATCCTTCTATTGTCGTTGCTGATATGTTCTATAGAATTGTAGCAGGAGCTGCTCAATCAAGGACAGCGGCATCTTCATTCCAAAACTATTCGCCTGCAGCAGCGCATTGAAAAATTATTGGGAATGCAAAATGAGCTTAGAAGACAAAGTTAAGGACAAGGAAAGCAAAGGCTTCATAAGGAAAGCAGCTAAATTAGGTTGGAAACTTGGAATGGCTGCTGCTACTACAGCTTTGAGTGTTTCATTAGTTGGAAGTCTTGGAATTTGGGTGGGCTCATCTTTTGCTTTAGGAGGTGCTATTGGTGGATTAGCAAAAGGCGAATCACTTTATGATTCTGTTTCCAGCGCACTTACAACATACTCTGCTGTTAACGCTGTGATACACCCAATGGTTTGGCTCAATGATGCAACTTTGCCTTTAGTTGCAAAGTATGTAAGTGATGCATGGTGGGTAAAAGGGATTTATGCATCAACTGCCTACAACGCCGCGTTTGTAGGCTCCTTCAGGGCAGCAGGCCATTTGATTGACAATTATTTAAATCCAAGAGGATTAGGAAAAGCAATAACCCAAAATTTCTGGCCGCATTGGTTCTGGGTAGGTCTGGCATTTTCGCCATTCTACACGCTGGCAGCAAATAACATAAGCCAGCTTGGATTAAACTACATGGGAAATGAGTATCTTGCGCCAACTTTTGCAGCTGGGGCATTGCCAGTAGGCATCGGTTTGAAATATTTGGAAAAAAATTGGAAAAAGCCATCACAAAATTTAAGCAGCTATAATTATATGCCTAGTTTGGCTCCAGCACATTAAGAATTTATATTTTGAATAAATGATTTGAAAAAATTTAGCAACATTTATAAAGAAGCCAAATTTCTTTTTAATATAAATTTATGGTGTTAATTTTCATGGAACCAGCAAGACCGCTAGATGCATTAAACAAGTCGCGAGACAAGAGGATACTTGTTGAATTGAAAAACAACAAGCAGTATGTTGGCAAATTAAAGTCATTTGACATCCATATAAACGTCGTGCTTGAGGATGCAGAGGAAAGGATGAATGGCGAAGTCACAAGAAAGCTTGGCGTTGTTTTTATAAGAGGCGATACGATTACAATAATTTCAACAGATTAGAATTCTGAATTTTTGGTGAAACAAAATGAAAGGAACACCATCGATGGGCGAGAAGTCTGGCAAAAAGAATATGATCTATTGCCGGCGCTGCGGGAAAAGGACTCTTAACCTGAACAAAAGCAAATGCGCATCATGTGGATACGGCAAGAGTGCAAGGATGAGACATTACAAGTGGCAGAAGAAGATAAAGTAAAAAAATAAATTATTGAATTCTATCAAGATTAATTTAATAAAACAACAACATTTTTAAAGAATATTCAGCAATCCACAAATTCTTAAATGCGGAGGTGCCGGAGCGGCCAAACGGGATAGGCTTAGGTGTAATGAGCAAAATACTGCGATGATTACGAAGACACCTATTGGCTTAGTGCCTACGCAGGTTCGAATCCTGTCCTCCGCATTAATTTTAAATATTAGTTCCATTTCACAAAACGTATGGGAAAAAAGAAAAACAAGAACAAGGCTAAGAAAGTCAGCGTTAAAAAGGAAAGATATTCAAAGTTTAGAAAGGACAAGCCAAGCGCTATGGTATTCTCTACGCCAGATAACCTGCCAGATGAAATTATCCAGCAGCGAAGGACAGACGAACAAAGAATAAATGATTTCTGGAGGCATTACAGAAGGCCACCTGAAAAATTTGTAAGGGAAAGGGACGCAAAGGCAAAGAGATAGACTTTTTCATTCTTATGAAATTATTTTTACTGTAAATAATACCCCAGTAT